>CAZUGZ010000022.1:31114-38248 GCA_964620555.1 uncultured Alteromonadaceae bacterium
CCCACCCGCCACTGTGTTTGGTGTGCCGCCGCGTGGTCTTCCAGACCGGGCGCCGCCACCCGCACCGGGGTGGCCAGTTCGCGCATCACTTCCACCGCCGCCGCGATCTCTTCGATGGTTTCGCCCTTCATGCGCAGACCCACCAGCAGCGCGCCGATCTGGGCCTCGCTGGCCTCACCGCCCATTACCTGGTGCATCACCTGCCGCATTTCCACGGCCGCCAGGTTCTCGCCCTCGACGATTCGGGACAGCGCCTGTTGAATATCCACGATCTCCCTCCCCCTGTTCAATACCGCAGGAAATTTTGCAGCAGCCGGTGGCCCTGTGCCGTCATTATGGATTCGGGGTGAAACTGCACTCCCTCCACCGTCAACTCCCGGTGGCGCAGGCCCATGATTTCATCCTCGTCACCGTCCTCGGTGCAAGTCCAGGCGGTGACTTCCAGGCAGTCCGGCAAACTCTCCCTGGCCACCACCAGCGAGTGATAGCGGGTGGCCGGGAAGGGAGTGTCGAGACTGCTGAACACGCCCTCGCCGGTGTGGTGAATCTGCGACACCTTGCCGTGCATCACCTGGCGGGCGCGGACCACCTTGCCGCCGAATACCTGGCCCAGGCTCTGGTGACCCAGGCAGATTCCCAGCAACGGAATCCTGCCTGCGAACGCCTCGATCACCGGCATCGAGATGCCCGCCTGGTCCGGGGTGCAGGGGCCCGGGGAAATGACGATTTTTTCCGGGGCCATGGCCTCGATGGCGGCGAGGTCGATCTGGTCATTGCGCTCCACCTGCACCTCGGCACCCAGTTCCCCCAGGTATTGCACCACGTTGTAGGTGAAGGAGTCGTAGTTGTCGATCATCAGTATCATCGACGCTCCTCCCCCTCGACGCCGCCGGCCTGCACCATGGCCGCGGCGCGAAAGATCGCCCGCGCCTTGTTCATGCTCTCCCGGTACTCCAGGTTGGGGACGGAATCCGCCACCACGCCGCTACCGGCCTGGGTGTAGAGAACCTGATCCTTGACCACCGCGGTGCGAATGGCGATCGCCGTGTCCATGTCGCCCCGCCAGGACAGGTAACCCACCGCGCCACCATAGACCCCGCGCTTGACCGGTTCCAGTTCGTCGATGATCTGCATGGCGCGGATTTTGGGAGCGCCGCTGAGGGTGCCGGCCGGCAGCGTCGCCCGCAGCACATCCAGGGCCGAGTTGCCGCGCCGCAACCGGCCGCGGACGTTGGAGACGATGTGCATTACATGGGAGTAGCGCTCCACCGCCATTTTCTCGGAGAGTTCCACCGAGCCGATCTCGGCAATGCGCCCCACGTCGTTGCGGCCCAGGTCGATGAGCATCAGGTGCTCGGCAAGTTCCTTGGGATCCGCCAGCATTTCCCGCTCCAGGGCCAGATCCTCGGCTTCGTCCGCGCCGCGGTGGCGGGTGCCGGCGAGGGGCCGCACGGTGACCTCGCCCCCCTGCAGCCGCACCAGGATCTCCGGCGAAGAGCCGACGATCTGAAAATCCTCGAGATCCAGGTAGTACAGGTAGGGGGAGGGGTTCAGGTTGCGTAGCGCCCGATAGAGGTCCAGTGTGGATTCCGTGAAGGGCAGGCTGAAGCGCTGGGAAAACACCACCTGCATGACGTCCCCGGCCAGCACGTATTCCTTGATCCGCTCCACCCCCGCCTCGTAATCCGCCACCGTGAAACTGGACCGGATCTCCGCTTCGGGAATCCCCTGCCCGGCCCGCTCGCCCCGGGCGGCCCCCAGGTCCAGCGGCGGTGGCGCCGCCAGGGGCCGGCGCAGCCGCTCCACCAGCTCATCCAGCCGCTGCTGGGCCCAGTCGTAGGCGCCCGCCCGCGCCGGGTCGACGTGGACCACCAGTTGCAGGGTGCCGGCGAGATTGTCGAACACCGCCACCTGCTCCGACACCATCAACAGGATGTCGGGGACGCCGATTTCATCCGGTTCGGGCATGGTGTCGCGCAGATGGGGCTCGACATAGCGCATCGTGTCGTAACCGAAATAGCCCACCAGGCCGCCGTGAAACACCGGCAGCCCGGTGATCTCGGGGGTGCGGTACTGTTGCTGAAAGGCTTCCAGCCAGGCCAGCGGGTCGGGCACCTCATGCACTTCACTGAGCGTGCCCTGCTCCCACAGCTCCACCCGGAAGCCGTACACCTTGACCAGGCGCTGGCAGGGCAGGCCGATAATCGAGTAGCGGCCCCATTTCTCTCCCCCCTGCACCGATTCGAACAGGTAGGAATAGGGACCGACCGCCAATTTGCGGTAGGTACTGAGCGGCGTTTCACAATCCGCGAGCACCTCGCGGCTGATCGGAATGCGGCGGTAATCCCCTGCCGCCAGGGTGGCGTATTGTGCGGGAGTCATGGCGCTTCCTCGGAGAAAAAAGACCGCTTCAAGGTGCGAGGCCGGCAGCCTGGCGGCGCAGTTTTTCCAGGTTTTGCCGGGAGCCGATATCGGGGCGAAACTCCAGGGGCCCCGCGACATGTTGGCGGATGGCCCGGTTCACCAGTTCCGCGGCGTCTTCAATCTCGTCGGCCAGGGCGCCGACAGCCAGCACCCGGGACTTTCTGAGGGTCCGGTATTGCCCCGCTCCGGTATTTTCACAGGACGCGTACAGCAGTTGCGCTCCCATGTCCTCTATGCCGCGCTCGTCGACGGCAAAGTCGATGGCCTCGGCACTGGCCTCGGGATATTCCTGCGCCACCAGGTATTTGATGACACTGGCCTGGGTCGAGAACTCCAGGTTGCCGGCAGCGAGGCGCTGATGCCAGATATCTTCCAGCACGGCAGAAAACGACCCCTTCAGGAGCATCAGGATGTTGAGGCCCTCGGGGTCGCCGAAGCGGCCGTTGAACTCCATGAAGCGGATGCCCTGCCGGGTCTTGAAGAACCCGCCGTTCAACACTCCGTTGAAACCGAGTTGCTCCGCGGCCATGCGCTCGATCACGCGGCTCATGATGATTTCGCACTGCTGCCAGTCCCCCTCGTCCATGAACGGCAGTCTGTTCTCGCCCGCCGTGAAACACCCCATGCCGCCGGTTCCGGGGCCGAGATCGTCCTCCAGTCGAAAGGGATAGTCGTAACTGGCCGGCGCCATGACCAGGTTGCGCCCGTCGGTGATGCCCATCACCGTAAATTCGATGCCCTCCAGTTTTTCAACCAGCAGCACCTGTTCCTCGGGGCGCCCGGCCAACAGCTCATTCGCGTATTCGATGCAGTGATCATAGGTCTCCAGGTGAATCGGCATCACCTTTACCCCCTTGCCCCCGGTCAGGCCCTGGGGCTTGACCACCACCGGCAGGTTGCGCTGCCGGAAGTCGGCAATGGCATCCTGCAGCTCCTGTGGGCCGGAAACCACTCGATGGTAGGGGGTAAATTCCGGGCACACCGCCTGCATCACGCCGATGGAGTAGACCTTGTCCCATTCGATGCGGCTGGCCGCACGGGTGCCGCCGATTGCCTTGATATCGTGTTCCAGCAGCTCGTCGACGACGCCATTCGCCAAACAGGCATCGGCGTTGACAAAGGCGTAATCAATCGCATGTTCCCGCGCAAAGCGGCACACCACTGCCGGGTCGTTGACGTCGCCCACCAGGTATTCCCCCCCCGATTCGGCGACGCACTCGACGATGCCGGGGTTCCGGTGGCTGATCACCGCATAGACGGCGCTGTCTTCGATCAGCCTGCTGGCAAAGGAGCTTTCCCTGCCGCCGCCACCCACAATCAGGAATCGCTTTTTCTTCATGGCCTGGTCCCCATATCCGTTCAGAGCCTCCCCGGGCCGGTTCACCCTCGCTGGCGGCAATAGTCGACATTGTCTCTCGCCGTGAGTTCATTGCACATGGCGTGCTCCGGCACTTTGCGGTGGCCCCTCTCCGGCCCGGTCATTCTAGTCTAGCTTGTGACACTTGTCGTGGCTGCCGTCATGCCGGGCTTGACCCGGCGTCCAGCGTCTTTTCCCCGACCACCAAAAGACACTGGATTCCGACCCCGGTTGTAGTGTCAAATGTAAGGCCTGACTTCGGAACGGCAGAGATGACACAATACAAAAGAATACAGACCCATCGGGAAGGCGTTATCCGGGCGCCCGCAAAGACAGTCTGGCGGCAACTTTTGCACTGGGGCGGCATCATGACCTGGTGGCCGGAACACGAGCCACCAGCGCCACTGCGCAAGGCGCTACTCAGCCCGGGGCTCACGGAACAGGATTTGCCGAGAACTCGTGACTGCTATTTCGACCCGGGTCTGCTCCCTCCTGGAATGGACCCAGACCTGCTGCCCGAAATCTTGCAGGAAACACTGCTGCACGTTGACGACGAAGCCCGCTTCATCTACTACAACATCGAAGGTGTCGGACCCTTCGGCCTGCGCAATTACCTGGCTACCACCGAGGTGGATGAGTTGGGGGAGAATGAGACTCGCATTATCTGCAGATCACGCTTTGACGCTCCTTCCGATGCGCCAGTTGAACTGCTGAAGGCGTTTATTGAGAGTATTCATTCCGAGGGGGTTATTCGGGGTTTCAGGAGCACACTGGAATGAGTTTCAGCCCTGGTCCACAAGGCATCCACCCTCTGCCCCCAGATTTTTAGGGCAATTCCGGTGCACTTCAGAACGAAAACGTCACCTCACCCCCGATCACCCGTCCCTTGGCCAGGGGCCCGTAGGCGCCGCCCAGGGGTATGGGGCCCAGCCTTGGCGGGAGTTGGGTATCGCCACCGTGCTTGACTTCGTTCAGCAGGTTCTTGCCGTAGATTGAGAATATCCAGCGGCCGTCTGCAGTGTGGAAATCCAGGCCGGCGTCCAGGATCTTTTGCGAGAGAATATAGCCCAAGTTGTTATCCGTGAAGTACGATTTATCCCGGTAGGAGTACCTGAGCCGCGAGGCGAGCTGCCCCCGGTCGCCAACCTGCAGGCGGTGCCTGAGGCCCAGGCTCCAGGTCCATTTCGCGGCTCGGGGTGGCTCCAGGTCCTTGTCGCGCCCGTCGATCATGCCGTCGCCATTGAGGTCGAATCGTACTTTTTTGTATTCGGGATCCAGCCAGCCGACTGATCCGGTAGCCTGCAGGTTGTCCGTCAGGTTGAAGGTGCCGTCCAGTTCAACGCCGAGGATTTCGGCATCCGCGGTGTTCTTGACGACCTGGACCACACCGGAGATCGGATCTTCGAGGTTGACCTCTCGCTGCATATCCTCGATTTCATTGAGGAACAGGGCGCCGCTCAGGTAGCCCTGCTGGAAACTGTACTTGAAGCCGATTTCATAGTTGTCTACGACCTCCTCGTCAAACGGTCCGGGCCCCAGGTTGACGGTATCGATGGCAGTATTGCGCAGGTTGTAGCCACCGGAACGGAAACCGCGGGTCCAGTGGGCATAGATACGCGCGCTGTCCGTGAGGTGGTAAGTGGCGCCGACCTTGGGAGACCAGCTATCCCACTCTTCGTCGTCGACAAAATCGAACGCACAGGTGCCTTCCAGCACGTTGCATGGCGAGTTCACGTTCCTGATCAGGGATGCGATGCTGGCCTCCTTCTCTTCCGTCGTGTAGCGCAGGCCGACGCTGAATGTCAGCAGGTCGTTGAGGTCGTAGTCGACCGCCGCGAACACCCCGACGGTTTCCACCTCGTACTCGCCACCACCATCCAGGGTCGTTACCGGCGACCCGTCCGGGGTCAGCAACCCGAGCAGGTTGCGCCGCTCGTGGTAGACGACATCGTTGTTGAAATAGAAAACGCCCGAAGTCAGGTTGATGCGTCCGGCGAAGACGCCGTTATAGCGCAGTTCGTTGCTCACCTGCTCCGCATCCATGATGGCGCTGGCGTGGAACAGACTGACGGGCTGGGCATCGATATCGCTGAGCCCATCCGATTCGGAATTTCGATAGCCGAAAATATTGGTAATCACGCCGTTTTCGCCCACTTCGAGGTTCAGTTCCGCGCTGACAAAATGGGTTTCGCCGTCCAGAAAACCTTCTTCATCCAGGGAGAAATCGTGGCTGTCGCGGTCAAAGTTTGCCGGGCTCCCGTCAATCCCGAACCCGTTGGTATGCGCCTGCGAAGGGGAACCGTCGCCTTCGGATTCGCTGTACTCGTAACGCAGTACCAGTTCCACCCCGTCTGCGGGGCTCCAGACCAGGACGGGACGAACCATCAGGTGTTCCAGTGCGCCGAAGTCAGCGCCGGTCCGCTGGTTCTCGAACCAGCCGTCGTCATCGTTGTAGTAAGCCGTGACGCCAACGCTGAGGCTGTCGCTTAGGGGCCCACCCAGGCTACCCATCAGGTACCTGTTGAGACCACCGTCACCGCCCCCGTCCAGTGCGGCGCGCATGCGGGCCTCAAACTCGTCACCGGGTTTCCGGGTATTTACCAGAATGGCGCCGCCGGTCACATTGCGACCGAACAGGATGCCCTGGGGACCGCGCAGGACCTGGATGCTTTCCAGGCCAAACATATCGAGTGCGGCGCCGCTGTTGATGCCCAGGTACACACCGTCCACGAAGATGCCGACGGTGGGATCGATGGACGGAATGGAACTGTTGACCCCCAGACCCCGTATGGAAAAGTTGGATATCCCCCTGAGGGTGCCCACTTCATCCAGGGCCACATTGGGCATACTCACCGCCAGGTCGGTCAGGCCGCGCAGTTTGCGCTCCTCGATCTGGCCGGCGCCCAGCGCGGTGATCGATAGCGGCGCGTCCAGCACCGTTTCCTCGCGTTTCCGCGCCGTTACCACCACCTCTTCCAGCACGGGAATCCTGTCGCTGTATTGCAGCGCTTCCTGTGCGTTGGCAAGCGGCGCAGGGAACGCGCCGGACAGCAACAGCAAAACGCTGACCAGAACTGAAATGCTACAGTGTCGACCGATCATCCCAAGCCTCCTTCTCCGCCTTTATGGTTCGTCCTTCCCGCCTGCGCAACAGGCCCGCAAATTGTACCAGATCGCCGGCTTCCGACAGCCAGGTTCCTTTCCAGAGTTCATGGAGGTGAAGCGCGGTCCCTTTAGGCTCGATCGGGCATGACGGCAGGGGCGGTGCTGGCTACGGTCCTGCCGACAGTGTGTTTGTGGGTTGTTTTGGAGCGACAAGCCCGCATATTTCACCAAGGTTTGTAGCGAGGACG
>CAZUGZ010000023.1:0-400 GCA_964620555.1 uncultured Alteromonadaceae bacterium
CAGCGCCAGGCCACCAAGGACGCCGGCAAGATTGCCGGCCTGGATGTACAGCGCATCATCAACGAGCCCACGGCGGCGGCCCTGGCTTACGGCATGGACAAGGCCACCGGCGACAAGACCATCGCGGTCTACGACCTCGGCGGTGGCACTTTCGATATCTCGATCATCGAGATCGCCGAAGTCGACGGGGAATACCAGTTCGAGGTGTTGTCCACCAATGGCGATACCTTTCTCGGTGGCGAAGACTTCGATCTGCGCCTGATCGAGTACCTGGCGGAGGAATTCAAGAAGGAGAGTTCCATCGACCTGCACAACGACCCGCTGGCCCTGCAGCGTCTCAAGGAAGCGGCCGAGAAAGCCAAGATCGAGCTCTCGTCCAGCCAGCAGACGGAAGTGAACC
>CAZUGZ010000023.1:410-37038 GCA_964620555.1 uncultured Alteromonadaceae bacterium
TATATCACCGCCGATGCCACCGGTCCCAAGCACCTGGTGGTGAAGCTGTCCCGGGCCAAGCTGGAATCCCTGGTCGAGGACCTGGTGCTGAAGACCCTGGAGCCGATGAAAATCGCGCTCCGGGACGCCGAGCTCAAGCCCGATGCAATCGACGACGTGATCCTGGTCGGTGGCCAGACGCGGATGCCCCTGGTGCAGGCCAAGGTGACGGAATTTTTCGGCAAGGAGCCGCGCAAGGACGTCAACCCCGATGAAGCGGTGGCCATGGGAGCGGCCCTGCAGGGCGCGGTCCTCAGTGGCGATGTGAAAGACGTGCTGCTGCTCGATGTGACGCCCCTGACGCTGGGTATCGAGACCATGGGCGGCGTGGCCACGCCACTGATCGAGAAGAACACCACGATTCCCACCCGCAAGGCGCAGATCTTTTCCACTGCGGAAGACAACCAGACGGCGGTGACCATTCACGTGGTCCAGGGGGAGCGCAAACAGGCCCAGGCCAACAAGAGCCTGGGGCGTTTCGACCTGGCCAACATTCCCCCGGCGCCGCGGGGACTGCCGCAGATCGAAGTGACTTTCGATCTGGATGCCAACGGAATCCTGCACGTCTCCGCCCAGGACAAGGCCACGGGCAAGGAGCAGTCGATTCGCATTACCGCCTCCAGCGGGCTGGACGACAAGGAGATCGAGGCGATGGTGGCGGATGCCGAGGCCCACGCCGAGGCCGACTCCAAATTCGAGCAACTGGTGGGCGCGCGCAATACCTGCGAGAGCCTGGTCCACGCAACCAGGAAAACCCTGGAAGAGGCCGGCGACAAGGCCACCGAGGAGGAGCGCTCCAACATCGAGGCGGCGCTCGCCGAAGCCGAACAGGCGATAGCGGGCGATGACCTGGCAGCCATCGAGGCGGCCACCGCCAAGGTGACGGAACACTCCGGCGGCCTGGCCCAGAAGCTGTACGAGGAACAGGCGGCCGCGGCGGCCGCAGCCGAGGGGGCCGCGGCGCAGAGCGACCCCCAGGCCGAGGCCGAGCCGGCCGAAGACGCGGTGGATGCCGAATTTGAGGAAGTGCGGGAAGACGACAAGAAGGCCGGATAAAGAGCGGCGCCGGCACTGCGCCGCAGCGTGGGGCTGCGGCTTGCCGTGAGCACTGGTGAGAACCGCGGGTACAGCGGTCGGATAATGTGAAACATGGCAAAACGCGATTACTACGAAGTCCTCGGCGTCGGCAAGCAGGCCGATGAACGGGAGATCAAGAAGGCCTACCGCCGGGTGGCCATGAAGCACCACCCGGACCGCAATCCCGGTGACGCCGCTTCGGAGGAGAAGTTCAAGGAGGCCAGCGAGGCCTACGAAATTCTCTCCGATAGCGAGAAACGCAATGCCTACGACCAGTTCGGTCACGCCGGGGTGGACCCGCAGGTGGGCAGGAGCGGCGGTTTTTCCGGTAGTTTCAGCGACATCTTTGGCGATGTGTTCGGCGACATCTTCGGTGGCGGCCGCCAGCGCGGCGGGCCGCAACGGGGGTCCGACCTGCGCTACACCCTGGACATCAGCCTGGAAGACGCGGTGCGCGGCACCAACGTCAAGATCCGGGTGCCCACCATGGTGACCTGCAAGGTCTGTTCCGGCAGCGGCGCCAAGGCGGGCCGCCCACCTACCACCTGCACCACCTGCCAGGGTGTCGGCCAGGTGACGATGAAACAGGGTTTTTTCCAGGTGCAGCAAACCTGTCCCACCTGCCGCGGCAAGGGCCGGGTGATCACCGACCCCTGCACCAGTTGTCACGGCGCCGGCCGGGTCGAGGATGTCAAGACACTTTCGGTGAAGGTGCCGGCAGGGGTCGACAGCGGGGATCGCATCCGCCTTTCCGGGGAGGGCGAGGCGGGCCCGGCGGGGGGTGAATCCGGTGATTTGTACGTGCAGATGGAAGTGCAGGAGCACGCCATTTTCAAGCGCGACGGCGCCCACCTCTATTGCGATGTGCCGATCGCCGTCACCCATGCGGCCTTGGGTGGCGAACTGGAAGTACCGACCCTGGAGGGCCGGGTGAAATTGAAGGTACCCCCCGGCACCCAGACCGGCAAGCTGTTCCGCCTGCGCGGCAAGGGTGTAAAACCCGTGCGAGGTGGTATGGTTGGCGACCTGTTGTGCCGGGTGGAAGTGGAGACGCCGGTGAACCTGAGCAAGAAGCAGAAAAAACTGCTGGAAGAGTTGCAGCAGACCTTGACCGAGGCGGGAAGCGAGAATTCGCCCCGGCAGTCGCGCTGGTTCTCGGGAGTCAGAAACTTTTTTGAAGACCTGAAGATATGAACGGGAAAATTGCCATCGCCGGCGCCGCCGGACGCATGGGCCGCGCTCTGCTGGAGGCGCTGGCCGACAACGGGCTGGGCCTGCAACTGGCCGCCGCCAGCGAACAGCCGGACAGCACCCTGCTGGGTGTGGACGCCGGCGAACTGGTGGGCCTGGGCAAACTGGGTGTGCCCCTGGTCGGTGATCTCGCCGATGTTTTGCCGGACTTCGATGTGCTGATCGACTTCACTGTCCCCGCGGCGACTTTGGCCAATGTGCGGGCGTGCAGCGCGGCCGGCAAGGGGCTGGTGATCGGCACCACCGGGTTCACTCCGCAGCAGCAGGCCGAAATCGATGCCGCCGCCACCCGCGTGGCGATTTGCCAGGCCTCGAATTTCAGCACCGGGGTCAACGTCTGCTTCGAGTTGCTGGAAACGGCGGCCCGGCTGCTGGGCGGGGATGCCGACATCGAAATCCAGGAGATGCACCATCGCCACAAGCTCGACGCCCCCTCGGGCACTGCCTTGGGCATGGGCGAAGTGGTGGCGCGGGCGCTGGGCCGGGATCTTTCCCAGGTGGCGGTCTTCGGCCGCCAGGGGCAGACCGGGGCACGCGACGGCGCAACCATCGGCTTTGCCACCCAGCGCGGCGGCGACGTGGTGGGGGAGCATACGGTCACCTTCGCGGCCGCCGGGGAACGGGTGGAAATCAGTCACAAGGCCTCCAGCCGCCAGTGCTTCGCCCGCGGCGCACTGCGCGCCGCAGGCTGGCTGGCCTCGCAGCCGGCGGGCCGCTACGACATGCGTGACGTGCTGGGGCTGGGGCAGGGTTCGGACGATGAGTGAACACATCGTCGATATCGACGCCGGCAACGCGCAGCGCTATCTGATCGAGGAATCGGCCAGGCGCCCGGTGGTGGTGGATTTCTGGGCTGACTGGTGTGAACCCTGCAAGGCCCTGGCGCCGGTGCTGGAAAAACTGGCCAATGAATACCAGGGGCAATTCCTGCTGGCCAAGGTCAATGCCGACCAGGAGCAGGGGCTGGCCCAGCAGTTGGGGGTGCGCAGCCTGCCCACGGTCATGGTCCTCAAGGACGGCCAGCCGGTGGACGGTTTTGCCGGTGCCCAGCCGGAAAACCAGGTACGGGAAATGCTGGACAAGCACCTGCCCAAGCCCTGGGACGCCCTGTTGCAGCAGGCCCGGCAACTGATCGGTGACGGCCAGCCGGCCGAGGCGCTGCCGCTGTTGCGCCGCGCCTACGACGAATCCGGGAAGCGCCACGACATCACGCTGGAGTATGCCCGTCAACTGATCGACGCGAAGCGGCTGGAAGAAGCCGAAAAGGTATTGGCCGCGGTGACCACGGTGGCTCGTGACGGGTCCTGGGAGCAGTTGCAGGCACAGTTGAAGCTCAAGCAGGATGCCATGCAATCGCCGGAGATCGATGTACTTGAGCGCAAGTTAGCCGAAGATGACGGCAATTTTGAGGTGCGACAGCAGTTGGCGGTGCACTACAACCAGGTTGGCAGGCATCGCCAGGCGCTGGAGATGCTCATCGTCATCCTGGAGCAGGACCTGCAGTACGACGACGGTGGCAGCCGCAAGCTCCTGCTCGACATCATCGCCGCCCTGGGCAAGGGTGACCCGCTGGCGGCCGAATATCAGCGCAGATTGTTCGGGCTGATGTACTGAGCATTGGGAACCACCTTGCAACGGCTCACGGGCATGGCCGGCAAAGCCGCAGCGGTGGTGCCGCTTCTGGTGCAGTGCCTGCTCGGCAGCCTGCCGGCAACCCCGGTGGCGGCCGGGGAAGAGGCCGCGGCGGTGCTGGAAGAGGTGGTGATCATCGGCACCCGCAAGAGCGGGCGCTCGGCTGCGGAATCCATCGTGCCGGTCGACGTGATCTCCGGCGAGGCCTTCGCACAGGTGGGCAACTCGGCGGATATTACCGACAACCTGCGGGTCAACGTCCCCTCCTTCAACGCCACCATCGCCTCGGGCGACGGTGACACCTTCGTCCGCCCCACAGCGCTGCGCGGCCTGGCGCCCGATCAGACCCTGGTGCTGGTGAACGGCAAGCGCCGCCATCGCGCCGCGCTGATCGCCGAGTTCGTGCCCGCCGCCGGCAAGGGTGCCCATGGGCCCAACATCGGCATGATTCCGGGCATTGCGCTGCAGCGCGTAGAGGTCCTGCGCGACGGAGCCTCGGCCCAATACGGTGCCGACGCGATTGCCGGTGTCATCAATTTCGTCACCAGGGACGCGGCCGAGGGGGGGGAAATCCGGCTGCAGTTCGGCGAGTTCTTTGAAGGCGAACAGTCTCATGCCCTGGCCGGCAATGTCGGCCTGCCACTGGGTGACCGCGGATTCCTCAACCTGAGCCTGGAGTACGCCGAAAACGAAGCGCTGTCCCGGGGCATCCAGCGGCCCGACGCCCAGGCCCTGATCGACGCCGGCGTCCCCGGCGTGGGCGCGGATTCGCCGTTCGACGACGCGCCTCTGGTGCATACCTGGGGTCGGGCGGAAGGAGAAAACCTGCGCCTGTTCGTCAACGCCGGTATCGATCTCGGCGACAATGCTTCCGCTTATGCGCAGAGCAACTACGCGGACACCTTCGGCCGCTACCGGTTCTTCTACCGTGGCCCGGACCACATCACTCTGCGAACCCTGCGCGACGAGCATGGCTTCAGCGGGCTTCCCGCCGGGTTCACGCCCTTCTTTGACGGCAATCAGAAGGACTTCAGCCTGGTGACGGGCATCAAGGGCAGTTTCGCCGGCGGGACGTGGTACGACCTCAGCGCCGGCTACGGCGAAAACCGGATCGGCTTCTTCCTCAACAACACCATCAACCAGAGCCTCGGCCTGGGCGCCGACGGCAACCCGGCACAGCGGGATTTCGATGTGGGTGACCTGGAGCAGGAGGAAATCACGCTCAACGCCGATTTTTCCAGGCAGTTGACCAGTTCGGTTCACCTGGCTTTCGGCGCCGAGTGGCGCGAGGAAACCTTCGGCATCATCGCCGGGGAGCCCGCCTCGTACCTCGGTGCCGGCAGCAGCGGCTTCAAGGGTTTCGAGCCCGGCAATGCCGGTGCATTTGCTCGTGACAACTACGCGCTGTACGGGGAAATCGAACACGACCTGTCCGCCGCCCTGGTGGTGCAGTATGCCGCGCGCTACGAGGACTTCCCGGATTTCGGCGACACCGTCAACGGCAAGATCGCCGCCCGCTACCGGCTGTCCCCCGGCTTCAGCCTGCGCGGGGCGCTCTCCACCGGCTTCCACGCGCCGACGCCGGGGCAGGCCAATATCCAGAAGATCACCACCAACTTCAGCAACGATACCGGGCTGCAGGTGGAGTCCGGCACGGTTCCGCCGGACCATCCCCTGGCCCTGGCGGCCGGGGGATCACCATTGCGCGAAGAGCAATCGACCAACCTGAGCGTCGGTTTCGCCGCCGACCTGGGCAGTGCGGCTTCGCTCACCGCGGACTTCTACCGGATCGAAGTCGACGATCGCATTTTCAAGACCCAGAACCTGCCGACGGTCGATCCCGTCACCGGCATCGGCTCCAACATCCAGTTTTTCACCAACGCGTTGAACCTCGATGTCAGGGGCCTGGACCTGGTGCTGGCCTCTTCCTTCCACTGGGGCGGCAGCGGCGTGCATACCGGCCTGACCCTGGCCTACAACCACAATGAGGTGGAGGTGGCCAGCCAGAGCGCCGTCAACGGAATCCTGCCGGTTTCCGCCGCCGATGTGGAAGATATCGAGCACAGTTATCCCGAGGACCGCGTCAGCCTGGCGGCGAGTACCTCGGCGGGGACCAACTGGAGCCTGCTGGTGCGGCTCAATTACTTCGGCAGCCACTACGACGAACGCGGGCGCATCGACGGCGTGGATGGCGCGGCGCCGAGCAGGAAGATGGCCGCCACCTGGTTCGTGGACCTGGAACTCGACTACCGGGTCGGCGACCGCTGGCAGCTCGTCCTGGGTGCCTCCAATGTGTTTGACGAGTACCCCGACCGCGTTGGTCCCCCCTACGCCAACCGGCTGAACGCGGGACTGCCCTACGCCCGCCGGACCGCCGCCAACTACGAGGGTGGTTCCTGGTACGCGCGGATGGTGTACCGCTGGTAAGGGAGACCTCCGCCGTTTCCCGTAGACCGGTTTGGCAGACTTTTTTTTCTCTCCTTCCGTCTGCGGCAGACTATAATCAGGGTATTCGACCATTGACCCTGGAGGCCGCAATGCCACTCGTCCCGTCACCTTTGTCCCGTGCTGTCCGTTGTCTGGCTGGCGCAGTGCTGCTGGCCATCTCCCTCACCAGTCCGGCCGCGGCGGAGAGTTCTGCCTGGTATGTGGCGGTGGGCCTCGGGGCCGACAGTGCCTCCACAGTCGAGCACAGTGGCAGCAACAGGGACAACCTCTGTTATCCCGATGACGATTGCAGTCACCTGCCCGGTGGCAGACCCGAGGGGTACCGCTGGCACTACGACCTGGATACCGAAACCGGCGCGCTGCTGGAACTGGCCGTGGGGCGTGGCTTTGGCCCGCTGCGCCTGGAACTGGCCGCCACCCAGTTCACCAATGACACCGATGAGCACACCTATACTGGTGGCGGCTACCTGGGTGGCAGCCCGAGAAGGTCCGCCGACAACGATATCCGCTCCGGCGGTATGGCCGGCGTCGACGGGCTGCGCACCCGGGCCGTGTCCATCAACGCCTACTACGACTTTGCGCAATTCGGGGAACGCTTCACGCCCTACCTGGGGGTGGGGCTCGGGTTGGCCGAGGTCGAGGTATCGGATCTGTTCTATCGCTCCGACTACCGGGGAACCCAGCCGCCTTCGGGGCCGCCGCTGTCCTTCTACAACTCCAATCAACTCGTCAGTTTCGACGACACCAGCCTGTCCCGGCATCTGTACGCGGGCGCCGACTACCGCCTCAATGACCAGTTTCTGCTGGGCCTGAAACTGGCCTATGTCCGCGTCGGCAATATCGAGTCACGCAACGGCTACCTCGTGCACCCGATTGCGGATGCGACCAATGTCACCAAGATTTCCGGGATGGATCACTGGTCCCTGGCGGTCACCCTGAAGTACCGGTTCGGCGGTCGAGACCACCGTTGACAGCGATAATCATGGGACACCCATCGAAAAAATCTCCGAGGGGCGTGAAAGCAACTGCCGCGTTACCGTACTGGAAGCTTCGGACACCGTCGGCGACCGTTTGCGCAGAGGCGACTCGGCCAACACCTGTGGCAGCCAGACCTATTTTCCCGTGCCGCGAGGCCCGAACAGGAAGAAACTGCGCTTTGGCAGTGGCAGCAGTCTTTTATACATGTCGATGATTCCGTCATTTTCGCCGTAAAAATAACGGAATAACCGACTAGAGGCAGTTTTGAAATGTCTCATTGACGGGGAAGGTTGCGGTATCTTTCAACGATGCACCTTTCCGCGGGGATCAGAGAGCCAAAGGGGCCAAGAGTCGAGCAAGTCAGGTTGCGAAAACGAATCAGACTGCCCAATAGACATGAATTAGACATAATCTAGTTTCTAAAAGACATTTTTGATAATAATTTAGCCTCCAGAGATCGGTTTTCCGAGGCAGTTCTCGCCGTTGACAGGACGGCTAACCGGTATTAGCTTTGGCGGTTCCCCGGGGACCGTTTGGAGAGAACGCCATGTCCATTTATCAACCTCTGGAGTCAACCGATTCCCGCCGTCACTTGCAGTTGCGCAGCCCGGTCACCCTGGAAATCACCGGCGAGCTGGTCTGCGCCAACCGGCAGGACGTCGCTGACGCCATTGCCAGGGCCCGCGCGGCGCAGCCGGAATGGGCCGCGCTGGATATCCGCGAACGGGCCAGGGTGCTCGAGCGGGCACTGAAAATCGTGCTGCAAAGAACCGAGCAGATCGTCGACCTGGTGGTATCCGAAACCGGCAAGTGCCGCACCGATGCCCTGTCGATGGAAGTGTTCTCGACGGCCGATTCCCTCTGTTACTACGCCAAGAACGCGCCCCGATTCCTCAAGCCGCACCGGCGCAAGGTGCACGGGCTCATGGGATTCATGAAGCAACTGCGCATCAGCTACCAGCCGCTGGGTGTGATCGGCCTGATCACGCCCTGGAACGGCCCCTTCGTGCTGGTGATGAACCAGGCGGCCCAGGCCCTGATGGCGGGTAACGCGGTGGTCGCCAAGGGCTCCGAAGTCACCCCGTACTCGGCCCGGCTGGCCGAGGAAATCTTCCTCGAAGCGGGTCTGCCCGAAGGCCTGCTGCAGGTGTTGCTGGGCGATGGGGAAACCGGCGCCGCCATCGTCGAGGGCGGCGTGGACAAGGTTTCCTTTACCGGCAGCGTGGCCACCGGGCGCAAGGTGGCGGAGTCCTGCGGCCGCCAGCTCATTCCGGCGACCCTGGAACTGGGCGGCAACGATGCCATGATCGTCTGCGCCGACGCCGACCTGGACCGTGCCGCCGACGGCGCCTGGCTGGGGTCGTGCCTCAATACCGGCCACTACTGCTGCGGCACCGAGCGGATCTACGTGGTGGAATCCGTGTACGACGAGTTTCTGGCCAAGGTGCTGGAGAAGGGCAAAGCCATCAAACAGGGGCCCGAACACGGTTATGCCGAAGATGTCGGCTGCGTGTTCTGGGACCGTCAGATGACCATCATCGAGCACCATGTCGAGGACGCCCGGGCCAGGGGAGCGACCATCCACATGGGTGGCGCCCGCAATCCGGACCAGAAAGGGCTGTACTACCTGCCCACGGTCATCACCGAAGTGAACCACGAGATGGAGATCATGAACGAGGAAACCTTCGGTCCCGTGCTGTGCCTGCAAAAGGTGCGCGACGAGGCCGAGGCCATCCGGCTGGCCAACGATTCGCAGTACGGGCTCAACGGCAACGTGTGGACCAAGGACAAGGAAAAGGGGCACCGGCTGGCCCTGCAGATCGACACCGGCGCCTGCTCGGTCAACGATATGGCGATGAGTTACGGCATTCCCGCCGCGCCCTTCGGCGGCCGGAAAAACTCCGGAGTGGGCCAGGTAAACGGCGAGAAGGGACTGAAATCCTACTGCCACGAAATGCCGGTGGTCATCGACCGGCGGGGCGGCAAATTGGTGACCGCGTACCCCAACACCGTCGAGGGCGCCGAGGGCATGAAGAAGCTGATGAATTTCCTCTGGGTGAAAACGCCGGTCGGCCGCTGGCTGTCCTGACTGCGCGGGGGCCGGCGCGCCGGGCGCGGACGCTCGTCCCGGCGGCGCCACTGCCGGCGGTCAGGCCATTTCCGTCAATTTCTCGTGTACGGTTTTTTCCAGGTACTCCTGTAGCGCCTTCTGCTCGTGGCTCTGGGCTTCGCTGGTATCCAGCGGGCGCTCCATGGCGGCCCAGTCGATGTCGCCGTCATCCTCCAGGTGTTCCATTTCCAGGATGCCCATTTGCTGAAACCTGGGCCGGATCCGCTCGGTCATCAGCCCGATGCGCTTGAGGTCGGGGATCACGCGCTGGAACAACAGGTTGCGGAAGGTGCTCATCACGAAGCCCTCCAGCACCCGCTGCCGCGCCTCTTCCACATCCCAGCCGAAGTGGGCGAACACGTCGGTCGCCACCAGCCGCTCGCGACTGACCACGCAGGCCTCGTAGGCAAACTGGGCGCGCTCCTCCAGTTCCTCGTCGGTCAGGGTCTTCAGGTATTCCTCCAGGTAATTCACGCCGAAGGTAACGTGGCGGGCTTCATCCCGGGTCACCAGGTAGATCAGTTCTTTGAGGACCGGGTCGGGGGTGGTTTCCCGGGCGGTGTTGAAAGCGGACAGGGCCAGGCCTTCGATGATGATCTGCATGCCGATGAATTTCAGGTCCCAGCGGGGGTCGGTGAGAATCTTGTCGAGAATGCTCTTGAGGGCGGTGTTGACCGGGTACATCAAACCGATGCGGGTCTGTATGTACTTGTTGAACGCCTCCACGTGGCGAGCCTCGTCGAAGGTTTGTGAGGCGGCAAACAACTTGGCGTTGAAGGTCGGTGCGCAGGCGGCCAACTGGGATGCCACCAGCAGGGCGCCCTGCTCGCCGTGCAGAAACTGGGACAGGCTCCAGGCGTCCAGATGCAGGCAGAACTCACTCTTTCGTTCGTCGGACAGGGCCACAAAGGGTGGATAGTCCGCCAGGTTCATCAACCGTGCCTCTTCTTCGAAATCCGGCCGCGGCCACTCGGGGCTCCAGTCGATGTCCAGTTCCACGTTCCAGTTGAGCTGCTTGCCCAATTCGTACAACTTCTTGATGCGGTCGTCCTGGCGGGTGTAGTTCCAGTTGTAGGAACCGGTCAGCGGCGTGCTGAAGATCTCTGCCACGTGATCCACGTGCTCACTGGTCAGCAGGTCGTCGATATCGGTGGTTTCGCCCCGCAGGCCGGCCGAACCGCTGAAGCGTTGAATCTTGCGCGGGCTCTCATCGAGAAACTTCAGTTTCACAGTTCCATCCTCAATTCTCCAGAATCACAGTATGGGTCTGATCCGGATTGCGCTCAAGGAGAAAATTGTCGTCATCCGCCCGAATCGGGCGCGATGAATTCGCCGGCATACCACTGCAGCATGGCAATTTTTTCGGGCAATTCCTGATCCGGCTGCCGCTGGTAGACATCCCGAAAACCGATCACCACGTCGGTGATCCCAAGTTCTTCCAGTTCCTCGATGCCCTCCCGGGTGAAGGCGTTCTGTCCGGTGGTAAAGACCTTGAAGGGCCGCCCGGCGTCGCCCGACTGCTCCCGGTATCGATTGATTTTCTCCAGGTAGCTGCGCAACCCGGCGAGGTCGGCGCCGGCGCACATCCAGCCATCGTTGCGGGCGGCTCGCCGCAGGGCCGGCTCGCTGTGGCCGCCGATCAGAATCGGCGTCGGCGCCGTGGGCACCGGGTTCATCTTGTTGGCGGGCATGTCGTGCAACTCGCCGCGAAAGCCGAAGTAGTCGCCGGATTCCAGGCCGCGAATCATTTCAATCTGCTCGTCCAGCCGTTGGCCGCGCTTCTGAAAGGGGATCTGGGCGACGGCAAAGTCTTCTTCCCAGGGGCTGATGCCCACCCCGAAGTCGAAGCGGTTGCCGCTCAGCACATTGATGCCCTGTACCTGCTTGGCGACGATGGCCGCCTGGCGGATGGCGAGCTTGTATACAAAGGTGGCGAAGCGGATGGTACTGGTCACCGCAGCCATGGCGGTCACGGCGATCAGGGATTCGATGAAGGGCTCGCCCTCCAGAAATTCACGGCTGCCATCGGCATTGTAGGGGTAGCGGGAGCTGGCCTGCTGGGGATAGCAAATGCTGTCGGGCACGGTGATGCCGTGGTAACCCGCCGCCTCCGCGGCCCGTGCCAGGGGCAGGTAGTGGTCGGCGTCACACATGCCCACCTGGTAGCTGAATCTCATCGCGTACTCCCGATAGTGCGTTGTGAGGCAAGGCGTCGCCATTGTACTGCGCCTCGCCGGGCTTGTCCGTTCACCGGTCTGCGCCACCGTACGGGCGTCATCGGGAGCGTTCGGCCACGAACTGCGCCAGACCCAGCAGCAGTTCCGGCTGGCCGCTGAAATCGGACAGCGCCGCCACCGCCGCCGCCGTCAACTCTTCGACCCGCGCCCTGGCGGCCTCCACCCCCAGCAGACTCACCGTGGTGGATTTGCAGAGCGCGGCGTCGGCACCCGCCGCCTTGCCCAGGCTCTGGGTAGTGCCGGTGGCGTCGAGCACGTCGTCGCAATACTGAAAGGCCAGGCCGAAATTGCGGGAAAACCGGTCGAGTTGTGCCAGTTGCTGCCGCCCGGCACCGGCGACGGTGGCGCCCATGGCCACACTGGCGCGCATCAGGGCACCGGTTTTGAGTGCGTGCATGGCCTCTACCTCGGCCAGGGTGGCGCTTTGGCCGGTGGCGGCGATGTCCATGACCTGCCCGCCCACCATGCCCCGGGCGCCGCTGGCGGCCGTCAGCAGGCGCAGCAGTTGCAGGCGCGTCGCCGGTTCCAGTTGGCTCTGATTGGCCAGCAGTTCGAAGGCCCGGGCCTGCAGGGCGTCGCCGGCCAGTATCGCGGTGGCTTCATCGAAGGCCTTGTGGACCGTGGGCTGGCCGCGCCGCAGGTCATCGTCGTCCATGCTGGGCAGGTCGTCGTGCACCAGGGAATAGGCGTGGATCAGTTCCACCGCACAGGCGGCGCTGTCCAGGGCCTCGTTCAACGGACGCCGGTCCAGCGCGGTGGCGTCCACCGCCGCTGCCCCGGCATAGACCAGGGCGGGACGCAGGCGCTTGCCGCCACTGTTCAGCGCGTAGTCGCTGGCCTCGAACAGGCGCTGGAGAAGGGGCCCGGCGGCGCTGTCGAATTCACTGTCGGACTCGCCGAGCGCTTGTTGCAGCGCCCGGTTGCAACGCGTTTGCCAGGTACCTAGTTGGGCCGCGAAATCGGCGCTGCTCACGGGTCCTCGCCGGTCGCCTGCCCGGCGAAGGGCTCGGCGACGACTGCGCCGTCCTTTTCGGTGAGAAGCTGCACCTTCTGTTCCGCTTCTTCCAGTGCCCGCCGGCAATCGCGCCCCAGCGTCACCCCCTGTTCAAAGGCCTGCAGGGACTGTTCGAGGCTCAAATCACCCTCTTCCAGGCTGGTCACCAGCGCTTCGAGTTGGGCCAGGCTGTCTTCAAACGCGTTTTTTTTCTGTTCGGGCATTGGGGTACACTCGGACACTGCGGGGCAATCGGAATTATACCAGTTGCCAACCCTTTTGTTAGCGGCGGTCAGGGGAGCACTACATGGAATTACTGTACCAGGGCGCGTTTTCCATCGCCGCGGCAATCAAGGCCCGCAGGCTGGAAGCGCGGGAAGTACTCGAGTTTTTCATTGCCCGCGTGGAACGCTACAACCCCGGGCTCAACGCCGTGGTGGCGTTTGACTTCGAACGCGCCCGGGCTCGGGCCCGGGCCGCGGACCAGGCGGCGCAACGGGGCGAGGACTGGGGGCCCCTGCACGGCGTACCGTGCACCATCAAGGATGCCTTGCGGGTGGAGGGTCTGGTCACGGTGGGCGGCGACCCGGGTCACCGCGACCACATTCCCAAAACCAGCGCGATCGCCGTACAACGCTTTATCGATGCCGGCGCCATCGTGTTCGGCAAGACCAACGTACCGTTCATGAGTTCCGATTTGCAGTCGTACAACGAGGTCTACGGTACCTCCAACAACCCCTGGGACCCGCTGCGCACCTGTGGCGGCTCCTCGGGCGGAGCCGCCGCCGCGGTGGCCGCCGGCCTGACCCCCATCGAGATCGGTTCCGATATCGGTGGTTCGATTCGCACGCCCTGTCACTTCAACGGGGTCTACGGCCACAAGCCCAGCTATGGCATCGTACCCCAGCGCGGGCACCTGCCCCCCTCCGAGTATACCCGCACCGAAACCGACCTGTCCGTGGTGGGTCCCATCGGCACCTGCGTGGATGACCTGGAGCAGGCCCTGGAGGTGCTCGCCGGGCCACTGCCGGAGATGGCCGTCGCCCACAGTATCCAATTGCCCGCGGCGCGCTTCGCCGAGGTCCGGCAACTGCGGGTAGCGGTCTGGGCCGACGAAGAACTGTGTCCGGTACACCCCGACATCAGCGCCGCCATCCACGCCGCGGCGGACTGCCTGCAAGCCCTGGGGGCCAGCGTGCAGCGCACCGCCAGGCCCGGGTTCCCGCTGGAGGAGTACCTGCGCAATTACCGTTTCATGGTGGCCGCAGCCATCGGCGGCAACCTGCCCGAAAGCCTCGTCGAAAGCATGGCCGAGGCCCTGCAATCGCTGAGTCCCGACGACCTCAGCATTCCCGCCACCATGACCCGCTCCTGTGCCGGCCCGCACTACCTCTGGGCCAGGGAATACGAACGTCGTGAGCACTACCGCAAACTGTGGGCGGAATTCTTTGCAGACTTCGACGTCCTGCTCTGCCCCTGCGCCTTTGTTCCCGCCTTCCCGCACGACCACAGTGACGACATGGACGCGCGTGTCCTCGACCTGTTGGGGGAACAGCGCCCCTACATGGACCTGATGTTCTACGCGGGGCTGACCCTCAACGGATGGCTGCCGGCCACGGCGGTGCCGCTGGGGCTGAGCCGGGAGGGGCTTCCCATCGGTATGCAGATTGCCGGAAATTTCCTGCAGGACAAGACCACGCTGCAGGTAGCGAGGATTCTGGAACGTGAGTTCCGCTGCTTCGAGGGCCCCGACCTGGCGGGCTAACGCCGCACTTCCAGGACCGGTTTGCCGGAGTGCAGGCGCAGCAGGCGTTTTTGAATGGCGGCGAGCACCCCCGCGGCGTCCAGGCCCACCCGGGCAAGTTGCTGTTCCCGCTTGCCGTGTTCGACAAAGCGGTCGGGCAGGCCCAGGTTGAGCACCGGGGTGGAGCAGTGTTCCCGGGCCAGCAGCTCGTTGACTGCGGCACCGGCTCCGCCGGCGATCACATTTTCTTCCAGGGTAACCAGCAGTTTGTGCTCGCCGGCCAGTTGCAGTACCCGGGTTTCATCCAGCGGTTTTACCCAGCGCATGTCGACCAGGCTGGCATCGAGCCGCTCCGCAGCCTCCCGGGCGGCGGGCAACAGCACCCCGAAATTGAGAATGGCGACCTCTTTGCCGCTCCGCAGCGGCAGCGCTTCGCCCACCGGCAGGAGCTTCATCTGCTTGTCGATGCGGACCCCGGTGCCGGTTCCACGGGGGTAGCGCACCGCTGCCGGGCCGTGGTGCTGATAGCAGGTGTACAGCAACTGTCGGCACTCGTTTTCATCGCTGGGGGCCGCCACCAGCATATTGGGCACACAGCGCAGAAAGCTGAGATCGAAACTGCCGGCGTGGCTGGGCCCGTCTTCGCCCACCAGGCCAGCCCGATCGATTCCCAGGGTGACATTCAGGTTCTGCAGGGCGATGTCGTGAATCAACTGGTCGTAGCCGCGCTGCAGAAAGGTGGAGTAGATCGCCACTACCGGCCGCGACCCTTCGCAGGCCATGCCGCCGGCCAGGGTCAGCGAATGTTGCTCGGCAATGGCCACGTCGTGATAGCGCTCCGGGAAGCGCTCGGCGAACTCCACCATTCCCGAGCCCTCGCACATGGCCGGGGTGATGCCGATGAGGCGTTCATCCTGCTCCGCCATGTCGCACAGCCAGCGCCCGAACACGGCCTGGTATTTGGGCTTCCTCGGTGGCGGCGCCGGGGCGTCCTGCGCCGGCAATACCGGTTTGGGATCGATTTTATTGATGGCGTGGTAGCCCACCGGGTCCTGCTCCGCCGGGAGAAAACCCTTGCCTTTGACGGTCTGGATGTGGAGTAGCTGCGGCCCCTGGAGATCTTTCATGTTGTCGATGGCGGACAACAGGTTCGGCAGGTCGTGCCCGTCCAGCGGCCCGATGTAGTTGAAGCCCAACTCCTCGAACAGGGTGCCGGGCGCCACCATGCCCTTGACGTGCTCTTCGGTGCGCCTGACCACGTCCCAGGCCGGGGGAATCTTTTCCAGGATTCTCCTGGAGCCGCTGCGCGCGGCGATGTAGGTTTTCGAGGCCAGGATCCTGGCGAAGTAGGTAGCGAGGCCACCGGTGTTGTGACCGATACTCATCTGGTTGTCGTTGAGCACCACCAGCAGGTTGGGGGCCACGTGTCCGGCATGGGCGAGCGCCTCGAAGGCCATGCCGCCGGTCATGGCGCCGTCGCCGACCACCGCCACCACCCTGCGCTGCTGGCCGCAATTGACCGCCGCCAGCGCCATGCCCAGGGCGGCGGAAACGGCGGTGGAGGAATGCCCGGTGCCGAAGGTATCGAATTCGCTCTCGGTTCGTTTCGGGAAACCGGACAGACCACCCTCGCGGCGCATGGAGTGCATGCGTTCGCGTCTGCCGGTGAGAATCTTGTGCGGGTAGGTCTGGTGCCCCACGTCCCAGACGATGCGGTCGTGGGGGGTATCGAACAGGTAGTGCAGCGCGATGGTCAACTCCACCACGCCCAGCCCCGCCCCGAAATGGCCACCGGTCTGGCCGACGCTCCACAGCAGGTAGGCGCGCAGCTCCTCGGCCAGGGCCGGCAGCGACTCGGGCTTGAGCGTGCGCAACTGCTCGGGACCCGTTACCGAATCCAGCAACGGCGTGGCGGGGCAATTGAGCGGTATCTGTTTCAGCATGGAGGAATGCTACCCGCTTTCCGGTTGGCGTTCCACTGCCGCTACCTCACTTCGTCCAGTGACCCAGTTTGCCGACCTTGGTGGCGAGGTAGTGCCGATTGTGCGGGTTGTGCGGCGTGTTCAGGGCCAGCCGCTCCAGTACCGTGATTCCCAGCTCCTCCAGCGCCTCCACTTTGCGCGGGTTGTTGGTCAGCAGGCGCACGCTGCGGATGCCCACCCGCTCCAGCATGGGTTTGCACATGGAGTAATCGCGCTGATCGGCGCCAAAGCCCAGCGCCTCGTTCGCCTCTACCGTATCGGCTCCAAGGTCCTGTAGCTGGTAGGCCTTGATCTTGTTGAGCAGGCCGATGCCACGGCCTTCCTGGCGCAGGTACAACAGCGCGCCGCGGCCTTCGGCCGAGATCAGTTTCATTGCTTCCTGCAGTTGGTTGCCGCAGTCGCAGCGCAGGCTGAACAGGGCGTCGCCGGTGAGGCATTCCGAATGCACCCGGGTCAGCACGGAGTGGCCGTCCGACAGGTCGCCGAGACAGAGCAGCAGGTGCTCCAACCCGTTGCCCGGGTCTTCGAAACCGTGCATTTCAAACTCGCCCCAGCGAGTGGGCAGACGCGAGGACTCTACGCGGTGTATCTGCACAACAGCCAGTCTTTTCCAAGGGGCGCACAGTGTAGCAGGTGGCGAGCAGGATTTGCCCGCATTTTGTGGCAATCTTTCGCCGGGTGCGCCGAGGCGCCCGCCGCGGCCGGTTCAGCCCGGGAAATGCACATACCCGGGGCCACGCTCAGGGGTCGTTCCCGCCACCACTTCACCGATCCACACGCACTCGGCGGGCACCCGGGAAGCGACGCCGGCCGCCACCGTGAACAACAGTTCGTAGTCGTCGCCGCCGCCCAGCACCCAGTCCCTGACCCGTGGCCAGTCGTTCAGCTCGCGCAGTGCCGGCGACAGGGGCACGCGCTGTTCGTCGATGTCCAGCCGCACTCCGCTGGCCCGCCCGATGTGGGCGGCGTCCGCCAGCAGGCCATCGGATACATCGATGGCCGAACTGGCGAAATCCAGCAGTTGCCTCCCCAGTTGCAGGCGTGGCGTGGGGCGGTAAAAGCGCTCGAGCAGGTAGCCCTGGTGTTCGGCCGCACCCGGCCAGCGGCCCTCCAGCACACTCAGCGCCGCCGCTGCATCCCCCAGTGGGCCGCTGACGTAGACGCGGTCCCCGACCTCGGCGCCCCGCCGCTGCAGCATGCGACCGGCGGGCACCGCGCCGAATACCGCTACGCTGATGGTGAGCGGCCCCCGGGTGGTATCGCCGCCGATCAATTCCACCCCGTTGTCCTCCAGGGCTTCCCGCAATCCCCGGGTAAAGCGCCGCAGCCAGTCGGCATCCCCCTCGGGCAGGGTCAGCGCCAGGGTGCAGGCCAGGGCCTGGGCACCCGTGGCGGCGAGGTCACTCAGTGCGGTCACCAGCGCCCGGTAGCCCACCTGCTCCGGGGGCGCCCCCCGATGGAAGTGGGTGTCTTCCACCAGCGTGTCGATGGAGGTGACCATGCTCATGCCGGGCGGGATCTCCAGAACTGCGGAATCGTCCCCCAGTTTTGGAGAAAACGGGTAAAAGTACTGTTCCAGCAGGGAAAATTCGTCGCTCATGGGGTACCGGGGTGCTGCTCAGGAGGACCCTGGCGAATCGATTTCCAGCTTCCGTAGCTGGCGGGCGGCGGGGTCCAGCACCCCGTTGATAAACTTGTGACTATCCTGTGCACCAAATTTCTTGGCCAGAATTACCGCCTCGTTGATGACTACCTTGTAGGGGATATCGACGCGTTCCAGCAGTTCGAAGGTACCGATGGCGAGCAGGGCCCGTTCCACCGCTCCCAGTTCGCTCACTTCCCGGCCCACCAGGAAGGGCCGGTAGCGGGACTCGATATCCTCCAGCCGGGCCGGCACCTGCTGCAGCAGCAGGTGAAAATACTGGCCGTCCACCTTGTCGAAGTCGTATTCCTCGCGGAACTGGTGTTCGATGTCGGCCGGGCTGCCGTCCGCCACCTGCCACTGATACAGCGCCTGCATGGCATAGTGGCGGGCCCGGTGGCGTCTGGCGGCCAGTCGCTGGCTGGGGTTGCCGCTCAAGGCGCGAGCTGCTCCAGCAGCGAAACCATTTCCAGCGCCGCCAGCGCCGCTTCCCGGCCCTTGTTCACCGGTCCGTCGCCGGAACGCTGCAGCGCCTGCTCCATGGTGTCGACGGTGAGCACCCCGAACGCAACCGGCAGGCCGTATTCGGTGCTGGTCCGGGCCAGGCCGCCGGCGCATTCCCCGGCGACGTAGTCGAAGTGCGGAGTGGCGCCGCGGATCACCGCACCCAGTGCGACGATCGCGTCGTAGCGGCCGGAGGCGGCGGCCGTTTTGCATACCAGGGGAATTTCAAAGGCGCCCGGCGCGTGGATTACGGTGATGGCGTCGTCACTGACCCCGTGCTCGCGCAGGGTATCCAGAGCGGCGCGCTGCAGTTGCCCGACGACCTCCTGGTACCAGCGGCCCACCACCACGGCAAAGCGCCCGCCACCGGCGTCCGGACTGCCTTCGATGGTCTTGATCGACACGTCAGTTTCCCTGTTGCTCCATGGGGTCCGGGCCATCGGGGCTGAGGTATTCCACAACTTCCAGGTCGAACCCGGAAATGGCATTGTACTGGATTGGCGCACCCAGCAGGCGGATTTTACCCACCCCCAGGTCGCGCAGGATTTGAGAGCCCAGGCCCACGTTGATGTAGCTGCCCCTGCCACCCGCATCCGGCGCGGCCACCGGTACCCTGCCCAGGGCCAGGTCGGCGCTGTGCAGCAGGTCCGCGGCGGTTTCCTGGCGGGCCAGCAGCACGATCACTCCGCTGCCGGCGGCGGCGATGGTCTGCAGACAGCTCGCCAGGTCCCAACTGGGTAGATCCGGCACCTCGGCGACCAGCAGGTCGCGCATCGCCGCCGGTATGTGAACCCGCACCAGGGTGGGCTCGGCGGCCTCGATCCGGCCCTTGTGCAGCGCCAGGTGCACCTCTCCGGTGGTCTGCTCACGATAGGCGGTAAGCTGGAATTCACCATAACGGGTCTGCACCGGGCCCTCCCGCAGGCGGTGAACGGTGCGCTCGCTCATCAGCCGGAAATGTATCAGGTCGGCGATGGAGCCGATCTTGAACTGGTGTTGTTCGGCGAACGCCAGCAACTCGGAAGCGCTGGCCAGAGCGCCGTCGGCGCTGAGGACATCGGCGACCATCGCCGCCGGCAGCAGGCCCGCGAGGCGCACGTAATCCGCCGCCGCCTCCGTATGTCCGGCCCGGGTCAGTACCCCGCCGGGCGCCGAAGTCAGTGGAAATACATGCCCCGGCTGAACGATGTCGTCGGCCACCGCGGTGGGGCTGGTCGCCGTCTGAATGGTGTGCGCCCGGTCGGCGGCGGAAATGCCGGTGGAGATGCCTTCGCGGGCTTCGATGGAAACCGTGAAGCTGGACTTCTCGCCGAAGGGGTTGTCGACCATCGGTGTCAATCCCAGCAGGCGGCAGCGTTCCTCGGTGAGGGTGAGGCAGACCAGGCCCCGGGCTTGCCGCGCCATGAAATTCACATCTTTGGCCTGCACGTGTTCGGCGGCCATGAGCAGCACGCCGTGGTTGTGCTCCTTGTTCTGATCGTCGTCCAATACCACCACCATGCGGCCCTGACGGATCTCGGCGATGATTTCCTCGACCGGGTGCAGTTGCATCAGTCGGGCCCCCGTGCGCCGGGAAAATCTGCTTCCCCAGGCGCTGCCCGGGGGTCGGCGGCAGTCGGCCCCAGCAGCAGTCGCTCCAGGTAGCGGGCAATCACGTCCACTTCCAGGTTGACCCGGCTGCCCACCCGGTAGGAGGAAAATATGGTCTGCGCCAGCGTGTGGGGAACGATGTTCATCTCGAACTCGCTGCCGTGCACCGCGTTGATGGTCAGACTGACGCCATCGATGCACACCGAACCCTTGCGAGCCAGGTAGCGGGCCAGTCGGTCCGGGGCCCGCATTCGCCAGCGGCTGCTGCGCGCGTCGCTGCGATGTGACACCACGCTGGCCACGCCGTCCACGTGGCCGCTGACGATGTGGCCGCCCAAAGCCGAATGGGGGGTGAGTGCGGTTTCCAGGTTGACCGGGGCCCCGGGTTCCAGCTCGCCCAGGGTAGAGCAGTCGAGCGTCTCCCGCGACACGTCGCAGACGAAGCCGTCGGCGCGCAGTTCCGCCGCCGTCAGGCACACGCCGTTGGTGCAGATGGAATCCCCGGCAGTCAGGGTGGCGAGGTCCAGCTTGCCGCTGTCGATGCGCAGCCGCAAATCCCCTTGGCCGGTTTCGATGTCGGCCACGGTGCCCACCGCCTGAACGATGCCAGTAAACATTCGGCTAGCGCTCGATTTCCAGGATGTGGCGAAAATCATCGCCGACCCGGCACCACTCGAGTACCCGCAGTTGTCGTTTTTCCGCCAGTTCCCGCAGCGGCAGCTCCACCAGTGGGCGGGCTTCGCTGCCCAGCAGCAGCGGGGCCTGGTAGAGCACGATTTCGTCGACCAGGTGCGCCTGCAAAAAGGCCCCGGCCAGGCGCGGGCCGCATTCCAGCAGAATGTCGTTGCACTCCCGCTGCGCCAGTGCCTGCACCAGCGCCGCCAGGTCTACCCGTCGCCGCGTTTCGGCCAGCGCCAGCAACTCCGCGTTGGCGTCCAGCAAGGCCGGCGCCCGCGGTGGGTCCTGGTCCCGCACGTGGGCGATCAGGGTGTGGCCCTGCTGGCGCAGGATGCCGGCGTCGGGCGGGGTGCGCAGCGCGGAATCGGCGATCACCCGCAACGGTTGCCGGGGAATGTCCAGGCTGGGGTCGCGCACGGTCAGGGCGGGGTCGTCGTGAATGACCGTGTCGACGCCGGTGACGATGGCGTCACTGCGGGCGCGCCAGCGCTGTACGTCGGCCCGGGCGGCGGGCCCGGTGATCCACTGGCTCTCGCCGCTGGCCATGGCGCCGCGCCCGTCCAGGCTGCCGGCCAGTTTGAGCCGGACTCTCGGTTTGCCGGTCTGCATGCGCTGGAAGAAACCGGTGTTGAGCCGGCGGGCGTCGCATTCCAGCAGACCTTCCCGCACCGTCACTCCGGCTTGGCGCAACAGTGCCAGACCCTTCCCCGACACCAGTGGATTGGGGTCACGCATGGCGACCGTGACGCTGGCAATGCCGGCTTCGATCAGGACCTGGGCACAGGGGCCGGTCCGGCCCTGGTGGCTGCACGGCTCCAGGCTCACGTAGGCGCTGGCGCCGCGGGAATCGGGACAGTTTTGCAGGGCCTCGATTTCGGCGTGGTTGCCGCCGGCGGCCTGGGTTCGACCCTCGCCCACCACCTGCCCGGCGCGCACCAGCACACATCCCACCGCCGGATTGGGGCGGCTGCAGAAGATACTGCGGCGGGCCAGTTCCAGCGCCCGCGCCATCATCTGCTCATCAAAGGCAGCAAACTCAGGCATAGGCGGCTACTCTGGGTCCGCGACTGGCACGGGAGCCCCGCCTGGGTCCCCGGCGGGGCTCTCCCGCGGCCGCGGACTGGATTGCAGCCGTTCGATCGCTTCGCGGAATTCACTCAGGTCCTGAAAGCTGCGATAGACCGAGGCAAAGCGCACGTAGGCCACCTCATCCAGTTCCTGCAGCGCCTGCATCACCAGTTCGCCCACCACCCGCGACCCGATTTCGCGCTCGCCGGTGGCCCGCAGATGATGCATGATTCCGGCGATGGCGGTTTCGATCTGGTCGGCGCTCACCGGGCGCTTTTCCAGTGCCCGCAGCATCCCGGCGCGCATTTTCTCTTCGTCGAAGGGTTCGCGGACGCCGTTCTGCTTGATCAGCTTGGGCATCAGCAATTCGGCGCTTTCGTAGGTGGAGAAGCGTTCGGAACATTGCGAACACTGGCGCCGGCGCCGAATCTGAACGCCATTGGCGACCAGGCGGGAATCGACCACCTTGGTGTCTTCAGCCTTGCAAAAGGGGCAATGCACGGCTCGCTACCTGCTCGTCGTCGGGATGTCTCCAGGACCCCGAAGTCTACCACGACGGTAGATTTTTCGGCGTCGGAACGCCCGCGTCTCAGGCAGCGTTGCGGATCGGCCCCGACTGCTGGGCCCGGGAGACCGGGAAGCGGGCGCAGATTTCCAGCACCCGGGCCTTCACCCGGGCAATGGTAGCCGCGGCATCGCCGCTTTCCAGGGCTTCCAGCACCTCGCAGATCCAGTGGGTGACCTCGATGGTTTCCGCTTCCGTGAAGCCCCTGGTGGTGATCGCCGGGGTGCCCAGGCGCAGGCCGGAGGTAACGAAGGGCGAACGCGGATCATTGGGTACCGCATTCTTGTTGACCGTGATATGGGCCGCGTCCAGTGCCTCGTCCGCTTCCTTGCCGGTGTAGTTCCTGCCGATCAGGTTGACCAGCATCAGGTGGTTGTCGGTGCCCCCGGATACGATGTCGATGCCCCGCTGCTGAAAACTGCTGGCCATGGCGCGGGCATTGGCCACCACCTGTTGCTGGTAGCTCTTGAACTCCGGTTGCAGCGCTTCCCGAAAGGCCACCGCCTTGGCGGCAATGACGTGCATCAGCGGGCCACCCTGGCCACCGGGGAATACCGCCGAGTTGAGTTTTTTCTCCAGTTCCGGGTTGGAGCGGGCCAGGATCAGGCCACCCCGCGGCCCGCGCAGGGTCTTGTGGGTGGTGGAGGTCACCACGTCGGCAATGGGTACCGGGCTGGGGTAGAGCCCAGCCGCCACCAGACCGGCGACGTGGGCCATGTCCACCACCAGGTAGGCGCCGACGGCGTCGGCAATGTCCCGAAAGCGTTGCCAGTCCATGACCCGGGAATAGGCGGAGAAGCCGGCCACGATCATCCGCGGGCGATGCTCCTCTGCCAGTGCCCCCACCTGGGCGTAGTCCACCTCGCCGGTGTTGGCGTCCAGCCCGTACTGAACGGCCCGGTACAGCTTGCCCGAAAAGTTGGGGGCGGCGCCGTGGGTGAGGTGGCCACCTTCGGCCAGGCTCATGCCGAGCAGGGTATCACCGGGCTGACACAGGGCCTGGTACACCGCGGCGTTGGCCTGGGAGCCGGAGTGGGGTTGGACATTGGCGTAGGCGGCGCCGAACAGTTCCCGGACCCGGTCCAGGGCCAGTTGCTCGGCGATATCCACGAAGTCGCAACCGGCGTAGTAACGCTTGCCGGGGTAACCTTCCGCATACTTGTTGGTCAGGCAGCTACCCTGGGCCGCCATCACCAGCGGGCTGGCGTAGTTTTCCGAGGCGATGAGTTCGAGATGGTCTTCCTGGCGCCGCTCCTCCTGCTGCAGCGCGGCCCAGATTTCCGGGTCAAAATCGGCAAGATCACGGGCGTCGAAGAACATGAAAAAAACCCCACAGAAGGCAGCAAGAAATGAGCCGCAGATTGTACCGGCAGCGGCTGCAATACACCATCGATTGCGCCAATAAAAGTCGATTGCTACAGAAGCTGGAAATCGTCCGCATCCAGGTGGACGGGAAATTTGCGGCGGTAATTTTCCCTGGCAGCGGCGCTGAGGGCACACGAGAACAGGCCGTCGCCCTGTTCGCAGTGCAGCAGCAGCTCGCCATCGGCGGCCACCGCCATGCTGTCGCCGTGGTAGCGGATGTCGTTGCCGTCCAGGCCGACGCGGTTCAGGCCAATGCAGTAACTCTGGTTTTCTATGGCCCTGGCGAGCAGCAACTGCCGCCAGTGTGCGCTTCGCTTGGCGGGCCAGTTGGCGACGTAGAGCAGCACGTCGTAGTCGTCCCGGGCCCGGCTCCACACCGGGAACCGCAGGTCGTAGCAGATCAGGGGACAGAAGCGCCAGCCGCGCCAGTGGACCACCACCCGCTGCCGCCCCGCCGCGTAGCAATGCCGTTCATCGGATATGCGGAACAGGTGGCGTTTGTCGTAGCAGTCGACCTCGCCGTCGGGAGTCACCCACAACAGGCGGTTGAACACCCGGCCGCCGTCGCGCACCGGCAGCGAACCGGTGAGGGCCACGTCGTGCAGGGCTGCCTGCCGTTTCATCCACTGCTCGGTGGGGCCGCCCGGGTCTTCGGCAAGGGTCTGGGAATCCATGGAAAAGCCGGTGGTGAACATCTCCGGCAACACCGCCAGATCGGCTGCTGCAGGAAGGTCCTGCAGCAGTTCGGCGAAATGCTGCCGATTGCGCTGGGGCTGTTCCCAGTGCAGATCGGTCTGCAGCAGGCTGACATTCAGATCGCGCACAGAACCCCCGTAACCTGTCCCGGTTCCCTGGTACTCACGGTAGCCCGCATATCATCGGCCCGCAGCCGGCTGCCCGCCGCCGATGGCGATTTCCCCGTGCTGCAGGTGCAGGTATTTGCGCAATTGGTACACCGCCAGGTAACACGGGCCGGTATCGATGACCGCCACACTGAACTTGAACAGGTAGTTGCTGAACATCAGTACCAGCATTGCCCGCAGGGTGAACTCTCCGGCCAGAAAGGCCGCGCCGAAGGTCACCACGATCACCATCAGCGAATCCACCAGTTGGCTGATGATGGTGCTGAAGTTGTTGCGGATCCACAGGTGTTTGCCCCTGGTGACCCGCTTCCAGAAGTGAAACAGTTGCACGTCGCAATACTGGGCGGCGATGTAGGCCATCATCGACGCGAAAACCGCGCCGGTAGTGGTGGCGTAGATCAACTGAAACAGCTCCACCGAGCCCTCCAGCAACTGGCCGTCGGGCAGGGCCACGGCTTCGGCCAGTTCCAGGATCTGCCAGGGTGGCAACGAGTCCGGCGGGGCCGAGGGCAGCAGGTTGCCGACCCACAGTACGCCGATTATCAGCAGGTTCAGGCCCAGCCCCACGGTGACCATGAAATTGGCGCGGGCCTTGCCGTACAGCTCGCTGATCAGGTCGGTACAGAGGAAGGTCAGCGGGTAGGGCAGTACGCCGATTGCCAGCGACATCGGCCCCAGTTGCACAAACCGGGTGATGCCGAGAATGTTCAGCATGGTCATGGCGCAGATGAAGATGCCTGCCAGCACCAGGAATACCCGCTCGCGCCGCTCCTGCAGACTGACCTGGCCGGCGGGCATCTCAGGTCTCCCGCTGCCCCAGGTGGGCGTGCACCACGGCGCCGTTCAGCGTCGGTTGCCGATGTACCGAGTACAGCAGGGCCGCGATTTCCTCCGCTTCGACCAGGCGTCCAAAGCTGTTTCCGGCGGCCAGTTGGTCGATCACCGCCTGGTCGTTGCCCACGTGGGCGCGCAGCATTTCGGTATCGGTGAAGCCGGGACAGACGCAGGCAGTATGGATGCCGCGTCCCATCAGATCCTGACAGGTGGCGCGCATCATGCCGACCAGCGCGTGCTTGGATACCACGTAACTGAAGGAGTCGGCGACCGCCTTTTCGGCCAGGGTCGAGCCGACGTAAATGACGCTGGAGCCCGCTTTCATGAGCGGCAGGATCACCTGGTTGAGACTGTTGGCGGCCACCAGGTTGATTTGCAGCATGTCCCGCAGATCGTCGCTGTCGCAGTGGTCCGCCCGATCCTTGCGCGTCCGGCTGGCGTTGTGAATCAGGGTGACGCGCTCGGCCTCCCGCAGCAGCGGCAGCAGGCTGTCCATTGCCTCCTGCAGGGAAGCCTCGCTGGAGAGGTCGCAGCGGATGTCGTTCACCGAGTCGATGCCACTGCGGCGCCGGGCCAGGTTGCAGACCCGGTAGCCGCGGTCCGCAAACAACTGCGCGGTCGCCTTGCCGATGCCGGCACTGGCCCCGGTAATGACTGCCATATCCATATATAATCTCCCGATTCCCCAAACCGTACTGGTATCGACCTGCCGGCTCAAGTGCTATGGAACCTCTGATTCAGGTAGCGAGCGAAGGCAGGCTGGCCGTCGTCGGAGCGCAGAGAGCGGAGTGTATGCAATAATACATGAGCATTTCGAGCGCCGCTGGCGGCCAGGATGCCGGGCGCAGTAATTGATCAGAGGTTCCCAATGTCGGAACGACTCACCACCATCCACATCGACAAGGAAAACCACAAATTCTCCGCCGCCCATTTCACCATTTTCTCCGCCACTGAGAGAGAGCGCCTGCACGGACACAACTTCTCGGTCAGTGCGTGCATCGTGGCGCTGGTGGACGACAACGGCCTCGCCGACGACTACGCAATTTACAAGCGGCGCATCGAAACGCTCTGCGCCGCTCTGGACGAGTACACCCTCCTCCCGATCCACTCCCCTTTCCTGCGGATCACCGAGCAGGGCGAATACTACCAGGTCTGCCACCACCGCGATGAATTGCTGCTGCTGAAGAGCGACACCCGCCTGTTGCCGGTGCGCAACACCACCGTAGAGGAACTGTCGAACTACCTGTTGCGGTGCCTGCTGGAGGACGAGACCCTGCTCGGCCGCAATATCCGGCAAATCGAGCTGGCGGTCTCTTCGGCTCCCGGGCAGTCCGGTTCCAGCAAATGGGAGCGGGCCTGACCCGGCATTCTCCCTGCCGTCCTGCCGGGCCCGACCCGGCGCCTTGGCCTGCCGCGACCGCGCCACCGGTTCCCGGGCGCCGCAACCGGTTGCTACAATGGAAACCGCCATCCGGAGCCGGGGCAGGGGGGGAAATATTCAGATGAACGAAAGAATTGTTCTGGTCGGCGGCAGCGGATTTGTCGGCAGCCAAATCGCCGCGGGCCTGGTGGCGGCCGGCAAGACACCGGTCTGCATCTCGCGCCGGGGCGGCAGACCGCCGCACCTGGAGGGAGTGGCATGGGCGGCTGCCGCCGACTGGCTGCAGGGGGACGCTCGCGACCCGCAGCCGGCCTGGTTCGCTGAGGCCCTGGCGGTGGTTACCCTGGTGGGTTCGCCACCCGTTCCGACAGTTTCGCGACAGGCGTACCTGGAGCAGGTGGCGAACAACAGCGAAGCCAACCTGGCGGCCATCGGTGCCGCCGAAGCCGCCGGCGTCACGCGCCTGGTGGTGCTGGGCGCGCACCTGCCCGGCCCGTTGCGGAGCGACCGGTTTGGTTATGCCAAGGGCAAGCGCTTGACGATGGAGGCGGCGCGGGACTTTGTGGAAAGAGCGCCGGAGCAGGGCGCCGTGGTGCTTCAGCCCAGCGCAATTTACGGTACCCGCCACTCCGCCGCCGGGACCCCGGTCAACCTCGGCAGGGTCATGGGCCCCGTGGCCAGCCTGCAGAATTCGCTGCCGGAGGCGCTGAAAGCGTTTCTTCCCGAACCCTTCGTGTCGGTGCAGGCAGTTGCCGCCCACGCCGTTGCGGCCTGCCTCGAACCGCAATATGCCGGCAAATTCACCGTCATCGGCAACCGCCAGATGGTGGATTCGCGCTGAGACGGCGCGTCCGGAACCGGCAACTCCGCCGGCGCAGATTCCTCAGCGCGCCTCCAGCGCCAGCAACTGCCGTTTGCGTTGCAGTCCGCCGGCATAACCGGTGAGTGCGCCGCTGCTGCCCACGATCCGGTGGCAGGGCACCACGATGGCGATGGGATTGCGGCCGACGGCGGCGCCCACGGCACGGCCATAGCGGGCACGGGGTTTGCCGATGCTGGCGGCCAGTTCTCCGTAACTGAGGGTGTCGCCAAAGGGAATCGCGAGCAGCGCCTGCCACACCTGCTGCTGGAAGTCGGTGCCGGCCGGGGCCAGGGGCAGGTCGAAGGCGGTCAGGTCGCCGGCAAAGTAGGCCTGGAGTTGTTCGCGGCAACGCCGCAGGTGGGGATGCCGGCCGGCCCCCGCCGCGCCGGTCGGGTCCGCCGACACCTGCTCGATAAAGTACAGGCCGGTGATGCCCCGGTCGTTGACCACGAGCTGGATGTCGCCACAGGGGCTGGGCACGACCTGGGACGAACTTTCCATCGACTGTGTGCTCCTCGAATTGTCGGCCAGAGGCAAAAAAAAGAGGGGAAACCGCGTTTCCCCCCTCAGGTCTACTGCTTGACTGTTTTTCTTTTTGCGGCGAATCTTTTTTTTCTTGTCGCCTGCCGCTTTCCTAGCACTTCCCGTACCAAGCGGATCAACCCGGATTGAAATCAACGAGTTACTGCGACGGCGCACAGAATCGACAATACCCCGTCAGCAGCCGGATTGTTACCAATATACCCCGAGTGTAACCGTTTTCCGGTGTGGTAACGTCGGGAACGATGGCGCCGGCAGTCCCCTGGCCCCGGTTGTCAGGCTCGCTTTTTACCGGCTGATTTGCCGCTGCGCTGGCGCGGAATGCCGAAACGCTGGCGCCGTTCCCACAGGCATTTGCGGCTGACGCCGAGTTTCTGGGCCAGCTCGGTCTCACTCATGGAATCCTGGTTCTCCAGCACAAAGCGGTGGAAGTAGTCCTCAAGGGACAGGCCCTCGGACGGGTCGGAATCAGCTTCTTCGGTGGCGTCGCCGACGCTGTCCACCGCGCTGATCGGGTGTAGCGGGCTCACCGTGCCGGGTCCCCTGCCGATACCCAGCACCTCGATGTCGATTTCCTCCGCTTCGCTGAGAACCACCGCCCGCTCGATGGCGTTTTCCATCTCCCGCACATTGCCGGGCCACGGGTAAGCGCTGATGGCCTGACTGGCCTTGGCGGAAAAGCGGGTCTTGCCGCGGTCGTGCCGGGCACTGAAATGTGCCAGCAGGTGTTTGGCCAGGGTCAGTATGTCCTTGCCCCGCTCCCGCAGTGGCGGGATCTGCAGGCGCATGACGTTGATCCGGTAAAACAGGTCCTGACGGAATTTGCCCACTTCGGCAAGTTCCTGCAGGTTGCGATGGGTGGCACAGATGAGCCGTACGTCGACCTTGCGGGACGTCACCGCACCGATGCGGCGTATCTCGCCTTCCTGGATAAAGCGCAGCAGGCGGGCCTGGGCCTCCACCGGCAATTCACCGATTTCGTCCAGGAACAGGGTGCCGCCGTGGGCCGCTTCAATCAGTCCCTTGCGATTGGTGCTGGCTCCGGTGAAGGCTCCCTTCTCGTAGCCGAACAATTCGGATTCGATCAGGGTCTCGGGAATGGCGGCACAGTTTACGGTAATCATGACCTTGCCCTGGCGCCGGCTCTGGCGGTGCAGGGTCTGGGCTACCAGTTCCTTGCCGGTGCCGGTCTCACCGAGGATGAGCACCGTGGTATCGGTGGGGGCCACTTTGTCGATGTGGCTGTACAGCACCTCCATTTCCGCGCAGTTGCCGATCAGACTCCCGTGCTGTCCCGGCTTTGCTGACTGCGGGCCGGTGCCGGGGTCGGCGCCGGGGCCGGTTTTCCTGTTTTGATGCTGGTTGATGTTGCGTTGCACCGTAGCCAGCATTCCATCCTGATCAAAGGGTTTGGTGACAAAGTCCACCGCCCCCATGCGCATCGATTCCACTGCCGAGCGCAGGCTGGCATTGCTGGTCATGATCAGCACCGGCACTTTCTTCGCCTTCTGGATCAGGTCGGTTCCCGGTGCGCCGGGGAGCCGCAAATCGCTGAGGATCAAATCGAAGGAAGAGAGTTGGTAGCTGCTCTCGGCTTCCTGCACGGACCCTGCCTCGCTGACCTGGTAGCCATTGCGCTGGAGCAGACGGCACAATTTGGAGCGATTTGCTTCCTCGTCGTCAACCACGAGCAGGTGTTGCATTGCGGAGCCCACTTCGGTTCCGGGTGATGGTCCGCAAGTCTAGCGCATTTTTACCCGTTCTGGCGATTGCCGCGGGCGTGCGCCGCCGCTCCGCTCACGGTGGGCATCCAGGAAACTGGCCCGGAGCTGCCTGGGGCTAACCCTGAATCTGTTTTTCCCTGATTTCGTCCAGCGTCTTGCAGTCGATGCACAGCGTGGCGGTGGGACGTGCCTGCAGGCGCTTGATGCCGATCTCCACGCCGCAGGTTTCACAGTAACCGTATTCATCCGCATCGATGTTGTGGATGGTCTGATCGATCTTCCTGATCAGCTTGCGCTCCCGGTCGCGGGTGCGAAGTTCCAGGCTGAACTCCTCCTCCTGGGTAGCGCGGTCAGCGGGGTCGGGGAATTTCGAGGCATCGTCTTTCATGTGCGTGACGGTGCGGTCGACCTCTTCCATCAGCTCCTCCTTCCAGGCCAGCAGGATGTCCTTGAAATGCTGTCGCTGCTGTTCGCACATGTACTGTTCGCCACGTTGCGGCTGGTAGCTGGGAGCGTGGTTGAATGGTTGCAGATTGGCAGATTGGCGTTGCATGGCAAATCCTCTACAGAGCCGGTCGGTGACTGTGCCTGGCCGAACCAGCCTTCCGCTGGTACGCCAAGGGCGCAGAAATTTATCAGATAACAATCGGCGGTGCCATACCCAGTCTCTTCCAATTGGAAATGAGTTTGGGTCAGGCCCTTTGCAAATGAGATTGTTTTGCATTATCATTTGCAAATCATTATCATTTGCGGAGGAGGAATACAATGGAAACATCCCGATTGGCGCGGGTCGCGGCCTTCCTGTGCGCGCTGCCGTTGGCGGCGCATACGCAGCAACACGAGGAGCAACTGGAAGAGATCGTCGTCGTCGGCAGGTATCTTTATTCGCATCAGGTCAATGCTCTCAGAACGCCGACGCCGATCATCGACGTGCCGCAAAGTCTTTCCATCATCACGGCTGACCAGATTACACTGCAGGGCTTCTCGAGTATCAGCGAAATTGTCAACTACACTCCCGGCGTAAACACATCCCAGGGCGAAGGCCACCGCGATGCGGTTGTGTTTCGGGGCGTGCGCTCAACGGCCGATTTCTTTATCGACGGCGTCCGTGACGATGTTCAATACTACCGTCCACTCTACAACCTGGAGCAGGTCGAGATCCTGCGTGGCCCGAATGCGCTCATGTTCGGGCGTGGCGGTACGGGCGGCATCCTGAACCGCGTAAGCAAAAAGGGCGTGATCGGTGAGAATTTCACGGCTTACCAGGCGGCTGCCGGGACGTTCGGCGAGTATGACGTTCAGGTCGACAGTAATTTTGCAGTCGGTGAAAGCACGGCCTTCCGGATCAATGCGTTGTATGAAAATCTGGACAATCACCGCGATTACTATGATGGAGACCGTCTTGGCCTTAACCCAACCGTCAGATATGAACTGGGTTCCGCCACGACGCTCAATCTTTCGTACGAATACATTGACCACGAACGTTTTATCGATCGCGGCATTCCCACAGGAGCGGATGGACGGCCGGTTGAAGACTTTGAGAAAGTTGTCTTTGGTGATCCGCAAAGCAACTATCACCAGCTTGAAGCCCATGTGCTTCGCGCATCGCTGCAGCATGGCTTTTCGGAAGATCTGAAAGGTAATTTCAGCGCGTTTTACGGGGATTATGACAAGCAGTACCAGAATTTCTATGTATCGGGCTATGACCAGGCAACCACACCGAATGAAGTAACGCTCGATGGGTATGTCGACACAACGCAGCGTCAGAACCTGATTTTGTCAGGTAACCTGATTGGTGAATTCGGCACCGGCGATGTCAATCACACCATAGTCGCCGGTGCGGAATACATCGATACCTCATCCGACCAGGACCGCTTCAATGCGTTCTGGGACACAACGTCGGATGACAATGAAATCTTCAGGATTGCCCGTCCTCTGCATCTGCGTGCAGATATTGGCGTCAATGCATCCGGCCTGACGACGACAAATAGTTTCACTGCGGATCTGAATGACGACACGCGAGTGGGTATCGAGGTGGTTTCCGCCTATATCCAGGACGAGATCGAAATTTCGGACCGGCTGGATGTGATTATCGGCGCCCGGTTCGACAGCTTTGACATTGAAGTCTTCAACGTTCCCGCGAACGAAATGCGAAATCGAAAGGATGAAGAAGTGACGCCGCGTGTGGGCCTGGTCTTCAAGCCGCTGGAAGACATCTCAATTTACGGGAGTTACAGCGAAGCCTTCCTGCCACGCAGCGGCGAGCAGTTCGCGAACATCAACGGCAACAACAACCAGTTGGATCCGGACACCTTCACCAACCTTGAGGCGGGTGTGAAATGGGACTTCAGACTAGGACTGAGCCTGACCGCCTCGGTGTTCGAGATCGAGCAACGCTCGCCGCAGGTTGCCGATAATGATCCGGCAACCCTGGATGTGATCGACTCGAAGATCAAGGGTTTCGAGGCGCAGCTCATGGGCCAGGTGACAGACAGGTGGTACGTGTCAGCCGGGTACAGCTATCTCGACGGTGAGCAGGTCAATCGATCCGGCCCAACAGGTTTGCGCCTCCGAGAGTTGCCCGAAAGTACTTTCTCACTGTGGAGCAACTTTCAGATGACGGACCGGTTTGGTCTGGGCCTGGGTCTGAGCTATCAGGACGAAAGCTTCATCAATAACGGCAACAGCGCGGTCCTGCCCAGCTATACCCGCATTGATGCGGCGGCATACTATGACGTATCCGAAAGGCTCCGCCTGCAGGTCAATATCGAGAACCTGACGGACAAGCTCTACTTCCCGAACTCACATAGCACACATCAGGCAACCGTGGGAGCGCCCCTCAGCGCGCGTCTTTCCATCATTGGGAAAATTTGATGGTAACCCGCATATTTTCACCAACCTTCTACTGCGAACGCCGATACGCTCGCTGTGACAGGGCGTGCTCCCTCCAGCCGCTTCGACATAGTGTCAACTATGCCTTCAGCGTCTTCCGGTCCGCGCACCCTGCCACAGCGGCGTCTCGACGTCCTCGCTACAAACCTTGGTGAAATATGCGGGCTATCATCAACCGTTTTTGGCAATTCGAGTGGGCAAGTTGGTACCATAGCGTCCTCATTCCGGTGAGTCGCCCATGCCCGCCAATCCGAAGTTTGCACGACGGCTACAGGACATCGAACCGTTTCGCGTGGTCGAGGTGCTGCAGCGCGCCACCGAGCTGGAAGCGGCGGGGCGGGATATCGTCTACCTGGTAGCGGGGGAACCGGACTTCGCCACCGCCGCCCCGATCGTGCAGGCCGGCCGGCGGGCGCTGGCCCAGGGGCACACCTACTACTCCCAGGCCGGTGGTATTCCGCAACTTCGCGAGGCGCTGTCCAACTGGTACGCCGATGAGTACGGGGTGACGGTGGACCCGCGTCGCATTCTGGTCACCCCGGGGGCTTCGGGCGCCCTGCTGCTGCTCGCCTCGCTGTTGCTGGACCCGGGCGAGCAGATGCTGTTGCCCGATCCCGGTTATCCCTGCAATCGACATTTCCTGCGCCTGCTCGAGGGACGGGGAAAACTGGTACCGGTGGGTCCCGGCGAAGGCTTTCAACTCAGCGCCGACCTGGTACGCGACCACTGGCAGGACCATACCGTGGGTGCGATGGTCGCCTCTCCCTCCAACCCGGTGGGTGCCGTGCTGGACCGCCGGCAACTGCGGGAACTGAGCCGGGCGGTAGCGGCGCACCACGGTTACCTGATCGTCGATGAGATCTACCACGGTTTGAGTTTTGACGTGGCCACGCCCTCCATTCTGGAGATCGATTCAGAGGCTTTTGTCATCAACAGTTTTTCCAAGTATTTCGGCATGACCGGTTGGCGCCTGGGTTGGCTGGTAGCGCCGGAGGCGGCCGTCCCGGAACTGGAAAAACTGGCACAGAACCTGTTCATATCCATGTCGACCATGTCCCAGTACGCCGCCCTGGCCGGCTTTGAACCGGCCACCCGGGCCATTCTCGACGAGCGTCGCGATATCTTTGCCCAGCGTCGGAATTTCCTGCTGCCGGAACTCGAGAGGCTTGGCTTCCAGGTGGAACAGCGGCCCCAGGGCGCCTTCTACATCTATGCAGGAATCGACAGATTCTCTGACGACAGCCAGAATTTCTGTATGCAGATGCTGGAGCAGCACGGTATCGCCATCACTCCGGGCTCGGATTTCGGGCACCATCGGGCCAATCGCTACGTGCGTTTTTCCTACACCACCGGGATGGAGCGCATCGAGGAAGCGGTGGCCCGCCTGGACCGGGTTCTGGGCAGCGGCGGCTGACCCGATGCTCACCACGCGCCAACTGTGCGGTCTCGAGCAGACCCATATCGAAGTGGATGGGGACGGCCACGGCTTGCAGCCGGACTGTCGTGCGGCCTGGCACGAGTTGCAGGCGCGCGCCCGGGAGCGGGGTTTCGAGTTGCAGATTGTCAGTGCCTACCGCAGTTTCGAGCGCCAGGCCTCCATCTGGAACCGCAAGGCGCGGGGTGAACTGGCGCTGCTGGACGACGCCGGTCAGGTGCTGGACGGCCGCCGGCTCACGGCGCGGCAGTTGCTCCACGCCATACTGCGGTTTTCGGCGTTGCCGGGTGCGTCCCGCCACCATTGGGGGACGGATCTGGACATCTGCGATGCGGCCGCAGTCCCGGCGGACTATGCAGTGCAATTGACGGCGGCCGAAGCCGCGCCCGACGGCGTGTTCGGCCCGCTGCACCAATGGCTGGACCAGCAATTGGCAGAGGGCGACGGGTTGGGCTTTTTTCGTCCCTATGACCGCGACCGGGGCGGTGTCGCCCCGGAGCCGTGGCATCTGAGCTTTGGCCCCCTCGCCGACCAGTGTCAACGGGCGATGTCACTGGCCGGGCTCGAAACGGCGCTGGCCGACGCGGAGCTGGAACTGAAGGGCGAACTGTTGCCCCTGCTGCCGGAGATCTATCAGCGCTATATCCACCTGCCCTGAGGAGTCTGCGCCGAAGAAAAATCCGTCGTGAGGATGTGCCGCGTTCGCAACAGGATTATTTTCTACGGCGCAGACTCCTGAGCCCGGATTCGCTGTATTCCATCCGGTCGGGTTGCATACGCGCACCGCTTGGGTAGTATGTGCGCCCCATCGAAACGAGCAACGGGAATCCCATGTTCCAACACATGATTTTGCCCCCGATTCTGGGTGCAGCCGGTCTGGCTATCGCATTTCTCATCTACCAGGTCATGTCCCGCCACGAGAGTGGCGACGCCACGGTCACCAAGATTGCCGATCAGATTCACCTCGGCGCCATGGTCTTCATGCACCGGGAATACAAGATGCTTACCCTGTTCTCCGCGGTGCTGGTGCTCGCCATACTGGTGTCGCCGCTGGGGCCGAATACCGCCATTGCCTTTGTGGTGGGCGCGCTGTCCTCGGCCAGCGCCGGCTACCTGGGGATGTTCGCCGCCACCCGGGCCAATGTCCGCACCACCGTGGCGGCCCATCGGCACGGTCCGGCGCAGGCGCTGTCGATCGCCTTTTACGGTGGCTCGGTGATGGGCCTGTGCGTGGCCTCGCTGGGCCTGCTGGGCCTGGGCGGTCTCTACTATTACTTCGGCGGCGACCCCCATACTGCCCACGCCATTCACGGATTCGGCATGGGCGCCTCGACGGTGGCGCTGTTCTCCCGGGTCGGTGGTGGCATCTACACCAAGAGTGCCGATGTCGGCGCGGACCTGGTCGGCAAGGTGGAAGCGGGCATCCCGGAAGACGACCCCCGCAATCCGGGCGTGATTGCCGATAACGTGGGCGACAACGTGGGCGATATCGCCGGCATGGGTTCGGATATTTTCGAGTCCTACTGCGGCTCGATGATTGCCTCCATCGCCATCGCTTCGACCATGGCGATTGGTGCGGCGGAGAAGAGTTCGCTGATGGCGCTGCCGCTGTTGCTGGCCAGTATCGGGCTGCTCTCCTCGGTGCTCGGCATCCTCATGGTGCGCCTGCGCTCCGGCGCCGCGCCCGAAGCGGCGCTGCGCGGCGGCACCACCCTGGCGCCGGTCGTCTTCGTGGTCTTTGCCTGGTTCCTGATCTCCGCCATGGGGCTGGATGTCAAGGTCTGGTGGGCGGTGTTGAGCGGCGCGGTTGGCGGGCTCGCCATCGGCCTGATCACCGAGTATTACACCGGTGGCAGCCCGGTGCGCAAGATCGCCCGGTCCGGCGCCACCGGGCCGGCCACGGTCATGATTACCGGTCTCGCCGTGGGCATGCAATCGGTGGTCGTCCCCATCCTCTGTCTGGCGGCCGTCATTTTCACCTCCACCCAACTGGCGGGTCTCTACGGCGTCGGTATCGCCGCAGTGGGGATGCTGGCCACGGTGGGCATTACCATGGCCATCGACGCCTACGGCCCGGTCGCCGACAACGCCGGCGGCATTGCCGAAATGGCGGGTCTCGGCGAAGACACCCGCCGCATTACCGACGGGCTCGACGAAGTGGGCAACACCACCGCCGCCATCGGCAAGGGCTTT
>CAZUGZ010000024.1:0-15069 GCA_964620555.1 uncultured Alteromonadaceae bacterium
TGTCACAGCGAGCGTATCGGCGTTCGCAGCAGAAGGTTGGTGAAATATGCGGGCTCTCGCCATGGACGGACGCGGGATGGGCCATGGATGGCCCATGGAGCGAGAAAACAACTCACAAATGGGCTGGCGGCAGGACCGTAGCCAGCGCCGCCCCTGCCGCGACGAACCAACCCACGAATGCTCTGTCGCCACAAGGTGCTGAAGAAGGAGCATGTGGGGTCACTGCATCAGCTATGCTGCCGTCTCCCTCCCGAGCATTTCCACGGCGAGCGCGGTGGCTTCGCCGCCGCCGATACACAGGCTCGCCACACCGCGAGTCTGTTCCCTGTGCCGCAGGGCGTGCAGCAGCGTCACCAGGATGCGCGCCCCGGAGGCGCCCAGCGGATGGCCCAGGGCACAGGCTCCGCCGTTGACATTGACCTTGTCATGGGAGAGACCCAGCGCGTCCATGGCCATCATGGTGACCATTGCGAAGGCCTCGTTGATCTCGAACAGGTCCACCTCTTCGACATTCCACCGGGCTTTGTCCAGAAGTTTCCGCAGGGACTCGATGGGCGCGGTGGTAAACGCCGCGGGTTGCTGTGCATGCGTGGCATGGGCCACGATCCTGGCCATAGGCTCCAGCCCCAGCTCCGCCGCCCTGGTTGCCGACGTGACCAGCAGGGCCGCGGCGCCGTCCGAGATCGAGCTGGAATTCGCGGCGGTAATCGTTCCCTCCGCGGCGAAGGCCGGCCGCAGCCGCGGAATTTTTTCCGGCCGGGCGGCACCGGGCTGCTGGTCGACGCGCACCACGAGGGGCTCTCTCCCGCCCTCGACCGTCACCGGCGCGATCTCCGCGTCGAAGTGGCGATTTTCGATAGCCCGATTCGCCCGGGCCAGGGATTCGATGGCAAACGCGTCCATTGCTTCCCTGGTGATATTTCTGGCATCGGCGGTCTCCTGGGCGAAATCACCCATGGCACGACCGCAGTAGGCATCTTCCAGGCCGTCGAGAAACATGTGGTCCTTGACTTCCGAGTGGCCGATGCGCAGGCCGCCACGCGCCTTTTCCAGCAGGTACGGAGCGCCGGTCATGCTCTCCATGCCCCCGGCGACCACCACCTCGCAGCTCCCGGCCCGGATCTGGTCAAAGGCAACCATCACCGCCTTCATGCCGGACCCACAGACCTTGCTGATGGTGGTACAGGGCGTGGCTTCGCCGATTCCCGCGCCGAGCGCGGCCTGGCGTGCTGGCGCCTGCCCGAGTCCGGCGCCGAGCACGTTACCCATGAGTACTTCGTCCACCGCGGAGGCGTCGACGCCGGCCCGCTCCAATACCGCGCGTATGGCGACGGCGCCGAGTTCCGGCGCCGTAACCGGGGAAAGGTCGCCCTGGAAACCACCCATGGGTGTGCGGGCGGCGGCCGCTATGACAATATCGTTACCATTCATGATCGCTGCGCTACCCCAACCCGGGTATTCAGGTGGATTCGTCCCCGCCCCGCTGGGTCGGCACCGGAGGTGACACGGGGAAGGGCGAAACGTTGCTGCCGCCACCCTTGAGGTCGCTGATGCTGGCGGTGCCCTCCTTTTCCACTTCGTCGATGCGGATGATCGCGTGCATGGGAATGTAGCTGCGGCGGACACCGCCAAACTCGGTTTTCAACCGCTCCTCGGCGGGATCCACCACCAGTTGGCTGCGCTCGCCGAAGACGAACTCCTCCAGCTCGATGAAGCCCCACAGGTCACTTTGAAAGATCTGTCGGGCGTACACTTCATACACCTTGTTGCGGTTTTGAAAAACCACTTTGTAAATCGGTTGGGTCATAGGCTCCCGGAACAGGGCAAGATCATACGGGCAGGGCCGATACTACCACACATCCAGCCCCATACGTGTATAATCCCCCACCCCCGAATTTTCTCTCCAGGCGGATCATTGGCGCAAAAACTGCATATACAGACCCACGGCTGCCAGATGAACGAGTACGATTCCGCCCGCATCAGGGACCTGCTGCGGGACAGCCATCGACTGGAGCCCACCGAAGACCCCCGCCAGGCCGACGTGCTGTTGCTGAATACCTGTTCCATCCGCGAAAAGGCCCAGGAAAAGGTGTTTCACCAGCTTGGCCGCTGGCAGCACCTGAAGCGTGACAACCCCGACCTGATCATCGGCGTGGGGGGGTGCGTGGCCAGTCAGGAAGGCGAGGAGATCGGCCGGCGGGCGCCCTATGTGGACCTGATCTTCGGCCCCCAGACCCTGCACCGCCTGCCGGAGATGCTGTCCCGCTGCCGGGCCGCAGGCGCGGCGCGGTGCCCGCCCCGGGTGATCGACATCAGCTTCCCGGAAATTGAAAAGTTCGACCGGCTGCCGCCGCCCCAGGTGAACGGCCCCACCGCCTTTGTTTCGGTGATGGAGGGTTGCAGCAAGTACTGCAGCTTCTGCGTGGTGCCCTACACTCGCGGCGAGGAAGTCAGCCGCCCGCTGGACGACGTGCTGCGGGAAATCACCCACCTCGCCGCTCGCGGTGTCAAGGAAGTCAACCTGCTGGGCCAGAATGTCAACGCCTACCGCGGGCTGGACCACCTCGGCGACACGGTGGACTTCGCCGAGTTGCTGGGTTGTGTCGCGGCCATCCCCGGCATTGGGCGCATCCGTTTCACCACTTCCCATCCGCTGGAATTCAGCGCCGAGCTGATTCGGGCCTACGCCGATATCCCGCAGTTGGCGGACCACCTGCACCTCCCGGTGCAGAGCGGCTCCGACCGCATTCTCGCGGCCATGAAGCGGGGCCATACCGTGCTCGAGTACCGGTCCATCATCCGCGCCCTGCGCAGGATCCGCCCCGGCATCAGCATCTCTTCCGATTTCATCGTCGGCTTCCCCGGTGAGACCGAGGCCGATTTTGCCGCCACCATGAAGCTGGTCGAGGAAATCCATTTCGACACTTCCTTCAGCTTCCTGTACAGCCCGCGCCCCGGCACCCCGGCGGCGGAGCTGCCCGATCCCACCGACCAGGCCACCAAAAAACGGCGTCTGCAACAGTTGCAGGCGCTCCTCGGGCAGCAGGCGCAGGCCATTGGCCGGCGCCTGGTAGGCACCGGGCAGCGCGTGCTGGTGACCGGGGTTTCGAAACGGGATCCCGGCCAGTTGCAGGGCCGCACCGAACACAACAAGGTGGTCAATTTCCCCGCTGCGGATCGGGGATTGATCGGCGAGTTCGTCGACCTGCGGATTTGCGAGGCGCTGCCCAACTCCCTGCGCGGCCAATTGGCGGCGGAGCCGACTGTCGCCCCTGTTGACTGTGGCGTAAACCCGGCTATTCTTGGCACTTCATGAGACGCCCGCGAGGGGCAGAAGGATAATTTGAACAGCGACCACGAGTCCAGTCACCAAACCTTTGTACTGGAACCCGACGACCCCCACCACCTGGCCATGCTGTGCGGGCAATTTGACCAGCACCTGCGCCAGATCGAGCAACGCCTCGGTGTCGACATCAGTGCGCGCGGCAACCGGTTTACGGTGGGCGGCCGGGCCGAGCAGGTCTGTGCCACCCGGTCGTTGCTGCAGGAGCTCTATGGGGAAGTCTGTCAGGGTGGGGGTCTGGCCCCCGAATCCGTACATTTGCAGCTTCAGCAGACCGTGAGCCCGGCCGAAAACCAGGCCGGGGACCACTCGGTGGAATCACTGGCCATGATCCGTACCGGCAAAGCCTCGGTAAAACCCCGCAGCAGGAATCAGCAGGCCTACGTGCGCAGCATAACCGGGGCCGATATCAATTTCGGCATCGGCCCGGCGGGTACCGGCAAGACCTACCTGGCAGTCGCCTGTGCCGTGGAGGCCCTGCTGGCAGAGCGGGTGCGGCGCATTCTGCTGGTGCGCCCGGCGGTGGAAGCCGGCGAAAAACTCGGCTACCTGCCCGGCGACCTGGCCCAGAAAATCGACCCCTATCTGCGGCCGCTGTACGATGCCCTCTACGAGATGCTGGGCTTCAAAACCGTTGACAAGTACATCGAGCGCAGCGTCATCGAAGTGGCGCCGCTGGCCTTCATGCGCGGGCGCACGCTCAACCATGCCTTCATCATCCTCGACGAGGCCCAGAACACCACCCGCGAGCAGATCAAGATGTTCCTGACCCGCATCGGTTTTGGCTCCACCGCCGTGGTCACCGGTGACGTCACCCAGATCGACCTGCCCCGCGGCACCCAGTCCGGGCTGGTGCACATCGCCCAGGTTCTGGATGGCGTGGAGGGCATCGGCTTCACCTACTTCAGCAACCGGGACGTGGTGCGCCACCCCCTGGTGCAGCGCATCGTCGATGCCTACGACCGCTTTGAATCCGCTCCCGCCAGCGCCATCGACGGGCCGGCCAAGTGAAACTGCAAGTGGATATCCAGACCGCCTGCACGGAACCGGTACCAGGGGAGCGGGACATACGCGACTGTCTGGCGGCAGTGCTGGCCGACGGCGCCGCGGCGCAGGGCGCGCAGCGGGCCGAACAGGAAGTCGAAGTACTGGTGCGGCTGGTGGGCGAGGAGGAAATGGCGGCCCTGAACCACCGCTACCGGGGTCGCGACGCAGCCACCAACGTGCTCGCCTTTGCCGGCCCCGCCGGCGCCGGGGCAGGCTCGCCACTGCTGGGCGACATCGTCATCTGTGCCCCGGTCGTGGCCCGCGAAGCCCGGCGTCAGGGCAAGCCGCCGGCAGCCCATTGGAGCCATATGCTGGTGCATGGCTGCCTGCATCTGTTGGGTCACGACCACCGGGAAGACGGCGCGGCGCAACGCATGGAAGCCCTGGAAACCGGTATTCTGGGCGGACTGGGTTATCCCTGCCCGTACACCGCCTACCCGAATTCGGACGGCGCGCCATGAGCGAGGACAAGCCCCACCCCCGGAGCGGTCCGGGTTCCTGGCTGGAGAGCGTTTTCCTGCGCCTGTCCAACGCACCCAGGACCTCCCAGGACCTGCGTGACCTCATCGCCACCGCCCGTCACAACGAAGTCGTCAACGACGATGTGCTGGGCATCATCGAAGGCGCCCTGCAGGTCGCCGACCTGCAGGTCCGGCACATCATGGTGCCCAGACCCCAGATGGAGGTGGTGCAGGCGGACACGGAGCTCGAGGAGGTACTGCGCCAGATCACCACTTCGGTGCACTCGCGCTACCCGGTACTCGGCGAGAGTGCGGACCAGGTGCTGGGCATGCTGCTGGCCAAGGATCTGCTGCCCTGGCTGCTCGACCCCCAGCCCGGCCAGCAGACGGCGGCCAGCCTGATGCGTCCGGCGGTGCTGGTTCCGGAGAGCATGCGCCTCATCGTGTTGTTGCGGGAGTTCCGCCAGAACCGCAATCACATGGCCATCGTGATCGACGAATACGGCAGCGTGGCCGGGCTGGTCACCATCGAAGACGTGCTGGAGGAGATCGTCGGTGAGATTGAGGACGAGACCGACCAGGAGGGCGCCCGCTTCATCAGCAAGGTCGGGGAGGCGGAGTACCAGGTCAAGGCCCAGACTCCCATCGAGGATTTCAACCGGGAATTCGATGCCGATTTCAGTGGCGACGAATTTGACACCATCGGTGGCCTGATCCTGCAGCAGTTCGGCTATCTGCCCACCCGCAACGAAAAAGTGGAGCTGGCGGGCTTCGAGTTCCTGGTGGACCACGCCGACCGGCGCAAGATCCACAGCGTGCGGGTGCATGTCGGCAACCGCTGAGAGGCAGTTGCAGGGGCGACAGTTCGGCATCGTTCTGCTGGCACCGCTGGCCGGAAGTTTCGTCACGCTGTCCCTGGCGCCGTTTCATCTGTGGCCCGCCGGCATCCTCAGTTGCTGTATCTACCTGGCCCTGCTGCGCCATTGCAGTGCGACGCGAGCCCTGTTGGTGGGCTGGCTGTACGGCCTGGGCATGTTTGGCAGCGGAATTTCCTGGGTCTTCGTCAGCATTCACGAGCACGGCAATGCCGGGCTGCCGCTGGCGGGGTTTCTGACCGCCCTGCTGACCGCGGGGCTCGCCCTGCTGCACGCAGTCTTTGCCTGGCTGTACGCCATCTGTCTGCGCGAGCGCATGGCCGGGATGCTGGTCGGCTTCCCGGCGCTGTGGGTGCTGTTCGAGTGGCTGCGGAGTTGGCTGCTGACCGGTTTCCCCTGGTTGTTTCTGGGCTATTCCGCCCTCGATACCTGGGCCAGCGGCTGGGCGCCGGTGGGCGGCGTCTACAGCGTGTCGCTGGTCTGCGCCTTCAGTGCCAGTTGCCTGTACCTGGCGTGGATGCGCCGCCATCCCCAGGCCTATTGGATCTACGGCACCATGGTCGCGGTCCTGTGGCTGATCGGCTGGCAATTGCAGCAGGCCAAATGGGTGGCCCCGGCCCGGCCCCAGCCCCTCAGTGTGGCCCTGGTGCAGGCCAATATTCCACAGCACCTGAAATGGCGCCCCGCATACTACCAGGCCACCCTCGATCAGTATCGGGAGATGACCGAACCCCTGCTCGGCAGTGACCTGGTGTTGTGGCCGGAGGCGGCAATTCCCAACTACTACCAGCGCGCCCAGGACTTTCTGCAACCGCTCTCCGAACGCGCCGCCGCCAGCAACACCGCCCTGATCAGCGGCATTCCCTGGCGCCAGTCGGGCCGCACCTACAACAGTATCGTGGCCCTGGGGGAAGCCAGCGGCAACTACCACAAGCAGCGGCTGGTGCCCTTCGGTGAATACGTGCCGCTGGAGGACTGGCTGGGCGGGCTGATCGAACTGTTCGAACTGCCCCTGCCTGCGGCCAGTGTCGGCGGCCCGGACCAGGGGCCGCTGCTGGCGCAGGATTTCCGGCTGGCGCCCTTTGTCTGTTATGAAATCGTCTACCCGGACCTGGTCCGGGATTACACCCGCGACACCGACCTGATGTTGACGGTCAGCAACGATAGCTGGTTCGGCAGCTCGATCGGGCCGTTGCAGCACCTGCAGATGGCGCGGATGCGGGCCCTGGAAAACGGCCGCTACCTGGTGCGCGCCACCAATAACGGCGTCACCGCCATCATCGACCAGCGCGGCCGCGTAGTGGCGCAAACCGAGCAGTTCACCACCACCACCCTGCGTGGCGAAGTGCAGGTAATGCTGGGTAGCACGCCGTTCTCCCGCATCGGTTCCTGGCCCGTGCTGGCGCTCTGCTGGCTGATCCTGCTGTTGTTGCTGATGGCCGAATCCCTGGGCTTCCATCTGCGCCATGAGTAGTCCCCGGGTCTGGTGTAGAATGGGCCGATGACTGCAACCACCTCCCAGCGGCCCCGCAGCGGCAGCAAATTCGGAACCCGCCACGGTTTTTCCGCCATCAAGGACGGCATCCGGGAAAATGCCGACAGCGCCGTCCCTCCACAGCGCAAACCGCCCTGGTTGCGCCAGCGCCAGCGCCCGCGCGGCGGCGAATTCCAGGCGGTCCGCGACACCGTGGCGCAACACCAGTTGGCTACCGTCTGCGAAGAGAGCCACTGTCCCAACTTGGATGAATGCTGGAGTAACGGTACCGCCACCATCATGCTGATGGGCTCGGTGTGCACCCGCGCCTGCCGTTTCTGCGCGGTGGATACCGGCAACCCCGGCGGCTGGCTGGACCCCGGCGAACCCGCCGCCTGCGCCCGCTCGGTGCAGTTGATGAAGCTGCGCTACGTGGTGCTGACTTCGGTGGACCGGGACGACCTCGCCGATGGCGGCGCCGCGCACTTTGCCGCCTGTGTGCGCGCCATCCACCAACGCAACCCGGACACCGCGGTGGAGGCGCTCACCCCCGATTTCGCTGGCAGTGAAGACGCCGTGGCCACGGTGGTGGGCAGCGGCCTGCAGGTGTTTGCCCAGAACCTGGAAACCGTGGCCAGGCTCACCCGCAGGGTGCGCGACCCCCGCGCCGGCTACCAGCAGACCCTGGATGTGCTGGCCTTCGGCAAGCGCAGCCAGCCCCGGATTCTCACCAAATCCAGCCTGATGCTGGGGCTGGGCGAAACCGGGCCGGAAATTCGCCGCGCCATGGAGGACCTGCGCCGCCACCAGGTGGATATTCTGACCCTGGGCCAGTACCTGCGCCCCACCAGGAACCACCTGCCGGTGGCGCGCTGGGTGCCGCCCGATGAATTTGACGCCTGGCGCCGACTGGGTCTGGAACTGGGTTTTGTGGACGTTGCCTCCGGTCCCCTGGTGCGTTCCAGTTACCGCGCCGACCGGATCCTGCGGCACCTGCCGCCGGCCGGGCCGGGCGCGGGGCCGGTCGCCGACCAGATTCCGGTGTTGAACCTGCACGCCGCCGGCAGTTGACGAACCACCGGCCAGCAGGGCGCCGCCATGCCGCAAACCATCACGCTCGACGATCTGGCCAGCCCCCGGCACACCGCTGAGGCACGGCAGATTCTCGCCGAAGTGGCGCAGTTGCCCGTCGAGATCAGCAGCGAGGCGGTCATTGCCGGTGCCCTGGAGAAGTGCGACGTGCCCCTCTACCGGGAAGCGGATTTCCTGCGGCGCATGGACGCCTACATCCGCGCTGTGGCGAGGCAGCCGGACCTCAGCCCGCTGGGCAAAATCACCCTGCTGAACTACATCGTCAACGCGCTGGTGCAGCGCAGTCGGCTGGAAGCCCTGTACACCGCGCACCCCGAAATTGAGCAACAGGAAATCAGGCGCCCGCTGATCATCGCCGGGCTGCCCCGGTCCGGCACTACCAACCTGCTGAACATGATCGCCGCCGACCCGCGGCTGCGTTCGCTGCGCTACTGGGAATCGCTGGAACCGATTCCCAGCCGGCAAACCCTGGCGGGGCAGGCCAGCGACGACCGCCAGCGCAACTGTGCCGCGCAACTCGACACCATCAACGCGGTCATGCCCCGCTTCAGCAGCATGCACGACCTGCGGGTGGACAGCATTCACGAAGAGGTGGAATTGCAGTGGCTGGATTTCGGCAGCCTGCTGTGCGCCACCGTGGCGGATGTGCCGGAGTGGCTGGACTGGTTCCTGGTCAACCGCCGGACGCAACACTACCGGTTTCTGAAGCGGGTGCTGAAAGCCCTGCAATGGTTGCGCGGCCCCGAGCAATGGGTGCTCAAGAGTCCCCAGCACCTCGCCTTTTTGCCCCAGTTGGTGGAGACCTTTCCCGATGCCACCTTCGTGGTCACCCACCGCGACCCGGTCTCCGTGTTCACGAGCTGGATCAGCATGTCCGCCTATACCGCACGCATGCATTGGCAGCGCATCGACCTGCAGCGGGTCGAGGCCCACGCCCGGCGCATCCAGGATCCCCTGTTGCGGGGCCTGGTGCGGGACCGGGCGGTGCTTCCCCCCGAGCGCACCCGGCACGTCTATTTCCAGGATTTCATGGCCAACCAGATGCCCATCCTGGAGCAGATCTACGAGCTGGCGGGCATCGGCCTGGACCCCACCGCCCGCGCCGCCATCGAAGACTACCTCGCCACCCATCCACGGGGTTGGGCCGGCGCGGTGCGCTACGACCTGGAGGGGCAGTTCGGCATCCGCCGCGAGGATCTGTACCGGCACTACGCCTACTACCTGGAGGCCTTCCCCGTGCAGCGGGAGGCGGAAAATAGCTGATGCTGGACCAGTTGCTCGTCTCCGCCCTGTTTCTGTCCCTGATTGCCAGCCTGGTGCTGACCGACTGGCCCGCGGTCCGGGTCTTCAGTCTCACTGCACTGGCGGCCGTTCTGCTGGGCCTGGTGGACACCTCCGAAGTCCTTTCCAAAGCCACCAACTCCGGATTGATGACCCTGCTGCTGCTGATTCTGGTTTCCGTCGGCCTGGCCAAACTGAGTTGGCTGCACCGCCTTTCCAGGAGGCTGATTTCCCGCAGCTACACGGCGAGCCTGATGCGCCTGGGCGCGGTGACCGCGTGCTTCTCGGCCTTCATCAACAACACCGCGGTGGTGGCCACGCTGGCCAACGCGGTGCGCACCAACCGCCACCATCCGGCCTCGAAGCTGCTCATCCCCCTCTCCTATGCCTCCATTCTCGGTGGCACCATGACCCTGATCGGCACCTCCACCAACCTCATCGTCAGCAGTTTCCTGGAGGATGCGACCGGTCAGGGGCTGGCCTTCTTCGACTTCCTCGCCGTGGGCGCCAGCGTCACCGCGCTGGGTCTGCTGGTGCTGCTGCTGAGCGGCCGCCTGTTGCCCGACCGCGGTATCGAATCCGTGGATTTCAACGAATACCTGATCGAGGCCGAGGTAACTCCGGATTCGCCGCTGGCGGGAAGGTCCGTCAAGGACAACGAGCTGCGCGACCTGGATGATTTTTTCCTGGTGGAGGTCGTGCGCGGTGAGAACCTGATTTCCCCGGTCAGTTCCTTCCAGCAGATCGAAGCGGGGGACAAGCTGATCTTTTCCGGGGACGTCAAGCAGGTCAGCACCCTGGAAGCCATTCGCGGACTGACCCTGTTCGCCGTCGACACCGGCCTGCTCAGTCAGAACATCATCGAAGTGGTGGTGATGCCCAACGCCAGCATCATTGGCCGCACCCTCAAGCAGAGCGGTTTTCGCTCGCTGTTCGACGCCGCCGTGGTGGGTATGCGGCGCGGCGGGATGCGCCTCTCCGGCAAGCTCGGCAACATCCCCATCGAGGCCGGCGACAGCATGATGCTGGCGGTGGGCCCCGACTTCCACGAGCGCAAGAACCTGGACAAGAACTTTGTCATCATCGATGACGAGGTGGTGGAAAACACCGCCACCCCGGCGCAGAACTATCTCGTCACTGCCGGCCTCATCGCCGCCATCGCCTCGGCCAGCCTCGGGCTGATGCCGCTGATCGAGGGGCTGGCCCTGTTGCTGGTGGCGATGCTGTTGATCGGCTTGGTCAGTGGCGGCGAGTTGCGGCGGCGCTTCCCCTTCGAGCTGTGGCTGATCATCGCCTCTGCCCTGAGCCTGTCCCAGGCGCTCAACAACTCCGGGCTGGTGGTGCTGATCGCCGATACGTTCCACCATAACCTGGCGGCATTGGGGCCCTACGGGGCAGTGGCGGGAATTTTCCTGTTCACCCTGTTGCTGACCGAATTGATGACCAACAATGCCGCGGCGGCCCTCAGTTTTCCCATCGCCTTTGGGCTGGCCCAGAGTTACGGGCTCGACCATATGCCCTTCGTCATGGCGGTGGCCTACGGCGCCAGCGCCAGTTTTCTCACTCCCTACGGCTACACCACCAACCTGATCGTACAAAACCTGGGCAGCTACCGATTCCGGGACTACACCCGGGCCGGCCTGCCGCTGTCGCTGGTCTACTCAGTGGCGGCCATCGCCCTGATTCCCGTGTTCTTCCCGTTTTAGCGCGCATAGTTCACCAGAGTTTGTAGCGAGCACGCCCTGTCACAGCGAGGGTATCGGCGTTCGCAGCAGAAGTTTGGTGAAATAGGCGGGTCCGGCTCACCCCGTCTGCAGTTGGGAGATATCCGCCACCTGCAGAAACAGCTCGCGCAGGGTCCGCAGCAGGCACAGACGGTTGCCGCGCAGCGCCGGATCATCGGTCATCACCATCACCTGGTCAAAAAAGCGGTCGACGGGGGACTGCAATTCGGCCAGCCCGGTCAGCAACTGCCGGTAGTTTCCCCCCGCCGCCAGTTGCGCGGCGGTCTCGCCCGCCGCCGCCACCGCCTCGGCCAGCAGTTGTTCGGCCGGCTCCCGAAGCAGGTCGCTGCGGACTTCCGCAGCCACCTCGTCTCCGCCCTGCCGCTGCAGGATATTGGAGACCCGCTTGTTGGCGGCGGCCAGGGCGCGGGCCTGGGGCAGTTTGCTGAATGCCTCCACCGCCAGCACCCGGTGGTGCATGTCCAGCGGCGCCGACAGTTGTTTGGCGGCCACCGCCCGAAACACTTCCGGGGCGATGTCCTGGTCTTCGTACCAGGCCCGGAAGCGCTCGATCAGGTAGGCGAATACCTGTGTCCCCGTGTCCTCCCGCAACAGGCCGGCCGGGTACTGCCGGATTGCCAGGTCGATGCCCTGGCGCAGGTCCAGCGTCAGCTCGCCGGCCACCGCGATGCGCAATACGCCCAGCGCGGCGCGGCGCAGGGCGAACGGGTCGCGGGAGCCGGTGGGGGCCTGGCCGATACCGAATATCCCCACCAGGCTGTCGAGCCGGTCGGCGATCGCCAGCGCCATTGCCGCCGGGGTTTCCGGCAGGGGGGCGCCGGCGTGCCGCGGCCAGTAGTGCTGTTCCAGCGCCTGCGCCAGCGCCGGGGGTTCGCCGTCGTGCAGTGCGTAATAGCGCCCGGCGGTGCCCTGCAGATCGGCAAATTCACCCACCATCCGGGTCAGCAGGTCGGTCTTGCAAAGTAGCGCGGCGCGTTCCACCAGCGCCACCTCGGCGCCCAGTGGGCCGGCCAGGGCGCCGCCCAGCGCGAGCAGGCGCTGGGTCTTGTCGTACAGGGAACCCAGTTGCTGCTGAAACACCACCCCCTTCAGCTCTTCGACGCGTTGCGCCAGTGGCCGCTCGCGGTCGCTTTCATAAAAGAACTCCGCATCCCGCAGTCGCGGCCGGATCACCCGTTCATTGCCGCTGACCACCTGGGCCGGGTCCCGGCTTTCCAGGTTGGCCACGGTGATGAAATGCGGCAGCAGTTGGCCCGCCTCATCCAGCACCGGAAAATACTTCTGGTGTTTCTTCAGTACGTGCACCAGCACTTCCGGGGGCAGTTGCAGGAAGCTCTCCTCGAAGTTCCCCCCCAGCGCCTGCGGCCACTCCACCAGCGCGCTCACCTCGTCCAGCAGCTCCGGGTCGATGCCGGCGCGGCCCTGCAGGCTCGCGGCTGCCTCCTCTACCTGTTGGCGAATCTGCTCGCGCCTGCGCTCGAAGCTGGCGACTACCCCGGCGCGCTCCAGGGTCGCCTCGTATTGCTGCGGGGATTTCACCACCGGCGCGGCAACGCGGTGCAGCCGGTGGCCCCGGGTTCGATTGCCCGCCTCCTGGCCGAGTACCCGGCAGGGCACCACCGCGCTGCCCAATAACACCACCAGCCAGCGCACCGGGCGGATGAATTCCGTGCGCTCCGCCCCCCAGCGCATGCGCCGTGGCGCCGCCAGCCGGGCCAGGCTGGTGCCGATGACCTGTTCCAGGCAGTCCACCGCCAGCACCCCGGGCACGCTGCGGCGCGCGCTCAGGCGCGGGCCCTTGGCGGTGCTGGTGACGGTCAGCGCGTCGACCTCCATCCCGTGGGTGGCGGCAAACCCTTCGGCGGCCCGGGTCCACTGTCCCTGCGCGTCCCGGCCCCGCTCCTCCGGCGGGCCCAGCACTTCCACGCTGCGCTCGGCGGCCTGCAGTTGCAGGTCCTCGATGTGCAGGGCCAGGCGCCGGGGGCTGGCAAAAACGTGGCTTTCGCCGTGCTCCAGATGCTGCTCCGCCAGACCGGCGGCCACCCCGTCGGCAAAGTCCTGCGCCAGTTGCCGCAGGCCCTGGGCCGGCAGTTCCTCGGTGCCGATTTCTATCAGCAGGTGTTTGCTGCTCATGCCTGCCCGGCCGCCTCTTCGGCCAGGGCTTCCCGGCGCAGGGCCGGGGTCGCCAGGGGGAAACCCAGGGCGGCGCGCGCCCGGTACCAGGCCCCGGCCACCTCGCCGGCCAGGCTGCGCACCCGCAGCAGGTAGCGTTGCCGTTCCGTTGCCGAAAGCGCCTGCCGGGCATCCAGCAGGTTGAAGGCATGGGAAGCCTTCAACACCTGTTCGTAGGCCGGCAGGGGCAGGCTCGGCTCGCCTTCCACCAGCCGCCGGCACTCCCGCTCGCTGTGATCGAACTGGAGGAATAACTGCTCCAGGTCCGCCTCTTCAAAATTGTAACGGGACATTTCCACTTCGTTCTGATGGTGTACGTCGCCGTAGCTCACCGGGCCGTGGGGCCCCTCGGCCCACGACAACTGGTAGACGCTGTCCACCCCCTGCAGGTACATGGCGATGCGCTCCAGGCCATAGGTGATTTCTCCGGCCACCGGGTGGCACTCGAGCCCCCCCACCTGCTGGAAGTAGGTGAACTGCGTCACTTCCATGCCGTTCAGCCAGACTTCCCAGCCCAGTCCCCAGGCGCCGAGGGTGGGTGATTCCCAGTTGTCTTCCACGAAGCGGATATCGTGGACGCCGGCATCCACCCCCAGCCAGGCCAGTGACTCCAGGTAGATATCCTGAATCGCGTCCGGCGCCGGTTTCAGCAGCACCTGGAACTGGTAGTAGTGCTGCAGGCGGTTCGGGTTCTCTCCGTAACGCCCGTCCGCCGGGCGGCGGCTGGGCTGCACGTAGGCGGCATTCCAGGTTTCCGGGCCGATGGCGCGCAAAAAGGTGGCGGGGTGAAAGGTGCCGGCCCCGACCTCCAGGTCCAGCGGTTGCAGCAGCACGCAACCCCGGTCCGCCCAGAACTGCTGGAGTGCCTGGACAAGCCCTTGAAAAGTGTTGGTTTCCTGCTTTGAACCTGGCACCGGATGGGCCCGCCTGGGGGAAAAAGCGGGCTATTATAGCTGCTCTGCAGACGGCATAATACCCGCTCGCCGCGGCCCTCTGGCGGCGGCGTGCAACGGGCGGAGACATGTTTTACGGAAAATTGCTGGCCGGCCTGATCGGCTATTTGATGTTCGGCTTCCCCGGGCTGCTGATCGGGCTGCTGATCGGCAACCTGTTCGACCGCGGTCTGCGCACTTCGGCGCACTTTGGCAATCCCCGGCAGACGGGGCAAATGCGCGAGCTGTTCTTCGAAGGCTGTTTCAGTCTGCTGGGGCAGATAGCCAAGGCCGATGGCAGGGTCAGCCAGGCCGAGGTGAGCCACGCCGAGCAGATCATGGCGCAACTGCAGATGACCGCCGCCCAGCGGCAGCAGGCCATCGACTATTTCAAGGCCGGCGCCGCACCCGGTTTTCAACCCGAACCCCTGTTGGAGCGCATCCGCGAGGCGACCCGGGGTCAATCCCGGGTCCAGCATACGCTGTTGCTGTTCCTGATCACCATGGCCCAGGCCGATGGCGATATCGACGACCAGGAACAGCAGGTGCTGCGCAACTGTGCCGCCGGTCTCGGCTTCAGCAGCCAGGCGTTTCTGCGCCTGTTGCAGATGGCCCGGGCCCAGCAGAGTTTTCATCAGCAGCACCAG
>CAZUGZ010000024.1:15169-35685 GCA_964620555.1 uncultured Alteromonadaceae bacterium
CAGTATCAGCAGGCCGCGCCGCGGCGCCACGACCTGGAAGCCGAAGCCTACCGCGCCCTGGGGGTGAGTCCCGACTGCGACGACCGCAGCCTCAAGCAGGCCTACCGCCGGCTGATGAGTGAGTACCACCCGGACAAGCTGATTGCCCAGGGCGTACCGGAATCGATGATCAAGCTGGCCACCGAGAAAGCCCAGGAAATCCAGGCCGCCTACGAGACTTTGCGCAAGGCCAGAAAAGCCGCCGCCTGAGCGGCGAGACGCGATCGCGTTACGCGGCTGGCTGGTGCAGGAAATTCACGATCCAGCGCGCCACCCGCTCGCCTTCGGGAAGCTGGGACAGGGACTCCATCCCGGTCCGGTAGCGGTCCTCGCCGATGGTTTCGCGGCGCAGATCGAGCAGTTGCTCTGAAAAGCCGGTGACGAACTCGGGATGGCCCTGAAAGGTGAGAATGTGCTGCCCGGACTGGCACACCGCGTTTTCGCAGAAGTCGCTGCCGGCCAGGACTTCCATGCCGGGGGCCGGTTCGGTCACCTGGTCCTGATGGCTCACCAGCAGCTTGAATTCCGCTGCGCCGTGGTCGTGCCAGCCGGGTATGCGGCTGAAACACGCCGTGTGTACGCCCACGCCCCAGCCGCGCGCTGATTTCTCCACCCTGCCGCCCAGGGCCTGGGCCACCACCTGGTGCCCGAAGCAGATTCCCACCAGTTTCCTGCGCTCCCGGTGCAGTTGCCGCACCAGTTCGCCCAGCCGCTGAATCCACGGCTGGTCTTCGTAGGCGCTGAATTTGCTGCCGGTGATCAGCCACGCGTCGGCGGCGTGCAGGTGCTCGGGAAATTCGCCTTCGGTCACCTCGTACACTGCGAATTCCAGCTCCGGGTCCACCGCGCCCAGCAGTTCCATGAACATGTCCGGGTATTCGCCGAACCCCTCCACCAGGGCGGGATGTACCTGATCGGTTTTCAGGATGCCGATTCGCATTGCGCCGGGCCCTCGTTGCACGGCCCGCCATGGTAATCGAGAACCACCACCGGATGAAGGAGCATGGGCACTGGCTCAGTAAGCGCCGCCCCTCTGCGGATGTCTCCATGCTCTGTCGCCGGAAGATCTTTATTGTTGCAGCAACAGGCACATCTGCTGCCGTTGCAACGGGGCGATGTGGCGCTGGTAATTCGCTTCACCCCAGGCCGCCACCAGACCCTCCCGGGCCAGGCAGTTGGCGGCGCACAGGCTGAGCAGGCTCAGCAGGCGCAGCGCGTGGCTGCCGGGTGGATGATCCGCCAGGCCCAGTTTGCTGCAGTTCCCGGCCCAGTGCTGGAACAGCTCGCTGGTGGCGCCGTCGGGCCCCGCCGCCAGCAGTTGCTGGGTAAGGGCGGCCAGGGGCAGGTTCTGTTCCATGAGCAGCAGCAGCCCATCCACCACCGACACCAGGTCCGCCGGCCGCCGGGCTCCCTCCAGGGACCGCAGCAGACATTGTTGCAGGCTGGCCGCCACCCCACGCAATACCTGTCGATACAACTGCCGCTTGTTGGTAAAGTGACGGTACAGCGCCGGTTCCGAGAGTTGGGCCGCCATGGCGATGCGGCGCAGGCTGGCCCCTTCGCAGCCCTCGGCGGCAAATACCGGCAGCGCCGCAGCGAGGATTCTCTGCCGGGAGCGCTGGCCTTTGGATAACTTGGTCACAGCATAAAAGTGATCATATACTCTCTTTTTATTATAACTGTTTATATTAATAATCGATAACTTTTTTAGTGAAAAACGCACAAATCCGAATCGAAGACCTGGCGCGGCCGGAACTGACCGAAATACAGCAGGCAGCCCGGGAGTACGCCGAATCGCTGCCCATCGAGTTGAGCGTCGACGCGGTGCTGGCGCAGGCCAGGCAAAATGCCGGCTGTGACGATTTCGGCGCCGACGACTTCCTGGAACGCCTCGGGCGCCTGACCGGCGAATGGAGCAGCGACACCGGGTTGGCTGGCATCGGCCGCCTGCAGTTGTTCAACAAACTGGTGCAGCACGCCACTTCGCGGCTGCTGATACAGGATTGCCTGCGCCGGCACCCCGAAATACACCGGCAGAAAATCCGCAAACCCGTGATCGTGGCGGGCCTGCCCCGCTCCGGCACCACCCATCTGCTCAACCTGATGGCGGCGGACCGGCGCTTTCGCTCGCTGCCCCTGTGGGAGGCCTGCGAACCCCTGCCGCGCCCCGGTGAACCCGCCACCGACGACCAGCGCGACGCCCGCTGGCAGCGCACCGAGCAGGACTGGCAGAACATGCGGCTCAGCAGCCCCCTGCTGGCCGCCATGCACCCCATGAATCCCGATCACATTCACGAAGAACTGGAGCTGATGGGCCCGGATTTCGCGTCCTACAACTACGAGTGGCTGACGCCCTCTCCCGGCTGGCGCGACTACTACTACAGCAGCGACCAGACCCCCCACTACCAGTACATGAAGACCGTGCTGAAAATCCTGCAGTGGCGGCGCGGCCCCCGGCGCTGGGTTCTCAAGTGCCCGCAACACATGGAGCAACTGACCGTCCTGCAGCGGGTGTTTCCCGATGCCTGCGTCGTCTTCACCCACCGCGACCCGGTGGAGGTCATACAGTCCGCCATCACCATGCTCGCCTACGGCCACCGCATGACCCGCCATCGGGTCGAGCCGGCGCAACTGCTCGACTACTGGACGGACCGGGTCGAGCACCTGCTGCGCGCCTGGGTGCGCGACCGCGGCCGGATAGCGGCCCGGCACAGCATCGATGTGGCGTTCCCGGAATTCATGGCCGACGACCTGGCCATGGTGGAACGGGTCTATCGCGTTGCCGGGCTGGCCATGACCACCCGCGCCCGCGGCCAGTTGCAGGCCTATCGCGACGCCCATCCCCGCGGCAAGGAGGGGCGCATCGTCTACGACCTGGAGGGCGACTTCGGCGTCGGCCAGGAGGAACTGCGGCGCCGCTTCGCCTTTTATTTCGAATGCGTTCCCGCGCTGCGTCGCGACTCGCCGACGCAGCGCCATTCGCAATGAACCCGGCGCTCGCCCCCGGCGGCCCGGCGCGGCCCTGGCTGCTGCTGGCCGCGCTGCTGTGCTCCGCCGCCACCCCGGCGGAGAGCCCCGTCGCTCCCGGCGCGAGCCCCAGGATGCAACCCGCCGCCGGTTTTGTCGGTGCCGAAGTGTGCGCGGGCTGCCATCGACAGCAGTATCGCGACTGGCAGGGATCCCACCACGACCTGGCCATGCAGCGGGCTACCGAGGCCACGGTGCTGGGTGATTTCGACGACGCCCGCTTTCACTACAACGGCGTCGAGAGCCGCTTTTTTCGCGATGGAACGGCCTTCCGGGTGCGCACCGACGGACCCACCGGGGAACTGCGGGAGTACCCCGTGGAATACACCTTCGGCGTGTATCCCCTGCAGCAGTACCTGCTGGCACTGCCGGGCGGGCGCCTCAACGCCCTCAGTATCGCCTGGGACAGTCGCCCGGCGGATGCCGGCGGTCAGCGCTGGTTTCACCTCTATCCCGGGCAGGCCATCGACGCCGCCGATCCGCTGCACTGGAGCGGTCCCTGGCACAACTGGAACAGCCGCTGCGCCGCATGCCACAGCACCAACCTGCAGAAGAACCCGGACCCCGGCTCTCTCAGCTACCGCACCACCTGGTCGGAACTCGACGTGGCCTGTGAAGCCTGCCACGGTCCCGGCCGGAGCCACGTCGACAGTGCCCGCGCCGACCGCCTCGATGCCGCCGGCAACGCCGGTTTTCCGGTGGCGCTGGCGGCCACCGGGCAGTGGCGCCTCGCGCCGGGGCAGCACACCGCCACCAATCTGGCGGCGCCGGCCACCGCCGCCCCGGTACAGGTGGACAGCTGTGGCCGCTGCCACTCCCGGCGCGCCGACCTGGGCGAGTACCGGCACGGCAGGCCCCTGCTCGACAGCCATCGGCCCAGCCTGCTGGAGGCGCCGCTGTACCACCCCGACGGACAGATTCTGGACGAAGTCTACGTCTACGGCTCCTTCCTGCAGAGCAAGATGTACCGGGCCGGGGTGGTTTGCAGTGACTGTCACCACCCCCACGACAACCAGTTGCGGGCGCCGGGTAATGCCGTGTGCGCCCAGTGTCATCGCGCCGCGGTGTTCGACGCCCCCAGCCACCATCACCATCCGGCGGGTTCCAGCGGCAGCCTCTGCGCCAACTGCCACATGCCGGAAACCGTCTACATGGAAGTGGACCCGCGCCGGGATCACAGTATGCGCATTCCGCGGCCGGACCTGAGCGTGGCATTGGGGACCCCCAACGCCTGCAACCAGTGCCACCGGGAGCGGCAGCCCGACTGGGCACTGGCCGCGCTGGCCCGCTGGGGTCAACGCTTTGGCGATACCGCCACCCACCCGGCCCGGGCCCTGGCCCAGGCCCGGGCCGGGGATGCCCGCGCCGTCCCGGCCCTGGGGCAACTGGTCCGGGACGACGATGAGGCGGTGATCCGGCGCGCTACCGCCATGACCGCCCTGGGGCGGTTCGGTGGCCGCGAGAGCTGGAACAGTGCCCGCCTGCTGCTGCAATCCGCCGATCCGATGTTGCGCATGGCGGCGGTGCGTGCCCTGGAATTCCTGCCCCTGCAACAGCGCTGGCAGGTGTTGCAGCCGCTGCTGGCAGACCCCTCGCGGGCGGTGCGCATGGAACTTGCTCCCCTGCTGGCGGAACTGCCGCTGGCCCAATTGGCCCCCGAACAGGTCGGGCGGGTCAGCGCGCTGCACTCCGAGTACCTGCAGGTGCTGCATCGGGATGCGGACCTGCCGGGAGTGCAACTGCAGTTGGCGGCTTTCCACCGGGCCCGCCGGCAGTGGCAGCAGGCCGAGAGCGCCCATTTGCAGGCGCTGCGGATCGACCCCCATTCGCCGGCGGCGCTGTTGAGCCTGGCCGATCTGTACCGCGCCCTGCAGCGGGACTCCGAGGCGCGGGAGTTGCTGCAGCGGGCCATCACCGTCTCTCCCCGGGAGCCCGCCGCCCACCATGCACTGGGCCTGCTGGAGACCCGTGCCGGCCAGCCCGGACAGGCGCTGGCCCATCTGCGGCGCGCCGCGCAACTGGAGGGCGGTGCGACCCGCTACCGTTACGTCTACGCCATTGCCCTGCACGACAGCGGCGCCACCGCCGACGCCATCCGGCAGTTGCAGGAGGTGTATGACGAAGCCCCGGAAAACCCGGAGATTCTCCTGGCCCTGGCCGACTACTGCAGGGAGGACGGGCGCCTGGCCGAGGCGCGGCGCTACGCCGGGGAACTGTACCGGTTGCAGCCGGCCAACCCGGCGGTGCGGCAGTTGTACCGGGATCTGCAATGAGCCCGGCCGGGCGGTGGGAGGCATCGGCCTGCGCCACCGCCGCCGCGATTACGTTCGCTGCCGCCGATCAGTATACTGTCGCCCGTTTTTGCACCGAGTACACCGCCATGATCCTGAAACGCCTCCGTCAGCCCCTGTTGTCGGCACTGCTGCTGTCCATCGTTCTCGGCGCCGGCGCGGCCCCCGCCGCCGAGCGTCCGCCGCTGATTCGCTACGACGCCATCCAGCAGCCGGTCATTGCCCGTCACGGCATGGTGGTCAGTCAACGGCAGTTGGCCAGTGCAGCCGGCGCCGATATCCTGCGCCGCGGCGGCAACGCGGTGGATGCCGCCGTTGCCACCGCCATGGCCCTGGCAGTGACCCACCCCCGGGCCGGCAACCTGGGTGGCGGCGGTTTCCTGCTGCTGCACCTGGCGGAGACCGGCAGCAACATCGCCATCGACTATCGGGAAATGGCGCCGGCGGCGGCCCACCGGGACCTGTTTCTCAACGTTTTTGGCCGGGTCGATACCCAGGCGGAGATGTTCAGCCACCGTTCGGCCGGTGTCCCCGGCACCGTCGCCGGCCTGGCCCTTGCCCTGGAACGCTATGGCAGCATGAGTTGGGCCGAGGTGCTGCAACCGGCCATTGCCCTGGCCCGGGACGGATTCGAGGTGCCCTGGGACCAGGCGGAAATCTTCAGGACCCAGCGCGAGCGGCTGACCCGCCACCCGGCCACCGCCGCCGCCTACTACGCCCCCGGGGGCCGCCCCTACGAGGCCGGTGAAGTGCTGCGCCAGGCCGATCTGGCCGGCACCCTGCAGACCCTTGCCGAGCAGGGTCCGGCGGCGTTCTACACGGGCCCGATAGCGGCCCGCATCGCCGCCGACATGGCCGCCAACGATGGCCTGATTACGCTGCAGGACCTGGCTGCCTACCGGGCACTGGAGCGCCCCGTGGTCAGTGCCGACTATCGCGGTTACCAGGTGGTGTCCATGCCGCCACCGAGTTCCGGCGGGGTGCATATCGCCCAGATGCTGAACGTTCTGCAGCACTTTCCCCTGGCGGAAATGGGTGCCGGCAGTGCCGACAGCGTGCACCTGCTGGCCGAAACCGCGCGCCTGGCCTACGCCGACCGCAGCGAACACCTGGGTGACCCGGACTACTACCCGGTGCCGCTGGCCTGGCTGACTTCCAGGGGGTACGCCGCGCAACTGGTGGAGCGGATTTCCCTCGCCGAAGCCCGTCCCTCCAGCGAAGTGAAGCCCGGCCAGGCGCCGGCCGGGGAAAGCCGGGACACCACGCATTTTTCCGTCATGGACCAGTGGGGAAATGCGGTTGCCAACACCTATACCCTGAATTTTTCCTTCGGCTCGGGGATCGTGGTCCCCGGCACCGGGATGTTGCTGAACAACGAAATGGCGGATTTTGCCGCCAAGCCGGGGGTGCCCAATGCCTTTGGCCTGCTCGGCGGCGACGCCAACTCCATTCAGCCGGGCAAGCGCCCCCTGAGTTCCATGACGCCCACCATGATTCTCCGGGACGGCAAGCCCTGGGTGGTCACCGGCAGCCCCGGAGGCAGCCGCATCATCACCACCGTTCTGCAGCAGATCGTCAATCTCATCGATCACCGGATGAATCTGGCGGCCGCCAATCACGCGCCGCGCATGCACCACCAGTGGCTGCCCGACCGGCTGCAACTGGAACCCGGATTCAGCCCCGATACCATCCGCCTGCTCGAAGCACGCGGCCACCAGGTTGAGTTGGTCCGGACCATGGGCAGTGTGCAATCGATCATGTGGTCCGACGGCGTCTATTTCGGTGCCGCCGACCCTCGCCGCCCCGGCGCCGCCGCCATCGGCGTGCAGCGGCTGGAAACCCCCACCGCCAAACCGGCCTCCCCTTAGTCATTCCGGCCCCCCTCACCAGCACCCTGTGGCGACAGAGCATTCGGGGGTTGTTTCGACGCTCAGCGGCAGGGGCGGCGCTGGATCAGTATGCGAAGCCTCATAAAGCGTGGCTCGGGATGAACGTATGCTGCATTGGCAGACCGCTCGATTGCCAACGCCACCATTCGGCAGATACTGCCCACGGCCACGCAGAGGCGGAGCATAGCTGATGCAGTGACGCCCCCCTAACTGGACGCCGGGTCAGGCCCGGCATGACGGAATCGCGTCAGATCACTTCCGCCTGGTCGCCACATTGTTCCAGCCAGAGTTTGCGGTCCGGGGCCCGCTTCCTGGCCAACAGCAGATCCAGCGCCTGGTCAGTGCCGTCTCCCGCCTCCATCACCAGCCGAACCAGGCGCCGGGTATCCGGGTCCATGGTGGTTTCACGAAGCTGAATCGGGTTCATTTCACCCAGGCCCTTGAAGCGCTGCACGCTCACCTTGCCGGGTAGTTTCTCCGCCTCGATCCGGTCCAGGATGCCCTGTTTTTCCGACTCGTCCAGAGCGTAGAACACCTTCTTGCCCACGTCGATCCGGTACAGCGGCGGCACCGCGACAAAGACCCGCTGGTCCCTCACCAGGGCCGGAAAGTGGCGCACGAACAGCGCGCAGATCAGGGTGGCGATGTGCAGGCCGTCCGAATCGGCGTCGGCCAGAATGCAGACCTTGCCGTAGCGCAGGGCGGACAGGTCTTCACTGGCCGGGTCGATGCCCAAAGCCACCGAGATATTGTGCACCTCCTGGGAGGCGAGTATCTCCTGGGAGTCCACCTCCCAGGTGTTGAGAATCTTCCCGCGCAGGGGCAGGATGGCCTGGAACTCCCGGTCGCGGGCCTGTTTTGCCGAGCCCCCCGCCGAGTCCCCCTCCACCAGGAACAACTCCCCCCGCTCGCTCTCCTGGCCGGAGCAGTCGGCCAGCTTGCCGGGCAGGGCGGGGCCCACCGCAACCCGCTTGCGCACCACCTTGCGCGAGCTGCGCTGGCGATTCTGGGCGCTGTCTATGCACATCCGGGCGAGCTGGTCGGCCTCTTCGGTGTGCTGGTTCAACCACAGGCTGAAGGCGTCCTTGGCCACCCCGCTGACAAAGGCCGCCGCCTCGCGGGAACTCAGCCGCTCCTTGGTCTGCCCGGAAAACTGCGGCTCTTCCAGCCTGCTGGAGAGCACGTAGGCACAGCGGTCCCAGATATCGTCGGCCACCAGCTTCACCCCCCGCGGCAGCAGGTTGCGGATCTCGCAAAAGTCCCGCATGGCGTCCAGCAGGCCCGACCGCAGGCCATTGACGTGGGTCCCCCCCAGGGTGGTGGGAATCAGGTTGACGTAGCTCTCCGCAGTCACCTCCCCGCCCTCCGGCAGCCACTGCACCGCCCAGTCCACCGCTTCGTTGCTGCCGCTGAAGCTGCCGACGAAGGGCGGCTCGGGCAACACCGGGTAGTCGATGGTGGCGTCCTGCAGGTAGTCGGAGAGGCCGTCTTCGTAGTACCACGTCTCGTCGGCGTCGTTGGCCTCGTCCCGGAACTTTACCAGCAGCCTGGGACACAACACGGCTTTGGCCCGCAGCACGTGCTTGAGCCGCGACACCGAGAATTTGACCGAGTCGAAATACTGCGGGTCCGGGCTGAACGTGAGAGAGGTGCCGGTGTTGCGAACCCCGCAGCGGTCCACCACCTCCAGCGGGCTGATGGTTTCGCCGTCGCGGAACCGCATGCGGTGCACCTTGCCATCGCGGCGGATGCTTACTTCCAGCTTGCTGGACAGCGCATTCACCACCGATACCCCGACGCCGTGCAGGCCGCCGCTGAACTGGTAGTTCTTGTTGGAAAACTTGCCGCCGGCGTGCAGGGCGGTAAGGATCACCTCGACCCCCGGCTTGTTCTCCTCCGGGTGCTGGTCCACCGGCATCCCCCGGCCATCGTCGGTCACCGTCACCGAGCCGTCCCCGTGCAGCACCAGGGAAATTTCTTTGGCGAAGCCGGCCAGGGCCTCGTCCACGCTGTTGTCGATCACCTCCTGGGCCAGATGGTTGGGGCGGGTGGTGTCGGTGTACATGCCGGGTCGCTTGCGCACCGGCTCCAGTCCGGTGAGAACCTCGATGTCCTGCGCCGTGTAATCGTTCATGCCCGAGTTGTCGTCACCTAGCGGTACCCTCTCGATTCCAGGTCCACCGCAAAATCGATGCCCTGGACCCGGACCACCGCGGTTTCCATGCGGCCGTCGCGGTACAGGTCCAGCCAGCGGTAGCCCGGGTTGGCGGTATCCACCTTGAAGTCGTCGTGGGCAGGGGCAAACTGGACGCACGTGGAAGGGGTGGACATCATCCGCACCTGGCCGCGGGTGTGGTCCAGGCTCTGGTGGACGTGGCCCCAGAGCACACCCCGCACCTGGGGGTGTCGATCGATCACCGCGAGAAACTGCTCCCGGTCGAGCACCATCTGCTCATCGATCCAGGCCGAACCCATGGGCAGGGGCTGGTGGTGCAGACACACCAGGCTGTGGAGGCCCCGCGCCGCGGATTCCTCCAGGCAGTGCTGCAGCCAGTCGATTTCCTCCGCTCCCAGTTCGCCGCCGGTTTCGCCGGCAATCCGCGAGTTGAGCAGCACCACCTGCCAGTTGCCGGCGTATACCACCCGCACCAGCGAGCCCCGCTCCCCCAGTACCTGTTCCAACTCCTCCAGCTCATCGTGATTGCCCGCCAGCCAGAAGGTTTCCCCGCCCAGTCGCTGCAGGTAGCGGCGTGCGCGATGGTAGGCCGCGGCGCCGCCGTGGTCCGCAATATCTCCGGTGGCCAGCACCAGGTCGCAGGGCCCGCGCTGCTCGCGGGCCAGTTCGATCACCTGCTGCAGACTGAAATCCGTGTCCAGGCCCAGCAGCGTGCTGCCCTCGCGCTCGCCCAGGTGCATATCGGTGATCTGCACCACCCGCAACGGCTCGGCCACCGCCTGCAGTTCGCGCACCGCCGGGTTCACGTCGTGCAGCCGGGCAGCGCCAGGCCCTCCCCGCTGACGCCTTGGGCCAGACAGTGACTCAGCCATTGTGCGAGGAACAGGTTTTGCTGCATTTTTTCGTCGCGGGCATGCATCCTGGGGTTGGGGTAGCGGTAGCGCGGCGCCGGGTTGCGCTGGGTCAGAAAGCTGGTGACCTCCGCCATGCGCACATCGTGGTACACCCGCACCTCGAAGCGCGGCGCCGCCAGCCAGAAGCCGGGCGCCCCGTACTGCTGGATCTTGAGGGTGGTGGTATAGCGGCAGCGCTGCACCACATCCATGCGCACCCGCTGGCCATCGGCCAGGCTGAATTCCCGGTAGTTGCTGGTCTCGTAGGTGGGTATCAGCCGCATCAGACGCAGGTAGTTGGCCTCGCAGGTCGCCTGCAGGGCCGACAGATCAACCGAGTATCGGGCTTGCTTCTGGTTCAAGCTCAGGCTCCCCAGCAAGGTTTCCCGGCGCGCCCCGGTGGGCCGCCGACGGCTGCTACAGCCATTCAGACCCAAAGTGTAGCATCTACCATGGCGCTGGCAATCGCGGGCGGTTCAGAATCGTCAACGGCGGGGCCGCCGGCGCGCATCGGTCCCGTCACGCGCCGTGCGGGGGTTTCTATCGCGTCCGGTGACAGGATATGATAGCCACGGTCTCGTGGCACTCCGCCCGGTTCCCGTTTCCCCACCAAGGAACTGCCATATGAAGTTTCGTGCACCTGCCCTGTCCGGATTGCTGTTGACCTTCGTCGCGGCCGCCGCCGGCGCCGACAAGCTCGGTGAAGTCTACGAATTGGCCCTCGTCAACGACGCCCAGCTCAAGTCCCTGAAAGCCCGCTACCTGGCGGACGCCGAAGCCCGCAACCTCAGCCGGGCCGCACTCCTGCCCCGGGTCGACGCCAACTACGATTACACCGACTCCAACACCGATACGGCGTCGAACAACCCGACCTTCGACCGGATGAACAACGAATTTATAATCCAACGGAGCGCCACCACCACTGACGTGGACCGCCAGGGCTACCAGATATCCCTCAACCAGCCCCTCTTCGACCTGCCCGCCTGGTTCAGCTTCCAGGCCGGGGCGAGCACCAGCAAACAGGCCCAGGCCACCTTCGCCGCGGACCAGCAGGACCTGATCGAGCGCGTGGTGGGAACCTACTTCGGCGTGCTGCGCGCCCAGGACAGCCTGCAGTCGTCACTGGCCCGCGAACGCGCCTTCCAGCGCCACCTGGAGCAGACCCGGCAGCGCTTTGAAGTGGGCCTGACGGCGATCACCGACGTGCACGAAGCCCAGGCCGCCTACGACCTCTCCCAGGTCAATCGCATCACCGATGAAAACGACGTCAATGTGGCCCTGGAGCGGCTGTCGGTACTCACCGGCCAGTACCATGCCAACCTCTATCAGCTTGGCGAAGAGTTCGCGGTGCTCAAACCCGATCCGGAAACGCGCCGGGACTGGGTGGATTTTGCCCTGGAAAACAACTACCGGTTGCGTGCCGCCCGCCACGCCGAGCAGGCCGCGCGGCAATCCGCCAAAGCCAGCCGGGCACTGCACCTGCCCAGCGTGCGCGCGGTGCTGGCCTATTCGGATTACGAGACCGAGGGCGACCTGCGGCGCGACCCGCCATCGATTTTTGACGTCGACCCGGGCAGCGACGAGGAACGGGAGAGCATCCAGTTGCGGGTGGATGTGCCGCTGTTCCACGGTGGCGCCATCAGCGCCGGCCGCCGTCGCGCCGCCCAGAACTACATTGCCGCCCTGGAGAGCCGCGTCAACCTGATGCGCAACATCGTCACCGACACCCGCTCCCTGCACATGACCGTGGTCAGCGATGTGGCGCGGGTGGCGGCGCGCCGGCAGAGCATCGTCTCCTCCCAGAGCGCGCTGGACGCCACCACCGCCGGCTACGAGGTCGGCACCCGCAATATCGTCGATGTGCTGGACGCCCAGAATACCCTGTATGCCGCCAAACGCGACTATGCCAATGCGCGCTACGACTACATTGCCAACCACCTGCGGCTGAAGAACCGGGCCGGCATACTCAGCCCGGAAGACGTGTATGAACTGGAGCGGCACCTGACGCCGCCACCGGCTCCCACCGCCAGCCGGCGCACCGGCACACCCTACCCGGGCTCCGAATAGTTCCGGGGCGCGGCTCCGGCCCGCCGCCAGCGGGGCAGCAGTGACCACCTTCACACCACCCCGCGACTGGCATCAGGTCAAGGGCTTTCTGGCCGACGCCGAGGCCGCCGCGCTGTATGGGGCCGCCCTCGACATCTGCGGCCGCGGGCCGGTGCTGGAAATCGGCAGCTACTGCGGCAAATCCAGCATCTGCCTGGGCCTGGCCTGCCGCCGGCAGAACAGCCTGTTGTTCGCCCTGGACCACCACCGGGGCTCGGAGGAACACCAGCCGGGAGAAGAGTTCCACGACCCCGACCTGTACGACCCCCAGCAGCAGCGGCACGATTCCCTCGGCGAATTTCGCCGCAACCTGCACCGCGCCGGGCTGGAGGATTGGGTGGTGCCGATCGTGGCCAGTTCGGAACGCGCTGCGCGCTTCTGGACCATTGCCCTGTCCATGCTGTTCATCGATGGCGGACACAGCCTGGACGCGGCCCTGACGGATTACCGCTGCTGGTCCGGGCACGTGCTGCGCGGCGGCATACTGGCGATACACGACGTCTTCCCGGACCCCGCCCAGGGCGGTCAGGCGCCGTTCACCATCTACCGGCAGGCCCTGGAATCGGGCCGGTTTGAATTGATCGAACAGGTGGAGTCGCTGGCCCTGCTACGCCGGCTGTAGCCGCCGCCCATCGTCCCGGGCGTAGTCCAGCAACTGCACCTGCCGGAACAACCGGCAGGCCGGGCTGTACTCGCTCAGGGCATCGGCTGCCAGCAGGATGGCCGCCGCCGTCCAGGTGGGCTTCTCGTCCGGCCACAGCAGGTCCTCGGCCAGTTGGTAGCCGGTCCAGTAGGAACCGTCGTCGCTGCGCCAGCGGTGCAGCCAGCTATACAGTTCCACCGCCTGGGCGTGCTCCCCGGCAGCCAGCAGGGCGAGCACCAGTTCGCAGCTCTCCGCCACCGTCACCCAGGGCTGGTCCGCGACGCAGCGGCAACCCAGGCCGTCCTCGACGAATTCGTGCCAGCGCCCGGCCAGCCGCGCGCGCGCCTGCGCCGGCGGCAGAACCCCGGCCAGTACCGGGTAGAACCAGTCCATGGAATAGCGCGCCTTGCTTTCCCAGGTGCGGTCAAAGCGCTGCGGCAGGTAGCGCAGGGCCGTGCCCAGGTGGTTGCGCGCCACCAGCCACTGCGGACGTGGCCGCCCCAGGGTGACCGCGATATTGTGAGCGCATTCCAGGCTCTTGTAGATGGAACAGCAGCCGGTCAGCAGGGCGTCCTGGCGGGGCCGGCCGGCCGCGTCCACGGCCCAGTGAATGTCCCCGTGTTCGGTTTGCAGGGACAGCACGAAGCGCATCGCCCGCTCCAGTGCCGGCCACATCTCCCGCAGGAAATTCCGGTCCCCGGTAATCAGGTAGTGGTGCCAGACGCCGGTGGCGAAATAGGCCACAAAGTTGCTTTCCCGGCGCTCGCCGTTGTCCACTTCGGCCCCGCGGTAGCCCGCCCACCAACTGCCGTCCGCCAACTGGGTTCGCACCAGCCAGCGGTAGGCCTTGACCGCGGCGCCGCATTCGCCACCGACGCTCAGCCCCATGGCGGCCTCGACGTGGTCCCAGGGGTCGCTGTGCCCCCCCGCGAACCAGGGGATCTCCCCGTCGTCCCGCTGGGTGTCCAGCAGGAACTCCACCGTGGGCCGCAGAAAGTCGTGCGGGAACAGCCCGCGGCTGAGATACAGGCCGGACATCAGGCGGCCTCGCAGCGAAAGTACCTGACCACGCTCTTGCCCAGCAGCGGGTTCAGCAGGCGCTCCAGGGTGCGGGTCAGCCAGGGCCGCGCCATCAGGTCCCAGACCAGCAGGCGATGGTACAGGCGCAGCAGCCGGCTCCGTTCCCGGCGGGACCACAACAGGCATTGCAGCCACCAGTAGGGGGAGTGCAGGGCGTGGGCCCAGTGGCGCCGGTAGCACCGAAAGCCCAGTTGCTCGATCTGCTCACACAACTCGGCATCCCGGAATATGCGCACGTGGCCACCCGGAACCCGGTGGTAGTCTTCGCTCAGAGCCCAGCACACCCGCTCCGGCCAGCGCCGCGGCACCGAGGTACACAACAGGCCACCGGGGCGCAGCACGCGGCGGATTTCGGCCAGCGCCGCCCGGTAGTCGGGGATGTGTTCCAGCACCTCGGAACAGATTACCCGGTCGAAGCTGTCGTCGGCGAAGGGCAGGCACAGGGCGGTGGCCGCGGCCAGGCTGAAACTTCGCTGGGGGTGCCACGGCTGTTCCCAGTCGCGGAATTTCTCGCTGGTGGCGAGCAACTCGTCGAAGTCGAGGTCCACGCCCACGGCGTGCACCGGCGCCTGGGCATAGGCAAAAATCACGTGGCGTCCCTCGCCGCAGCCCAGGTCCAGCAAGCGGTCCCCGGGGCGCAACGGCAGGTGGCGGTAATCAACCGTTTGCACGGTCCAGCACCTGGTAATAGTAGTCTGTCATGCGCCGGGCGGTCCGTTCCCAGGACAGATTTCGGTGGATGTGCCGCCGTCCCCGCGCCCCCAGTTCCCGGCGCCGCCGCGGGTCGTCCAGCAGCGCGCCGATCTCCCGCGCCAGGGCCGCCACGTCGTGCACCGGCACCAGCACCCCGGCGTCGCCCACCACTTCGGGCAGCGCGCCGCCGCGGGTCGCCACCACCGGCACCCCGCAGGCCATGGCCTCGGCGGCGGGCAACCCGAATCCCTCGTACACCGAGGGCACCACCGCCACGGTGGCCTCGGCGTAGTACCGGACCAGTCGTTCGGTGCTGATCGCGCTCACGAACCGTACCCGCTGCGCCACCCCCAGCCGCCGCAGCAGCGTTTCGGTGCCGCCGCCGGACTGCGGTTTGCCGACCACCAGCAGTTCCAGCGCCGGGTAGCGGGGCAGCAGGCGGGCATAGGCGCGCAACAGGTACCGCAGGCCCTTGAGCGGCTGGTCCGCCGAGGCGGTGGCCATCAGCCGCAGCGGCCTGCGCTCCACCGTGGCCAGGGGCCGAAACTCCCCGCTGTCGATGCCGTTGGGTATCACCTGGATGCCGGCCGGCTGAATGCCGAAATCCCGGGCGATGTCCTGGCGCGAACACTCCGATACCGTGACGATGTTGTGCAGGCGGCGCACCACCCGCCGCTGCATCAGCAGGAAGGAGTGCCAGCGGTAGATCATCAGTTTCTGCCACCAGCGGGGAGCCGCCGCCACGGCGATGCGCAGGTCGTTGGTGATGGGATGGTGCAGGGTGGTTACCAGCGGCAGTCCCATCCGTTGCAGTTTGAGCATCCCGTAGCTGAGGCTCTGGTTGTCGTGTATCAGGTCGTACTGGTGGCGGTGGCGGCGCAGGTACCTGACCGCCCGGCGGCCGAAGGTCAGGGGTTCGGCAAAGCCCCCGCTCAGCTTGCTCAGCCACTCCACGATATTGCTCCAGGAGCGCAACTGACCGGGGCGCAGCGACAGCAGGCCATTTTCGAACAGGTCCAGGCTCGGCAGTTCGATCAGGCGCACTCGCGGGTCGAGCTGGGGGTAGGGCGGGCCGGAGATCACGTCCACCCGGTGTCCCGCGTCCAGCAGCGCCCTGCTCAGGTACTTGATGTACACCCCCTGGCCGCCGCTGAAGGGATCGCTGCGATAGCCGAGCAGGGCGATGCGCAGGGGCCGCCGCGCGGTCTCGGGCCGGGCCTCGGTGACAATTGGCAGGGGCTCTGTCGCCCTGTGGATCAGAGGTTCCCTGGTCGGTGCGCTCAAGACACGGTTCTCCCGCTGCGGTCACGCCGCCGGCGGCGGCTGGGTATGACCCCGACTGGCGGCAGAGAACGGCCAGCGCGAGCCCAAAAAGGCCAGCATGGTAATCAGTCCACTCCCGAAAATCCAGTGGCGGCCGGTTCGTAAGTGATTGTTCTTTCGGTACAATGCGGCCTTCACACCGCACACTGACCGGCACATGTCGCAACAGGAATCGGCCCCGCGCTACAAGGGCATCATTCTGGCGGGAGGGAACGGCTCCCGCCTGCACCCGGTGACCAGCACCGTCAGCAAGCAGTTGCTGCCGGTCTACGACAAACCCATGATCTACTACCCGCTGACCACCCTGATGCTGGCGGGCATCCGCGAAATACTGATCATCACTACGCCGCGCGACCAGGCGGCGTTTACCGAACTGCTCGGCGACGGGCAGCGCTGGGGGCTCGATATCCAGTATGCCCGGCAACCCCGGCCCGAGGGCCTGGCTCAGGCCTTTCTCATCGGCGCCGGGTTCATCGGCGAGGGGCCGGTGTGCCTGATCCTGGGGGACAACATCTTCTACGGTGGCGGGCTGACCTCGAAACTCCAGCGCGCCTGCAGCCGCGCGCGCGGCGGCACCGTATTCGCCTATTACGTGCAGGATCCGGAGCTCTACGGGGTGGTGGATTTCGAAGCCGGCGGCCGCGCCATCCACATCGAGGAGAAGCCCGCCCGGCCGCGCTCCCACTACGCCATTACCGGGCTCTATTTCTACGACCGGGACGTGGTCAACATCGCCCGCGGCATCGAGCCCTCGGTGCGGGGGGAACTGGAGATCACCGACGTCAACCTGGCCTACCTGCGCCGCGGCGACCTCAATGTGGAAATGCTCAACCGCGGTACCGCCTGGCTGGACACCGGCACCCACGATTCCCTGCTCGACGCCGGCAATTTCATCCGCGTGGTGGAACAGCGGCAGGGTCTGAGAATCGCCTGCCCCGAGGAAATCGCCTATCGCAAGGGCTTCATCGACGCCGAGCAGCTACTGGCGCTGGCCGCGCCGCTGACCAACAGCAGTTACGGCCAATACCTCCAACGCCTGCCCCGGGAAACCGAGGTGATCGTGGATGAAGTTTGAAACCACCCCGCTGGCCGGCCTCGTTCTCATCCGGCCCGAGGTGCACCGGGACGAGCGCGGCTTCTTCCTGGAAAGCTGGAACCGGCGGCAGTTCCGGGACGCCGGCCTGGATTGCGACTTGGTCCAGGACAACCACAGCCATTCCCGGCGGGGCTGCCTGCGCGGCCTGCATTTCCAGACCCGCCAGACCCAGGCCAAACTGGTGCGGGTGGGCGCCGGCGCGGTGTTCGATGCGGTGGTGGACCTGCGTCGCGATTCCCCCAGTTTCGGCCGCTGGTACGGGGTCGAACTCAGCGCCGCCAACCACCTCCAGCTATGGGTGCCCCAGGGTTTCGCCCACGGCTTTTACGTGCTTTCCGAGAGCGCCGATCTGCTCTACAGGACCAGCGACTACTACCACCCGGAATCCGAACTGTCCCTGCGTTGGGACGACCCCACCGTGGGCATAGAGTGGCCCCTGCCCGACGGCGCTGAGCCCACCCTGTCGGCCCGCGACCGGCGCGCCCTGCGCTGGGCCGAAGTGCCGTATTTTTCCTAGATTCGCGAGCACCACCACTGGGGATTGGCCAGGTACCAGTCGAGGGTGGCCTCGATGCCGCTGGCCAGGCTGTGCCGGGGCCGGTAGCCCAGTTGCTCCCGGATCTTGCCGGCGTCTATGGCGTAGCGCTGGTCGTGCCCGAGCCGGTCCTGTACCCGGGTGATCAGTTCCCGGGCCGACGCACCGCGCGCGGCGGGCGCCTCGGGGAAGCGCCGGCGCAGTTCGGGGTCCGCCGCCAGACGCGTGTCCAGCGCATCGCACAGCAGTTGCACCAGCTCGATATTGTGCCACTCCTGGTCGGCTCCGATGTGGTAGGTCTCGCCCGGTCGCCCGCGCTCCAGCACCAGTTCGATGCCGCGGCAGTGGTCCTCCACGTGCAGCCAGTCGCGCACCTGCCGGCCGTCCCCGTAGACCGGCAGCGGCCGGCCGCTGAGGATGTTGGTGATGCACAGGGGGATGAGCTTCTCCGGATGCTGCCGGGGTCCGTAGTTGTTGCAGCAATTGGAGGTGGTCGTCTGCAGGCCCCAGGTCTGTCGCCAGGCCCGCACCAGGTGGTCCGAGGCCGCCTTGCTGGCGGCGTAGGGCGAGTTGGGCCGGTAGCGGCTTCGTTCGTGGAAGCCGGGGTCGGCCGGCGCCAGCGAGCCGTAGACCTCATCCGTGGAAACGTGGTGAAAGCGATGCGGCAGGCCCCGCTCCAGCCACACCACGCGCGCCGCCTTGAGCAGGCTGTGGGTACCCAGCACATTGCTGTCCAGGAACGCGTCGGAGTCGCTGATCGAGCGGTCGACGTGGCTCTCCGCGGCAAAGTGCACGATGCGCTGCAGCGCGTGTTCGACCAGCAGTTGCTCCACCAGCGGCTGGTTGCGGATGTCGCCGTGCACGAAGCGGAACTGCGGGTGCCCCTCGGCCTGCGCCAGGTTGGTGCGGTCGCCGGCATAGGTGAGGGCGTCCAGCGCCACCAGGCGCTCATCGGGGTGATTTCGCAACCAGTAGTGCACGAAGTTGCTGCCGATGAATCCGGCGCCACCGGTAACCAGCAGGCCCTCAGCCGGCATGCTCGCTCAGGTCCTGCAGCATGGCCCGCAGTTGTCGCTGCCAGGGCAGTGCGGAACGCTGCAGCAACTGCTCGCTGCGGCGGCAGTCCAGCACGCTGTAGGCCGGGCGCGTGGCGGCCTGGGGATAGTCCGCCGAGCCCACCGGGTGCAGCACCAGCTCCCCCTGCAGCAGACCGAGTTCCCGTCCCAGTCGATGGATCTCGGCGGCAAACTGGTACCAACTGCACTGGCCCCGGTCCGTCCAGTGACAGATTCCATGGATCTCCGGCGCCCCCACCAGTGCCCGGATCACCTGCGCCAGACCCCGTGCCCAGGTGGGGGAGCCCACCTGGTCGGAGACCACCGCCAGTTCCTCCCGTTCCCGCATCAGTCGCAGCATGGTGTTGACGAAGTTGTGGCCGAACCGGGAGTACAGCCGGGCCGTGCGCACGACCACCGAATCCAGTGGCAGCAGGCTCTGCAGGCGCATCTCGCCAGCCAGCTTGCTGTGGCCGTAGGCGCCCAGCGGGCGGGCTTCGGCCTCAGTGGAATAGGGGGTTTGCGCGCTGCCGTCAAAGACGTAGTCGGTGGAGATGTGGATGACCCGGGCCCCCACCTGCGCGGCCGCCTTGGCCACGTTGCCGGCGCCGGTGGCGTTGACCGCCAGGGCCAGGTCCGGGTTCAGCTCGGCATCGTCGACCGAGGTAAAGGCGGCACAGTTGATCAGCAGTTGCGGTTGCCGGGCCTGGACAAAATCCAGCAGCGCCCCCAGGTCGGTGATATCGAGTTCGCCGCGGCCGGCCGGGATGCACTCCATCGGCGGCACCCCCCCGCTGCTCAGCAGTTCCCGCCCCAACTGCCCTTCCGCTCCCAGGACCAGCGCTTTCATCGGTGTTCCGCAATCCCGGCAGCACGTTTCATGTTACTGCGAACGCTTGTTCAGCTTGTTCGTCACGATATCCTGTAGAGAACCCGACGCGTATTTGTGAAGCACACTGGTTACCAGAGTTTGATAGGGAATACCTTCTTCCAATGCACGGCGCTGCAAGGCCTCGAGGTCACGACTGGATAATCGAATATTGATTCTCTTATCCTTTTTGACTGTTGCCTGCGCGGCCTGGATGAAGCCTGTTTTACGTTTTTCTGTAAGAGAAGACTCGAATATGCCGTCCTCGACATCTTTCAGAACAGCGCGTTCCTCTCTGCTCAGTTCAGGCTTGGCCATCATTACTCTCCGAGGTATTTCCGAGTAGCCTTGCGGCTGGGAATGATTGTTTTGAGAAAGAACTCTTCTGCGGTTTCGATGTAGGGAACCAGGTACGCATACTCTTCAACTTTTACCACCATCACCCTTTGCTCCGGGTAGTCATCGGGGTTTGGATGCTCCAGGTCATCCAGAATGTCTCCCTGCCGGATATGAAACACGATATCTTCAAAGGATATCCCCCTCCCTTCAATAAGTTGTTGGTTCTTGTCGGGATTCCAATTGAAAATTGGCATGGTCTTCATTGTAGCACAAATGTGTGCCTTTTGGCATCACAAGCATTGTCCAACGGAACATGAGTTTGGCCACAAACTGCGTCTCCGATGCGCTGCCGACGACTGAGTGTTTACAAATCGCTGATTTAACATACCTTTCCTATTTCTTGCGGATGCATGCGCCGCCTCCCCTGCGCTGCCAATCGAACCAAAGTGTTTGCCAATAGTTT
>CAZUGZ010000025.1:0-33338 GCA_964620555.1 uncultured Alteromonadaceae bacterium
CCTGTCACAGCGAGCGTATCGGCGTTCGCAGTAGAAGGTTGGTGAAATATGCGGGCTCTCGCCATGGACGGACGCGGGATGGGCCATGGATGGCCCATGGAGCGACGAAACAACCCCCGAATGCTCTGTCGCCATAGGGTGTTGGTGAGAGGGGTGGGCCATGGATGGCCCATTGAACGACAAAACACCCGCCATGTGCTCCTGAAGACGGAAGCCGGATGGGCCATGGAGCGACAAAACAGTCCACGTATGGCTTGTCGACACTTGTCGTACCCAAGCCGACAATCGCTTCGACGGTGATATACTCGGCAATCCGGTTCCAACTACCACAGCAGGAGTGAGCAATGACCCTACGCATCAATTCCGTGGCACCCGACTTCAGTGCCCAATCCACCCAGGGAACCATCAACTTCCATCAATGGATCGGCGACGGTTGGGCCATTCTGTTTTCCCACCCCAAGGATTTCACCCCGGTGTGCACCACCGAACTCGGCTACATGGCCAGTCTGCAACCGGAATTCGCCAGGCGGAACTGCAAGATTCTGGGCCTGAGTGTCGACCCGGTGGACAGCCATACCGAGTGGTCCAAGGACATCGAGGAAACCCAGGGCCACGCCGTGAACTATCCCCTGCTCGGTGATCCGGAACTCGCCGTCGCCAAATTGTACGACATGTTGCCGGCCGAGACCGCCGACAGCGCCGAGGGCCGAACCGCCGCGGACAACGCCACGGTGCGCTCGGTCTTCATTATCGGCCCCGACAAGACCATCAAGGCGATGCTGACCTATCCGATGAGCACCGGCCGCAACTTCGACGAGGTCCTGCGGCTGCTGGACTCGTGCCAACTGACTGCCAGGCACAAGGTGGCGACACCGGTGAACTGGCGCCAGGGTGAAGACGTGATCATCGTACCGGCGGTGTCCAACGAAGAGGCGAAGGAACGTTTCCCCGAGGGCTGGAAGGCGCCCAAACCCTATCTCAGAATCGTCCCGCAACCCAAACCCTGAGGCGAGACCGGCGGCGACTCATCCCCGGGGCTAGGAGCCTCACCACTTCATTGCGTCTGCAGCAGCCCGAGCTGGTTTCTCAGCCAGCTCGACAGCCAGAAGTTGTCGCTGCTCTCGAGCAGGCTCCTGTGAACCGCACTGCACAACTCGCGGCTCGCAGCGGTTTCCGCTCCCGCATCGCGGATCATGTCCAGCAGGTGCAGGGCTTCCTGGTTGCAGCCCGCTGCAAATTTCTCCCGTGCGCGCTCGAGTATCGCAGGCGCGCCCCCGGCAAGTTCCACCACATCGGCCGCCACGCTCGATGGGGGAACCGCATACAGCTCCGTGGTGGAACGGTGATGGAACCAGCCGCTGTAGCTTTCCCAGATCGCGCGCACGCTCCAGGACACCATGCCGTACCCCTGTCCAACCTCCATCTCCGGCGGAAGGGAAATCTCTGACATCAGGGTGTGTACGTCCTTGCCCTCGTTCATGCCCCTGACGGTTTCGTCGTGCACGTAATGGATCGCGTCGTAGAGTGCCGTCAGTTCATCCCGGATAAGCTGCCCGCCGATTACCGGGCCGTGGTGCCCGTAGCAGATCAATTCCGGCTCCAGGGCCCGGACTGTCGCCACGGCCTCGGCCACCACCAGGGCTTCCCGGTAGCGGTCACCGCGGATGGTGACCAGGTTGGGGAAGTGGCCAAAGGGGCAGCCGAACAGGTTGCCGGTAAAGCAGATCCGGTGCTCCGGCAGCCAGACGATGAGCGAATCGTTGGTCTCGGCACCGGGCACGGCGATGATCTCGAAGGCGAGGCCACCCAACGCGAACGCCAGCCTGTCGCTAACCAGCACGTCGGGCGTCGGCCGGTCCTGGGCCGGGAAGTCAGTGTAGCCCCGCTCCCGGTAGTAGCTGAAGGTGTCTGCCCACTTGTCCCTGAAGGCAAAGGCCGAACGCTTCCGATGGAACGACGCCAGGCGGGCGTCGAATGCCTGGTGCTCGGCGAATCTGTCGGTGGCGATCACGCGCAGGTTGGGGTTTCGGTCCCGAAAGTAGGCGGTACCGCCCACGTGGTCCACATGGCCCTGGGTAAAAATCAGGGTGTGCAGCGGGGCGTCGCTGAATTTCCGGAAGTTGGCTTCGATCACAGGCGCTTCCATGCCCATGCCCGCGTTGAGTTGCACGTTCCCCTCGGGGGTTTCTATCAGGTAGGCGTTGGAAAAGGCCTCGGACATGACGATGAAGTCATTGATGCGCTGGCCGCCGTACCTGGCGGAATTGGGCTCAATGGGGCGCGATCGGTAGATTGGTTCTCTCATTGCGGTGCTCTCTCCGGCCTCTCGCCGCAGCCTGGGCGGCTAACTGTTCGAAGCAGAAGGCTACCAATCCAGATGGCAAGATAACACCGTTTTGACGATCTACGGAGGGGTTGCATCCATTTCCTGCCAATTGCGACATAATAGCCGCTGATGCTTCTTCCGATGCGGGTTTGGCCGTGACCCTCAATATCGAACACGAATTCGTGGTAAATGCCCCAGCTTCCGTGGTCTGGGATGTGATTTGCGATCTGGACAAATATCCCGAGTGGAACCCGTTTGTGGTCCATTGTATTTCCAGCAAACGACCGGGCGACCCGATTGTGATGCGCGTGCGCATGCTGCCATTTTTTGCCCTGACACAAACCGAGTTTGTAAAGGAATACGAAGAGGGCAAAACGTTTTCGTACAGCATGAAGCCCCTGCCACGGGGCCTGATGAGCAGCTACCGCTGTCACCAGGTCACACCGATCGATGACAATCGCTGTACCTACCGGTCATGGTTCACGATTTCCGGCCCGCTTTCGGTCATTGCAAAGGGTCTGCTGGCTGGTTCCCTGCGTCGCGGCTTTAGCGGAATGTCGGAATCGATCAAGGCGCGAGCGGAAAAGCTGGCAGCCTGACGGTGGACAGACAGAAAGCAGGGCTTACGCCGATGGTGCAGCAATATCTTGCCATCAAGGCGCAACACCCCGACAACCTGCTGTTTTACCGGATGGGGGATTTTTACGAGCTGTTCTTTGACGACGCAAAACGCGCCGCCGACCTGCTCGACATCACCCTCACCGCCCGCGGCAGTGCCGCCGGTGAGCCCATCCCCATGTGTGGAGTGCCGTTCCACGCCGCCGAATCCTACCTGGCCCGCCTGGTCAAAAACGGCCTCTCCGTCGCAATCTGTGAACAGATCGGCGATCCGGCCACCAGCAAAGGTCCCGTGGAACGCCAGGTAGTTCGGGTAATTACTCCCGGAACGGTCAGCGACGAGGCGTTGATGGAGGCATCGCGGGACAACCTGTTGATTGCCCTGAGCCAGCGCCACCAACAGTTCGGCATAGCCAGCCTGGAACTTGGTGCCGGTCGTTTCCTGGTCATGGAAGTGACCGGGGAAGAGGCGCTCTACGGCGAACTGGAGAGGCTTGCGCCGGCGGAGTTGCTGTACCCGGAAAACATGGCACTGCCGCAGATCACCGGACGCAAGGGAGCCTGCAGCAGACCACTCTGGGAATTTGATCGGGAGCGCGCCGAACAGAGCCTCACCACCCAATTCCAGACCCGCGATCTGCACGGTTTCGGTTGTGCCGACCTGGACCTGGGCATCATCGCGGCGGGCTGCCTGCTGCAATACGTGCAGGAAACCCAGCGCAGCAGCCTGCCCCATATTCGCGGTCTGGCACTGGAGCGGCGGGAAGACAGTGTGATTCTCGACGCCGCCACCCGCAGAAATCTGGAAATCGACCGCAATCTCAGCGGTGGCGCCGAAAACACCCTGTGCTCGGTAATGGACCGCTGCGTCACGGCGATGGGACGGCGCACCCTGCGCCGCTGGCTGCAGCAACCCCTGACCGCGGTCGAACCGTTGCGCGAACGCCACCAGGCAGTGGCCGCCCTGTGCCGGGACTACGCCTACGAAGCCGTGCGCGAGTGCCTCAAACCCATCGGTGATACCGAACGCATTCTGACCCGGGTGGCCCTGGGTTCCGCCCGCCCGCGGGACCTGTCCCGCCTGGGGCAGTCTCTGCAGGCAGTGCCGGCACTGCGTTCGCAGATGCGGCAATTGCAGACCCCGCTGCTGACCAGGCTGCTGCACCAGTGCGGCGAACACCCCGACACCGTCGCTCTGCTGCGCCGGGCGCTGTGTGAAAATCCACCGGTGGTGCTGCGTGACGGCGGGGTCATTGCCGACGGCTACGACGAGGAGCTGGACGAACTGCGCCGGATCAGCAATGACGCCAGTGACCACCTGCTGCAAATCGAGCAACGGGAACGGCAACAAACCGGTATCAACTCACTCAAGGTAGGCTACAACCGCGTCCACGGTTACTACATCGAGATCAGCAAGGGCCAGGCCGCCCAGGCCCCGCCGGAATACCAGCGGCGACAGACCCTGAAACACGCCGAACGCTATATCACTCCGGCTCTCAAGGAATTTGAAGACCTCGCCCTGAGTAGCAAGAGCCGGGCGCTGAGCCGGGAAAAATACCTGTATGAACAACTGCTGGCCCGACTCCAGCAACAGGTAGCCGGGTTGCAGGCCACCAGCCGGGCCATTTGCGACCTGGATGTGCTGGCCTGCCTGGCGGAACGAGCCAACAGCCTGCGACTGTGCCAACCCCAATTCACCACCGAGGCCTGCCTGGATATTCAGGGGGGCCGGCACCTGATCGTGGAACAGGTGTTGGAGGAACCTTTCATCGCCAATGACTGTCTGCTGGACCAGCAGCGTCGCATGTTGTTGATCACCGGCCCCAACATGGGCGGAAAATCCACCTACATGCGGCAGACCGCAGTCATCGCCCTGCTCGCCCACGTCGGCAGTTTCGTACCGGCGGATGCGGTCCGCCTGTCGGTGCTGGACCGCATCTTCACCCGCATCGGCGCCGCCGATGATCTGGCCGGCGGCCGCTCCACCTTCATGGTGGAAATGACCGAAACCGCCAACATCCTGCACAATGCCACGCCAGCCAGCCTGGTGTTGCTGGATGAGGTGGGACGGGGCACCAGTACCTTTGACGGCCTGGCCCTGGCGTGGGCCGTCGCGGTGGCGCTGGCGCAGCAGGTAAAGGCCTTCACCCTGTTTGCCACGCACTATTTCGAGCTCACCGCACTGCCGGAGTTGTGTCCCACCATGGCCAACGTGCACCTGGATGCCACCGAATACCGGGATCACGTGGTTTTCCTGCACAAGATCCAGGAGGGGCCCGCCAGCCGCAGTTACGGTTTGCAGGTGGCCAGGCTGGCCGGCATTCCGGGCCCGGTGCTGACGGCGGCACGCAGTAAACTGCAGCAACTGGAAACTGACAGGGCCATGGCGATCGACCCGTCACCCCCAACCCAGGCCGACCTGTTCAGCAGTACCCGCCCCGATCCCGTGATCGAACAGTTGCGCGCGCTCGAAGTGGACGAATTGAGCCCCAGGCAGGCGCTGGCAATACTCTATGAACTCAAGGGAGGCTCGGAATGAGTGTGCCAAACCCCGGCTTCAGACCCGGTTTCCGGCTGTTCAAATCCTGCCGCCAAACGAGTACACTTGCGGCCCCCTGAACAGCGGCTCACACGAGGCTCGGTAGTATGACTTTCGTTGTTATAGAACAGTGCATCAAGTGCAAGTACACCGATTGTGTGGAAGTGTGTCCGGTAGACTGTTTTTATGAAGGCCCCAACATGCTGGTCATCCATCCGGACGAGTGCATAGACTGCGCACTGTGTGAGCCGGAATGCCCGGTAGAAGCCATTGTCTCGGAGGATGATCTGCGGGAGGAGGATCAGGATTACCTCGAACTGAATGCCGAACTGGCCGAGATCTGGCCCAACATTACCGAGATGAAAGAGGCACCCAGTGACGCCGAAGACTGGGAGGGCAAGCCCGGCAAACTGGCACTGCTGGAACGTTGAGGCGCCACCACGGGCCCGCGCCCCAGCCACCGCACGAAGAGCTGCGGAATCGAGACAAATTTGCCCGTTTTTGGTGAGAATCTCGCCTTGTAGTGGTAACCGCTTCGCGATAGTCTGATTCGACAGCCGGGAAACAGGCTGATGAACCGACTTCTTTAGGTGAGGTGTTGTCATGGAAGCTGACACTTTTGGAGCGGCTGGGGAACCAGGTACCGACAAGGAAAAAGCCCCCGCCGGAACTGCATCGAATCAATCCCCCGCGGTCACCGAACCGAAACCACCTCCCACCGCCAAATCGACAACTACCAAAAAACCCGACCCGGCGTCCGCGTTGAAAAGCGCCGGCCCCGACGGCCGGCGGCAAAGCAGCGCGGTCGCGGAACCGGCGAGAAAATTCAGCCGCGCGGAGGGGTCCGGTCGCTCCCCGGATGCCACGGAACTGTATTTGAAGACCGTGGGCCACACCGCCCTGCTGTCCCCGGAGGAGGAGTTCCGTCTGTCCCGTCTGGCGGCAAATGGAGATGCGGCGGCTCGGCAGCGCATGATAGTGAGCAACCTGCGTTTGGTGGTGAGCATTGCCAGTCGCTTCAGAAATCGTGGCCTGGCTTTACTGGACCTGATCGAGGAGGGCAACATCGGCCTCATACGTGCGGTGGAGAAATTCAATCCCGAACTGGGCTTTCGATTTTCCACCTATGCCACCTGGTGGATTCGACAGTCCATGGAACGTGCCATCCTGAATCAGACGCGTACCATCCGCCTGCCGGTTCATGCGTCACAGGAACTGAACCGGTGCCTGCGCGTAATCTACCAGCACGCACAGCGCCTGGAACACGAGCCCAGTGCCATGGAAATAGCACAACTGCTGGACAAACCGCTGGAAGATGTGCAGCGCATCCTCAATTTGAGGGACCGGGTGACTTCCCTGGATATTCCGGTCGGGTCGGATTCGGAGACAACCGTAATGGACATGTTGCCCGACTCCGAGGAGAACGATCCGGCACACTTGCTGCAACACTCGAGCATCAAGGAACGGATCGGGCGCATGTTGTACGAGTTGCCCGAAAATCAGCGGGAAGTGATCTCCCGTCGATTCGGATTACTGGGCCATGAAATGCATACCCTGGAAGCGGTCGGGCGCGATATGGGCGTGACCCGGGAGCGGGTGCGGCAAATCCAGGTCCAGGCCCTGAAGCGACTGCGGGTCATCATGGAAATCCGGGGCTTTTCCAGTAATTCCATTTTCGGCTGACGCGCTGCCGGCCCCTGGGCCGCCCCGCAATCAGCGCCGCGGCAACAGCAGCAGCGGGTCCAGGGGGCGGCCGCTGCGACGGATTTCAAAATGCAGTTTCACCGAATCGGTGGCGCTGTCACCCTTTTCAGCGATGCGCTGGCCCGCGGCAACCCGTTCCCCCTCCCCTACCAGCAGGCGTCGATTGTAGCCATAGGCACTCAGGAATACCTCGTTGTGCTTGACGATCAGCAGGTTGCCGTAACCGACGATACCACTGCCCGCATACACCACTTCTCCAGGCGCTGCGGCAACCACCGGATCTCCCTCTTTGCCACTGATAGCGATACCTTTGTGGGCTTCACCGAGAAAGCCCTTGACCACTTTCCCCGTGGTTGGCCAACGCCAGGCGATGGAACCCGCGGCAGCGGGCTTTTGTGCCACGGCAGCGGCAGCCGTGGTGGGTTTGGCAGCGGCAGCAGGTTTGTCGGTGGCAGCAGGTTTGCCGGTGGCGGCAGGTTTGTCGGTGGCGGCGGGTTTGCCGGTGGCGGCCGCCTTGTCGGAAGCGGCGGCCCTGGCTGTCGGGGGTCTGGTCGCCACCGGTGTACCGGCCGTGCCGGTCAATACCAGTCGCTGGTCCGGATAAATGGTAAAAGGTGCGCCAATGCGGTTGGCTTTGGCCAGTTGGCGGAAGTCAACGCCAAAACGAAAGGCGATCGAGTACAGCGTGTCCCCCTTGACCACGACGTAATGACGGGGTGTGTCGGGAACGGTAGTGGAAATCACCGAAACAGCCGGCGCAGAAGCTCTTGCTCCACGCTGTTCCACGGGTGCGCGAGGCTCTCCGGCACAACCGGCCAACAGACCGGGCAGCACCCCCAACGCGACCACCAGGCCGCAAAAGCGGGCTCTCATGCCTGCGATTGTCCCCATTTCCTCTCCAACCACCAGACCAGCACCATACCGGCAACAGCCAACAGCAGACAGGATACCATCAACGGGTCGTTACCTGTGCTCACCAGGTACTGCGTCGGGGAAGCCGGCAACTGGCGAACCGGCGCATCCGCCCCCGGGGCACCGAACTGCGCGGCCGCTGCAACTTTCCAGGGCCAGACTGCCGCCAGGGAACCCAGTAGAAAGCCGGTGAGTACGGCCATGACCAACACCCGGAAGCGTTCCAGTAACCAGTGCAACAGCCGGCTGAAAACTGCCAGCCCCACTGCGGCTCCGGTCAGGAACACGCCCAGGAAGTACCAGTCGAAATCCTTGAGCGCCAGCAACATGCTGGGATACATGCCCAGCAGCAGCAACAGGAAGCTGCCGGAAATGCCCGGCAGAATCATGGCGCAAATGGCGATGAAACCGGCCAGGAAAATTCCCGCAGGACCGGGCAGGAAATCGATACCGGGCGCCAGCGCGATAGACAGGGCAACGCCGGTCCCGAGCAGTACCGCCATGACTTCCCGCCAGCGCCAACGGCTCACCCGCTTCAGCAACACCAACCCGGAGGCCAGAATCAGGCCGAAGAAAAATCCCCACAGTGGTTCCGGATAGTGTTCCATAACCCAACTCAGCAATCTGGCCAGAGAAAACAGACTGGTGGCGATACCACCCAGCAGCACCAGCAGGAAGCCACCGTTGATGTGCCGCCAAAATCCCACCGGATCGCCCCGCAGCAACATCTTCATTGCCGCCAGGTCAACGCTCCGGATGCTGCTGAGCAGGGTCGGATAGATACCGCTGATAAAGGCGATGGTGCCGCCGGAAACGCCCGGAACGATGTCCGCTGCCCCCATGGCCAGCCCGCGCAGGAAAATGCCCACCGTAGTCATGGTCTCAAGCTAGCTCTGCACACCGGAAAGCAACGGCACGAAGCGGACCTTATCCTTGCTCTCCACCTCGATACCCGACTCAGTGCGCCTTGCCACCTGCAAATCCTGGATATCGCGTCCTACCGGAATCACCAGTCGCCCACCGATCTCCAACTGGCTGGTCAAAGCCGCGGGGATATCCTCGGGTGCGGCGGTACACAATATGCCGCTATAGGGAGCGTGGGTGTCCCACCCCATGCTTCCATCGCTGTGGCTGTAGCGCACATTGCCGAGGCGAAGCGAACGCAGGCGCTCGCGCGCCTGCGTCTGCAGGGGCCCGATCCGCTCGGTGGTATAGACCCGGCCTACCAGCTGGGCGAGCACTGCGGTCTGGTAACCGGAACCGGTGCCGATCTCCAGCACGTCATCGATGGGTCCGTCCGCCAACAGGAGTTCTGTCATGCGGGCCACGATATAGGGCTGGGACAGGGTCTGGGAATAGCCGATGGGCAGCGCGGTGTCTTCGTAGGCTCGCTGGGACAGGGCTTCATCCAGGAACAGGTGGCGCGGGGTGTCGCGCATTACCTCCAATACCGATGGATTGCGAACACCCAACTCCCGCAGGCGCGCAACCATGCGTTCGCGGGTTCTCAGGGAAGTCATTCCAATACCCTGCTGCATGCTATCCTCGGACCGGACCTGCTCTTTACCTGCCCGGGTTCTTTTCGCCGCTGCCATCGAGCAGCACCACGGCATGGGCGGCAATGCCCTGCCCGCTGCCGACAAAACCCAGACCTTCGCTGGTGGTTGCCTTGACACTGACCCGGGCAGTATCCGCACCCATATCGGCAGCCAGGTTGGCAACCATGGACGGCACGTGCGCCGCCATTTTCGGGGCCTCGGCGACCAGGGTCAGGTCCGCGTTGCCCAACCGGTAACCGGCGCTAGCGACTCGTTTCATCACCAGCCGCAACAGGTGACGGCTGTCGGCGTTGGCCCAGGCGGGGTCCGTATCCGGAAACAGGGCGCCGATGTCACCGGCGCCGATTGCACCCAACAGGGCATCGCACAGCGCATGGACCAACACGTCACCGTCGGAATGTGCCAGCAGGCCCCGATGGTGGGCGATGCGAACGCCACCGAGGATCACGAAATCGCCGTCACCGAAGCGGTGTACATCGTAACCGTGGCCAATTCTCATGCGCTGCCCTCCCGCTGCAGCCAGGCTTCTGCCCGCAGCAAATCCTGCGCCACCGTGATCTTGATATTGCCGGCGTCACCGGCGATCAGACGCGGACTGAAACCGGCCCGTTCCACGGCCGCCGCTTCATCGGTAACCACGCTGCCGCTGCGCCGGGCGCTGCTCAATGCATCGAGCAGCAACTGAAAGCGGAACATTTGTGGCGTTTGCGCCAACCACAGCCGCCTTCGGTCCAGGGTGGCGCTGACCCGCTGTTGCCGGTCGGCGCGCTTGACGGTGTCCCCCACCGGGCAGGCCAACAGGCCTCCCACCTCGTCGTCGTGCAGCGCCCCGGCCAGATTCTGCAGATCCTGCTGTCTGATGCAGGGCCGGGCGGCGTCGTGAACCAACACCCAGTCCCCCGCCTCGGCCCATTCCGACAGCGCCCGCAATGCTTCCAGTACCGAATCCGCGCGCTGTTCGCCACCGCTGCAACGGGCAATCCGGGGGTCCTGTGCCACGCTGAGGCGGCTGAACTGTCCATCCTCGGGATGCAGGGCCACCATCACGGTCCGCAGCCTGTTCCAGGACAGCAGTCTGCTCAGGGATTGCTCGATCACCGTCTGCCCCAGCAGCGGCAGGTATTGTTTGGGGCAATCACCCCCCATGCGGGTACCCCGTCCCGCCGCCGGCACCACCCCCCAATACGTCGGCTCATTCACTGGGGTGGGCGATCTTCCTGCTCGACGATCTGATAGTAGGTCTCCCCTTCCTTGATCAGGCCCAGATCCTCGCGGGCCCGTTCTTCCAGACTTCCCAATCCCTGCTGCAGCTCGATCACTTCCAGTTCCAGGGCGCGGTTGCGCTGGCTCAATTGTTCATTGTGCTGCTGTTGCCGTTCGATTTCGGCCTGCAGGCGCCGTAACTCCGTTTTACTCCCCTCACTCAACCACAAACGATATTGCAGCACCGCCAACAACACCAGCAACAGCAGAAACAGCCATCTCATGGCAAACCGACCCCGGCGATGACAGCGGCTTCAGGTCGCGGCGAGAAGTTCGGCGCGACCACGATAGGGTGCCCGTTCCTGCAGTTCGGCTTCGATGCGCAGCAGTCGATTGTACTTGGCCACCCGGTCGGAGCGACACAGCGAGCCGGTCTTGATTTGCCCCGCCGCGGTGGCCACGGCGAGGTCGGCGATGGTATTGTCTTCGGTTTCTCCAGAGCGGTGGGATATCACCACCCGGTAACCGGCCTCCCGGGCCATGGCAATGGCGTCCAGGGTCTCACTGAGAGTGCCTACCTGGTTGAACTTGATCAGGATACCGTTGGCCACACCGCGGGCGATACCCTCGCCAAGAATCCCGCAATCGGTGACGAACAGATCATCGCCAATCAGTTGCAGCCGTTGCCCCACCCTGTCGGTCAGCAGTTTCCAACCATCCCAGTCCGCCTCATCCATTCCGTCCTCGATGGAAGTGATCGGGTAGTCCGCCGCCAGTTCAGCCAGGTATTCGACAAACTCCGCGCTGCTGTAACTGCAACCTTCACCGCGCAGTTCGTAGGCGCCGCCGCGGTAGAATTCTGAAGCGGCGCAATCCAGGGCCAGGGTGACATCCCGCTGCAACTGGTAACCGGCCGCGGCCACCGCCTCGGAAATGACTGCCAGCGCAGCCTCGTTGGAAGGCAGGTCCGGAGCAAAACCGCCCTCGTCTCCCACCGCGGTATTCAGACCCTGGGCAGCCAGCACCCGCTTGAGATGGTGGAATATTTCCGCACCGGCCCGCAGCGCCTCGGCGAAGCTGGGGGCCGCCACCGGTTGAATCATGAATTCCTGAATATCCACGTTGTTATCCGCATGCTCGCCGCCATTGAGAATGTTCATCATCGGCATCGGCATCCGGTAGTGCTCGTTACCGGCCAGTTCGGCCAGGTACTGGTACAGCGGCAGATTGCGGCTTCGGGACGTGGCCCTGGCGGCGGCCAGGGACAGGGGCAGGATGGCGTTGCTCCCCAGCACCGACTTGTTGTCGGTGCCATCGGCCTCGATCATGGCTTGATCCAGCAGCCGCTGCTGCGCCGCATCCCGACCCAGCAACAGCTCGCGCAGCGGGCCATTGACATTCGCCACCGCCTTGAGCACCCCGCGGCCGAGGTAGCGTCCCTCGTCACCATCGCGCAATTCCAGCGCCTCGCGGGAGCCGGTGGAAGCACCCGATGGGGCACAGGCCTCGCCGACACTGCCATCGGCCAGCAGAATCTCGGCCTGAACCGTCGGATTTCCACGGGAATCCAACACCTCGTAGCCTCTTACATCGGCAATCCTGCTCATCTGCACACGCTCATGTTCCGGCAGTCTCCGGCGACGCCGACTGCGAGTCGATGTCCAGCACCGGCAGCGATTTGACCGTATCATCAATTGCCTTCATCTGGCGCAGGAATGGCTCCAGCAGAGACAACGGCAGGGCGCTGGGACCGTCGCATTTCGCCAGCTCGGGCTGGGGGTGGGATTCCACGAACAACCCGGCGAGCCCGATCGCCAGACCGGCCCGGCCGAGTTCCACCACTTGCTGCCGGCGGCCACCGGATACGGTGCTCTGCTGGTCACGGCACTGCAGGGCATGGGTGACGTCAAACAGCACGGGCGCCCCCCCGCCGACGTCCTTGATGGTGCGAAAACCGAGCATGTCCACTACCAGGTTGTCGTAACCGAATTGGGTGCCGCGTTCGCACAACAGCAGTTTCCCGTTTCCGCACTGGCGGAATTTCTCCACGATATTGCCCATTTGCCCGGGGCTGAGAAACTGCGGTTTCTTGACGTTGATGACCGCACCTGTTGCCGCCATGGCGCGCACCAGGTCCGTCTGGCGGGCCAGAAATGCCGGCAACTGAATGACCTCACAGACCTCGGCCGCCGGAGCGGCCTGCCAGGGTTCGTGCACATCGGTCATCACCGGTACGCCGAATTCCCGTTTCACCTCCGCCAGTATCCCCAGGCCCTCCTCCAGGCCCGGACCACGAAAGGACTGGATCGAGGAGCGATTGGCCTTGTCGAAGGAGGCCTTGAACACACAGGGGATGCCGAGACGACCGCAAATCTCGACCTGTGCCTGGGCAACCTGCAGTGCAAGCTCGCGCGATTCCAGCACATTGATCCCTCCAAACAGGGTGAAGGGCCGGTCGTTGGCCACGGTCAGTGCGGCGACCTCAACGCGTTGGCAGGACATTAGTTTGCCGGCGTGGCCCGCTGCGCCAACGCGGCCTGCACAAAGCCGGTGAACAGCGGATGACCGCCGCGGGGGCGGGAGGTGAACTCGGGGTGAAACTGACAGGCGAGAAACCAGGGATGGTCGGGCAATTCGATCATTTCGACCAGGGAGCCATCGGCGGACCGACCGGCAATGCCCAGGCCCGCTTCCTGCAATTGCGGCAAATAGTTGTTGTTCACCTCGTAACGGTGCCGATGACGCTCGAGGACGCATTTTCTCGCATAGACATCCCGGGCCCGGGAACCCTCCACCAGGTGACACTCCTGGGCGCCGAGACGCATGGTACCCCCCAGGTCGGAATCGACATCGCGCAATTCCGTGCTGCCGTCGGAGTTTTGCCACTCGGTAATCAGCGCAATTACCGGGTGGGCGGTAGTGGCCTTGATCTCGGTGCTGTGGGCGTCATCGAGGCCGGCGACATTGCGCGCAAATTCGATGACCGCCACGTGCATTCCCAGGCAGATGCCCAGGTAGGGCACACGGTTTTCCCGGGCGTAGCGCACCGCCGCCACCTTGCCTTCGATACCGCGTGTGCCGAAACCACCGGGAACCAGAATCGCATCGGCGCCGTGCAGTAACTCGACGCCCTGTTCCTCGATCTGCTCGGAATCGATATGCAGGATATTGACCCGCGACAAACTCTGGATCCCCGCATGTTTCAGCGCCTCATTGAGGGATTTGTAGGCATCCAGCAAATCCATGTACTTGCCCACCATGGCCACGGTGATTTCTGTCTGGGCCTTTTTTTCGCCGAGCAGCACTTCGTCCCAGTCGCTCAGGTCCGGTGGCGGGCAACGCAAACCGAAGCGTTCCACCACGATGTCGTCCAATCCGTTGGCGTGCAACATGGAGGGAATCTCATGAATGGAATCCGCATCCAGCAACGGAATGACGGCACGGCGTTCCACGTTGGTGAACAGGGCAATCTTGTTGCGCGCGCTCACTTCGATCTGCGCCTCGCAACGGCACAGCAGCACGTCCGGTTGCAGGCCGATGGAGCGCAGTTCCTTCACCGAGTGCTGGGTGGGCTTGGTTTTGATCTCGCCGGCGGCCGCGATGTAGGGCACCAGGGTAAGGTGCATGAGCATGGCCCTCTGCCGCCCCAGTTCAACCACCATCTGCCGGGCCGCTTCCAGGAACGGCAGTCCTTCGATGTCGCCCACGGTGCCGCCGATTTCCACCACGGCGATATCGGCCCCGCGGGCACCGAGTTCGATGCGGCGTTTGATTTCATCGGTAATGTGAGGAATTACCTGCACCGTGGCGCCGAGGTAATCGCCGCGCCGTTCCTTGCGCAATACTTCGTTGTAGACCCGACCGGTAGTGAAATTGTTGCTGCGCTTCATGGTGGTGTGGGTAAAACGCTCGTAATGCCCCAGGTCCAGGTCAGTCTCGGCACCATCTTCGGTAACGAATACCTCACCGTGCTGAAACGGGCTCATGGTCCCGGGATCGACATTGATGTAGGGGTCCAGCTTGAGCAGGGTAATCTCAAGCCCGCGTTCTTCGAGAATGGTAGCGAGAGAAGCGGCAGCTATACCCTTCCCCAACGAGGAAACCACACCACCGGTGACGAAGACGTATCGCGTCATGCAAGGCCTTTTCAGCTTGTGTAACTGGCCGCAATCCGGAACCAGGCAACGGGTTACCGGCCCGTTCCCGGCCCGCCAAAGATGGGAGATCAGGGTAACAGAAAGCTCGATGCCGCTCAATGTTCTGTGCGCGCATTGCAGAAAACAAATACAGTGTCCGGTCGTACATTTCCCGATCTGCTGTTGGATCGGGGGGCCGGCATGCCCTGGACTCAACTCCGCCAGACCAGTTCCAGGCCCGGTTCGCCGTCCTCGGCCTGGAAGCCCTCGCACACCCACAGGTCGGCCACCGCCACCAGTTGATCCCGCTCGTTGAATACCAGGGGCAGGTCCTTGCGCAGCCAGGGCGGCACGCCGTGCTCGCGCAACAATTTCTTCACGGTCTGTCCGCGTTCCCGGCCGGCGGGTCGGCAACGCTCCCCACCGGCCCTTGGCAGGATCCGCAACCGGCCGCCGCGCGCCACCGAAATTCCGCGGCCCAGCACCGCTTCAAAACGTGGCTGCGGTGGTTCGGCCGCCGCCGTTTTCGCCAGGTACAACTGCTTGCGAAAGCGGCGCAGGCAATAGTCGGCGTTGCGCAACTCCGCTCGCCCCGGCGTGTCGCCGTCACCGGTCTGGCGCACGAATTCCAGCAGGGCCCGGCGCTCCGGCATGCGGCAATCGAGTCGCCTGAGCCAGGCGCGCAGCAACTGGCAGCGGGCACTGACATCCAGTTCCGCCCAGCCCGATAACGAAAGGGTGGACTCGCCGTGGGCTACCCCCATGAGTGCATCCAGCCTCGACTCCTGCAACCCGGTGACGGCCCGGTCGCTCTCACGAGCTGCCGCGATGGCCCGATCGATACTTTCGCGGAAGGCCGGCCATCGAGTTTCGAGCCCGGGCAGCACCTGTTGGCGCAGGTAATTGCGGTCCAACGCCGGATTCCGGTTGCTGTCATCTTCCACCCAGCTCAGGTCATGCTCGGCGGCATGCTCCGCCAACTGCTCGCGGGTACAACGCAACAGTGGCCGCAGCAGGATGCCCCGACCCAGTGAACGCTGGGCCGGCATGCCCGCCAGTCCGGTCATCCCGGCACCGCGCAACAGGCGCAGCAGAAAGGTCTCTACCTGGTCATCCTGATGATGGGCCTGCAGCAGACATTCACCTTCGCCCAGGTGCTGTTCAAACAGGCGGTAGCGCACTGCGCGTGCCGCCGCCTCCGGGCCGTCGCCACTCGGGTGCACCCGCGCCTTCTCCGCAATGAACTCGACCCCCAGGGCACGGCATGTGGTTTCACAATGCCGCTGCCAGTCATCCGCAGCGGCGCTGAGTTGGTGGTTGACGTGCAGCGCGCACAGGTCGGGCAGGCGCTGCTGCCGTTGCATGGAGTGCAGGAAATGCAGCAGCACCGTCGAGTCGCGGCCGCCACTGTAGGCAATCAGCCAGCGCCCGCGGTCGAGAAACGGTTCCAGCGTCTCGTGGATTGCCTGAGCGGGCAGCGCCATGTGGGAATTCCGGGAATCAGTTCCCGTAGGACATCAAACGACGGTAGCGCTGCTCCAGCAGTTCCTCCATGGGCAGCGCCTGCAGACGCGCCAACTCCACCACCAAATGTTCGCGGATGCGGCTGGCGGTCAGGTCGATGTCCCGGTGGGCGCCACCCAATGGTTCGGCGATGGTGGCGTCCACGATACCCAGTTCCTGCAACACCGCAGAGGTCACCCCCATGGCCTCGGCCGCCTCGGCGGCTTTGTCGGAAGTCTTCCAGATGATATTGGCACAACCCTCCGGGGAAATGACGAAATAGGTCGCGTACTGCAGCATCACCAGGTGGTCGCCCACGCCGATACCCAGGGCGCCACCGGAACTGCCTTCGCCGATCACCGTGCAGATGACGGGAACCCTGAGCCGCGACATGACCGCCAGATTCTGGGCGATTGCCTCGGAAATGCCACGCTCCTCGGACTCGGTGCCGGGGTAGGCTCCGGGTGTATCTATCAGGGTAATCACCGGCAGTTGGAAACGTTCCGCCAGTTCCATCAGCCGCAGCGCCTTGCGGTACCCCTCCGGTCTGGGCATTCCGAAGTTGCGAGCCACCTTGTCCTGAACGCTGCGGCCCTTTTCCTGCCCGATCACCATCACCGGTTCCCCTTCGAGACGAGCGACACCGCCGACGATGGCCGGATCGTCGGCAAAATGACGGTCACCGTGCAACTCTTCGAATTCGGTAAAAACGCGGGGCAGGTAATCCAGGCTGTAGGGCCGCTGCGGGTGGCGCGCCACTTTTACGATATCCCAGGCAGTCAGGTTGGAATAGATCCTTTCGGTGAGTCTGGTGCTTTTCCGGCGCAGCGCGGCAATCTCCTCGCTGACGTTGATTTCATTGTCGGAGCCTACCAATTGCAATTCTTCGATCTTGATTTCCAGTTCCGCGATGGGCTGCTCAAAATCCAGGAAATTGGCGTTCATGGAGCACACTGTTGGTGATTTTGACGGCACAGAGTGTACACAACAGCTTGTTTTTTCACCAGTTATCTACTTGGTGATATTGCCGGGTTCAGCCGGCCGACCGGTAACTCAGCGCCACACTTTTGGTGCCCACGAGCTGGCGCAGCCCCTCTATCAACTCGTCGCTGGGAGAAACCCGCCAGTCGTCGCCCAGGTCGATGCGCGCGCGCTGTTCCGCCCGTCTGTACCAGAGGGTCACCGGGCAGTTACCGCGGGCCGGTTGCAACAGCGTTTCCAGTTGCCGGGTCAACTTTTCATCCACCTGCTCCTGTTGCAGTTCGATGCTGAGTTCCCGCGCCCGACTGCGCCGGATCTGCTGCAGGTCGCTGACCCGTGTGGCGCGGATGGAAGCCTTGCCGGAGACTTCGTAGACATTCACGGTGCCCTCGACGATCAGGATATTGCCCTTTACCAGCAGTTCCCGGCTCTGCTGACAGACATCGGAAAAGGCGACTACCTCGATGCGGGCACTGCCATCGTCCAGCGACAGGGTCGCCATGTCGTCTCCTTTCCTGGTCCTCCTGGTGTTGACCGTGTCCACCAGGCCGGCGACCGTTTGGCCGCTCGAACGGTCGTTTTCCAGGTCGGCGATACGGGTCGGTGCCAACTGGCGCAGTTCCTGCCGAAATTCATCGAAGGGGTGGCCGGTAATCCACAGGCCCAGCGTCAGCTTTTCCCCCTCCAGGGTCTCCCGCTCCGACCACGGCGGCACCTGCCGATATTTGCCGTACACGTCGTCTTCGCAGGCTGCCTCCACCACGCTGCCGAACAGGTCTTCCATGCCCGCGACGTCGTTACTGGCCTGTTGCTGGCCGACCTTCAGGGCGTCGTCCAGGCTGGCCATCAACACCGATCGCTGTTCCCCCAGCGAGTCGAAGGCCCCGGCCTGAATCAGGGACGCCACGACGCTGCGGTTGATTCGGTGGGAGTGGGTGCGAACACAGAAATCGAACAGGCTGGTGAATTTTCCTCCCTGCCGGCGCGCCCGCAGGATTTCCTCCACCGGCCCGGCGCCCAGACCCTTGATGGCGCCCAGACCGTAGACGATTTCTCCCCTGGGGTTGACGGTGAAACGATACTCTCCCTCGTCCACATCCGGGTGTTTCAAGCGTAGCTTCATGGCTTTGCATTCGTCGATGAGGACGACGATCTTGTCGGTGTCGTGCAGCTCGGCACTGAGCACGGAGGCCATGAACTGGGCCGGGTAATGCGCCTTGAGCCAGGTGGTCTGATACGCAAGCAAAGCGTAGGCGGTGGAGTGCGATTTGTTGAAACCGTACTCCGCGAATTTTTCCATCAGGTCGAAGATCTTTACCGCCAGGCGCGGATCAACCCCCTTGTCGGCGGCGCCCTGCTCGAATTTCTCCCGTTGCTCGGCCATTTCTTCCGGCTTCTTCTTGCCCATGGCGCGGCGCAGCAGGTCGGCACTGCCCAGGGTGTATCCCGCCAATTCCCGGGCAATCTGCATCACCTGCTCCTGGTAGAGGATGATGCCGTAGGTCGACTCGAGGATCGGTTTCAACCAGGGGTGCTGGTAGTGGGCATCGGGGTAGTACACGTTCTCACGGCCATGCTTGCGGGCGACAAAGTTGTCCACCATTCCCGAGCGCAGCGGCCCCGGCCGGAACAGCGCCAACAGGGCCACGACATCTTCGAAACAGTCCGGTGCCAGGCGCTTGATCAAATCCTTCATGCCCCTGGACTCGAGCTGGAACAGGGCGGTGGTTTGACCGCTGCACAAGAGTCGGTAGCTGGCCTGATCGTCCAGCGGCAGACGGTCGATATCGATGGGTGGCTCATCCCGTTCGCCGCGCAACCGGTTGATCATCTGCACCGCCCAGTCAATGATGGTCAGGGTACGCAGGCCGAGAAAGTCGAACTTGACCAGGCCCACCTCTTCCACATCCTTCATATCGAACTGGGTCACCAGTCCGCCCCCGGACACATCGCAGTACAGGGGCAGGAAATCGGTCAAGCGGGATGGTGCAATCACCACACCACCCGCATGTCGGCTGACATTGCGGGTGAGTCCTTCCAACTGCCGGGCCATGTCCCATATTTCCTGGGCCGCGGGGTTCTCGGCGAGGAAATCCCGCAGTGGCGCCTCGGCTGCCAGCGCCTTGTCCAGCGTCATTTCCAGTTCAAAGGGGATCAGCTTGGCCAGTTTGTCGCCCAGCCCGTAGGGCTTGTCCTGTACCCGTGTCACATCGCGCAGTACACCCTTGGCTGCCATGGTGCCAAAGGTAATGATCTGGGATACCGCCTCGCGCCCATAGGTTTCCTGGACATAGTGGATCACCTCATCGCGCTTCTCCATGCAGAAATCCACATCGAAATCCGGCAGGGATACCCGCTCCGGGTTGAGGAAGCGCTCGAACAGAAGATCGTATTCCAGCGGATCCAGATCGGTGATGCGCAGCGCATAGGCCACCAGTGAACCGGCCCCGGAACCGCGCCCGGGGCCTACCGGAATTCCCTGTTCCCGGGACCAGCGGATAAAGTCCATCACGATCAGGAAGTACCCGGGGTAACCCATTTGATTGATCACCCCGAGTTCAAAGTCCAGGCGCTGGCGATAGCGTCGCTCCCGTTCCCCCGCCTCGCCTTCCGCCTCCGGTCTCTCGGCCATCTGCGCGAGCCGCCGGTTCAGGCCGTCGTGGGACAGTTGGGCAATGTACTGTTCCAGGGTCTGCCCGGCGGGCACCGGGTAGTTGGGCAGCCTGGACAGGCCCAGTTCCAGCGTGACATTGCAACGCCTGGCGATTTCCACGCTGTTTTCCAGTGCCTCGGGAATATCGCTGAACAACTCGCACATTTCCTCGGCCGAGCGCAGATACTGCTGCTCGGAATAGAGCCGCACCCGGCGCGAGTCATTCAGCATGCGACCGGTCTGAATACAGACTCGCACTTCGTGCGCCTCGAACTGGTCCGGGTCGAGAAAGCGCACGTCATTGGTCGCCACCACCGGACAGCCGCTGCTGCTCGCCAATTCCACCGCGGCGTGCAGATACTCCTCTTCGTTTTCCCGGCCGGTGCGTTGCAACTCGATATAGAAGCGCTCGGGATAGGCCTGCATCCAGAATTGCAGTCGCCTGGCGGCCTGGTCGGCGCGGCCGGACAACAGGGCCTTACCGACGTCCCCGCTGCGCCCCGCGGACAAGGCGATCACTCCTTCTGCATAGTCCGGCAACCACTCTTTGTCGACCTGCGCCACCCCCTGATGCTGGCCTTCCACCCAGGCCCGGGAAACGAGTTTGACCAGGTTGTCGTAGCCTTGCCGGTCCGCGGCCAACAGGCACAGGGAGTTCACGTCACTGCGCTCACTATCCTCGAACACCTGGACGTCGACGGCGAACAGGGGTTTGACGCCATTGGCCAGGGCCGCCTGGTAGAACTTGACCAGGGCGAAGAAATTGCTCTGGTCACTGATCGCCAGCGCCGGCATGCCCAGTTCCACCACCCGTTGCAACAGTGGTTTGACACGTATCAGGCCATCCACCAGGGAGTACTCGGTATGCAGTCGCAGGTGGATGAATTCAGGCATCGGTCACGACAGCAGTGCCTTTACAGGGGCGTAGGAGCGACGGTGGATCGGGGTCACTCCCAGTCGCCGCAGGGCGGCAAGGTGAGCGGCAGTGGGATACCCCTTGTTTCGTTCCAGACCGTAGCCGGGATACTCCCGGACCAGTTCACGCATTTCGCGGTCACGCCGCACCTTGGCCAGGATGGAAGCGGCGGCGATGCTCGGCACCTGGTCGTCACCCCCCACCACCGCGGCGCCGGGATAGGACCAGCGAGGCAGGTGGTTACCGTCCACCAGGACGTATTGCGGGGTCACGGCAAGGGCTTCCACTGCCCGGCACATGGCCAGCAGACTGGCCTGCAGAATGTTGAGGGCATCAATTTCCGCCGCACTGGCACGACCGATGGCCCAGGCCAGGGCGCGCCTTTCGATTTCCTCCGCCAGGCCGGCCCGGCGCCGGGGGGAGAGTTTTTTTGAATCGCGAAGCCCGTGAATTACCTGCTGCGGATCGAGGATGACGGCTGTGGCCACCACATCACCTGCCAGGGAACCGCGCCCGACTTCATCCACACCGGCCAGCAGGCCGTCCCGATGGGCCCGAGCGGCGACTTCATTCATGGCGTGAAGACCCTGGTGCGCCGCGCCGGCGCGACAGGGGGTGCGGTTAGCGGTCGGCACAGAGTATGGTGGCAGCGGCACACGTTGCGCCATCCACATCGGCCCTCACGTCGAATTTCCAGATACCGCGCCGGTCGGAGATCACCCGTGAGTACAGCATGACCTGGTCCCCGGGTACCACCGGTCGCTTGAAGCGCAAATTGTCGGCACCGGCGAAATAGTAAATGGAACCGTCCGAGGGTTTTTTTTGCATGGTCTTGAAGCCGAGAATGCCCGATACCTGGGCCAGGGCCTCCACCAACAGGACGCCGGGATAGACCGGTTTGTCGGGAAAGTGTCCATCGAAAAACGGCTCGTTCACGCTGACGTTCTTGTAGCCGACGATGGACTCGCCCAAGGTCAATTCGAGCACCCGGTCGACCAGTAGAAAAGGATAGCGATGGGGCAGGTATTCGCGGATTTCGTTCACGTCCATCATGCGGAATTCCCCTTCCCTGCCCCAACCACGTTTCAGGGCGCGGGCTCGGCGGGAGCAGCGACGGCCCGCTGATTGAGTTTGTCGGTCACCTTGGCGGTAATGCTGTAGCCGTTATCGGCGTGAACCACCGCGCCCTGCTGCAACAGCAGGCCAATGCCCTCGCTCTTGATCAGTTCCCGCAACACCTCCTGTACCATTGGCGACAACTCCTGCAGCAGCGCCTGTCCCAATTCCTGCTCTGCCTGCTGCAATTTGCGCAACACGTGTTCCAGATCAGCATTCTTGTTGGCCAGCCGCTTGCGCGCCGCCTGCTGCTGTTCCGGGCTCATCACCGGCAACTCGTTCTGCAATTCCTTGATCAGTGCCTCGCGCTCGGCCTGCAGGCTTTCAAGTTCCTCCTTGTCCGCGCTATAGTCCTCCTGACTGCGCAGGGCACTGAGCCGCCGCTGAGACTCATCGGTCTGCAGGATCGCATCCTCCAGGTTAACCACGGCAATCCGGCCCTGGGCAGATGCCAGGTTGGCGAACAGGACCAGAACCAGCGAGACAAACAAAATACTCAGGTACTTGAACACGTCGTTCTCCATTGTATGTAAAATAATCAAAAACCTTGCCCCAGGGTGAACTGAAAGGGCTCGGTCTCATCAAACTCCCCTTTGTTGAGAGGCTTGGCGAGGCTGAAACTCATGGGACCGAAACCGCTGAGCCAAGTCACCCCGACCCCTACAGAATAACGAATTTCACCGAAGTCCACATCAAAACAGTTTATCTGCGAGCCACCGCAATTGGTATTGAATACATTGCCGGCATCGAGAAACAGGGTGGAGCGGATCGAACGCTGGTCCTTGAGGAAGGGCAGCGGAAATATCAACTCGATTCCCCCTTCGACGAGCACGTTGCCGCCAAAGGGATCCGGGTCGTCCTGGATCGTGTCCACGATCAGCTTCCCATCACGGCTCAGATAACCGTATATGTCGCCCTCGGGACCGCCGGTTTCGGTGGCCCTGCCATTCTCGTCGATGGCGGTAACCGGTTGTTGCAGACGATAATGTTCGGCGGCGGTACTGCGCGGCCCCAGGGAGTGGCTTTCGTAACCCCGCACCGAACCGAAACCGCCGGCGTAGAAATGTTCGTAGAACGGCAGTTCCCGGGTATCGCCATAGCCGCCGCCGTAACCGAGTTCGGTGCGAAACCGCAGCGTGAACTGCCGGAACAGCGGCTGGTAGTACTCGCCGCGGTAGGTCAATTTGTAGAATTGCAGGTCACTGCCGGGACCCGACACTTCCAGCGCCACCGTTTGGGCGAAACCGCGGGTAGCGTTGACACCGCGATTCAAGGTGGACTGCACCCAGCTTGTGGTGGCTGTCCAGTTGAGGAATTCCTTGCCGTTGCGGTCCAGAAAGCCGGTTTCCCCGGGCCGGGTCAACTGGCTGACGTCCAGGCTATCCACCGGCTGTGGCACCTCCGGTTCCGAGTACACGCCGTCGCCCACCGACCTGGAGTCGAACCAGTAGTCCACTCCATCCTGCAGGCGCGGGCTGGCGATCATCTCCTGGACCGCGAAACGGCCCGCGGTAATATCGGTATTGGACATACCCAGGCTCAGACCCAGGCGCTGGGTTTCCCTGATCGGGTAACCAAAATTCACGGCGCCGCCCACGGTATCCGTGGAATAGCGAGCCACGTTGATTTCATTCAGGTCGGTGGCGCGATAGAAGACGCTGAAACCGCGGCTTACCCCATCTTCAGTGAAATACGGGTTGTTGTAACTGAAATTGTACAGGTCCTGGTACCTGCTGGAGTTGAAGCCGATGCCCACGCTCTTGCCGCTGCCCAGAAAATTGTTCTGTTGCAGGTTTAGTCCAAATATCAGTCCGGGGCCCTGGGCGTAGCCAAGGGAAGCGCTGATACTGCCGGACGCCTGTTCCTCCACCGTAAATTCCACATCGATCAGGTCGTCGGATCCGGGCACCTCGGGAGTTTCCACCGTGGCCTCCTTGAAAAAGCCCAGCCGTTCCAGGCGCACCCGCGAAGCCTCGATCGCCGCGGCCGACGCGGGGGCGGACTCCATTTGCCGCATTTCCCGCCGCAGCACCTCGTCGATGGTGCGAGTATTGCCGTGGAAGCTGATGCGGTGAACGTAGGTGCGCTTGCCCGGGTCGATAAAAAACTTCATGTCCACCAGCAGAGCCTCTTCGTCGATCTCCGGTATCCCCGTGACCTTGGCAAAATTGTAGCCTTCGTTCCCCAGGCGCTGGGTCAGGTACTCTTCGGTGCTGGTCACCAGTTGCTGGGAAAAAATCTGGCCCTCGCTGATCAGCAGAAATCGCCTCAGATCCTCTTCCGAGAGCACCAGGTCTCCCGACAGATCGACACTGTCAACGGTGTACTGCCCACCCTCCGTGACGTTGGCGGTGATGTACACTGCGTCCTTCTCCGGCGTCACCGCAACCTGGGTGGAGTCAATGCGGAATGTCAGATAGCCCCGGTCCATGTAATGGGATGTCAGCGTCTCCAGATCAGCGCCCAGTTTTTCCCGGGAATACTTGTCATCACTGGTGATCCAGGACAACCAACCGGTGGTTTGCAGTTCGAACAGGTCTTCCAGTTCTTCGTCGTCGAAAACACTGTTGCCGACGATATTGATGTGCTTGATGGCGGCGACGGTACCCTCGTTGACATCGATATTGATCGATACCCGGTTGCGCGGTTCGGGGATCAGGTCGGTTTCAATGCTGGCGTCATAGCGCCCCTGCTGCACATACTGGCGCAGCAATTCCATCTGCATGTTCTCCAGGGTGGAGCGCTGAAACACCTGCCCCTCCGCCAGGCCGGCACCCTTGAGGCCATCCATCAGGGCTTCGGTTTCGATCGCCTTGTTCCCCTCGATGACAATTTCCGAAATGCTGGGCCGTTCCACCACCGAGATCACCAGTACATTGCCGTCCCTGCCGATCTCGATATCGTCGAAATTGCCGGTATGGAACAGGGCCCGGGCGGCGTCGCGGATGGTCTGCTCGTCGATCAGGTCACCGGCCGCCAACGGCACCGCGGCAAATACACTGCCCGCCGAGATGCGCTGCAGGCCCTCGACCCGAATGTCGGAGACGACGAAGGATTGTGCGTACGACGGCAGGTGGAAACCGATCAGCAGCAACAGCGCTATCCTGGCATATCGCTTTACCGGCATGGTTCACCGGGATGCGCAGCAGCAGACAGGTGAAGTGTGCGGGTCGTCGGCATGGGCCTGGTCATCGCGTTACAGACGAGAGAAATCATTGAAAAGAGCCAGTGCCATCACCCCGAAGATCACCAGCAGGCCCAACTGGTAACCCAGCACCTGCACCTTTAGCGGCACCGGACGCCCGACCACCAATTCGATCACGCAGTACAACAGATGGCCACCATCGAGCACCGGAATCGGCAACAAATTCAACACCCCCAAGCTTACACTCAGCAAAGCCACAAATGCCACATATGCCTGCAGACCCGACTGGGCGGAATCGCTCGCCACCCTGGCAATGGTTATGGGGCCGCTCAGGTTCTGGTGAGAAATCAGCCCACGCAGCATCTTGCCGATGGACTGGAAGGTAAACACCGTCAGGTCCCAGGTTCGTCTGGTGGACAATACCAGCGCCTCCACGGGTCCGTAGTGAAACTCGCGCAGCTTGTGCGGTGGCCACTGCGGGGGCCGCACCGTGACGCCAACCTGACCATAGGCACTGCCGCTGCTGTCCAGCTTGCGCGCCGGAGTGATGCTTGTCTCGAATTGGTCACCGTTGCGCTCGACCTGCAGCGCAATGCGCTGGCCCGGGCGAGCGCGCACGTACTCTACCCAGACCTGCCATTCGGGCACGGGCTCGCCATCGGCCCGGACGATGCGGTCGCCGGCCTGCAGGCCGGCCAGGTCGGCGGGGCTGCCTGCCACCACGGTATCGAGCAGCGGCGAAATCGGTTGCCGCTCGGGTCGAATGCCCAGCCCACCGAGCAGATCAAAATCACCATCCCCCGACATCCAGTTGGTCAAGCTGCCCGATGCCTGGTACACCACATCCGAACCGGGATTGCGCAGGGAAAATTCCACCTGACCGGTATCGCCGATGCGATCCAGCAGGCGAAAATTGACCGCCTGCCAGGTCGGGGTCGCATGGCCGTCCACCGCAACGATTTCCTGACCGGATTCGAGGCCGGCACGCTCCGCCACCGAGTCCGGCGCAATCGGGCCGATGATGGGAATGGGGCCGGTCTCTCCGGCGAGAAATACAAACCAGTAGGCAACCACGGCCAGCAACAGGTTGGCCAACGGGCCCGCCACCACCACGGCAATGCGGGTCAGCACCGGTTTCCGGTTGAAGGCCAGGTGCTCCAGCTCGGGCGGAATTTCAGCCGTCCGTTCGTCGAGCATCTGCACGTAGCCCCCCAGGGGAATGCTCGCCAGCACGAATTCGGTATTCTTTTGATCCCGCCAGCGCCACAGCGGTTTGCCGAAACCCACCGCAAAGCGCAGTACCTGTACCCCACAGCGGCGAGCGACCCAGAAATGGCCGTACTCGTGAATGGTAATCACCAGGAGGATGGTAAAAATGGTGACCGCAATGGTGTACAAGAGATCCAAACCGCTTACCCGTGTGGAGAATTCATTATCGACCGGGCTCGCTCGCGAGCCGTCGCGTCCGCCTGTTTGACCACTGCCAGACTGTCCGGTTCAACCAGGCTGACCTGCTCCAGTACGGCTTCGTTGACCGCGGGAATCGCGGTGAAGGCTATGTGGCCCTGCAGAAAGGCCGCCACCGCTTCCTCGTTGGCGGCATTGAGGACCGCGGCCGCCGTCCCGCCGCTGCACACCGCCTGCCTGGCCAGATCCAGGCAGGGGAATCGATCTGTATCCAGAGCGTGAAAGTCCAGCCTGGAGATGCCTATGATATCAAGATCAGCCACCCCGGAGTCAATCCGTTGCGGCCAGGCCAGGGCGTGGGCAATGGGGGTGCGCATATCCGGATTGCCCAGACTCGCCAATACCGAACCATCCAGGTACTGCACCATGGAGTGCACGATGCTCTGGGGATGAACCACTACCTCGATCTCGTCCAGGTCCAGGTCAAACAACCAGCAGGCTTCGATCACTTCGAAACCCTTGTTCATCAAAGTGGCGGAATCCACCGAGATTTTCCGGCCCATGTCCCAATTGGGATGGGCGCAGGCCTGCTCCGGCGTCGCGGCCTCCATCTGCTCCCAGCTCCACTCGCGAAACGGCCCACCGGAGGCCGTCAGCAGGATTTTGCTGACCCCGCCGCGGACTTCCGGAAGACACTGAAAGATCGCGTTGTGCTCACTGTCGATGGGCAGCAACCGGGCACCGCAATTGCGCACTGCATCCATGAAGAGCTGGCCCGCCATGACCAGGGCCTCCTTGTTTGCCAACAGGATCTTTTTGCCCGCTGCAACTGCGGCAAGGGTGCCATCGAGACCGGCCGCGCCCACGATGGCCGCCATGACGGTATCCACATCGTCCGCGCCGGCGACTTCGCACAATGCCTCGACGCCACACGACACTTCGGTTTCAACCGCGGCGGTTCGCAGGCGCCGCTGCAGTTCCTCGGCGGCGCGAGCCTCGACCATCACCGCGTGGCGGGGCTGAAATTGCAGACATTGCCGGTAGAGCTGCTCTACTGAATTGTTGGCGGTCAGGGCGTACACCCGGTAGCGTTGGGGATGGCGCGCAATCACATCCAGTGTGGAGACACCGACCGAGCCGGTGCTGCCCAGGATCGTCACCTGTTGCGGGGCGTCGCTCATCACCCTACCCTACCAGCCCACCAGGATCACACCCAGGACAAACACCGGTGCTGCCGCGGTATGGCCGTCGATGCGGTCCAGGATACCGCCGTGACCCGGCAACAGTGAACTGCTCTGTTTTACGCCGCGCTGACGCTTCACCATACTCTCCAGCAGATCCCCCAACACCGACGCCAGACCGGTGATGAGAAAGACGGCAATTACCCCGGCCCATTCGGACCGGGGAAGTGGCCAACCCACACAGAATACCAGTGCCAGCAGAACGCAGGCCGACATGCCGCCCCAAAAACCTTCCCAGGTCTTGCCGGGACTCAGCGCCTCTGCCAGTTTGCGCCGGCCCCAGCGTTTGCCGACAAAATAGGCGCCTATGTCGGCAGCGGCAACCAGGGCAATGAAGAACAGCACCAACCAGCGACCCCGGGGATAGTGCAGCAGGTGAACCAGTGCCAGCCAGGGTGGAATCAGCACCAGCATCCCCATCAGACCGCGCCTCGGACAGGTATTCCACAACGGGGCACTGCGCGGATAGCTCATCACCCACAACAGCGCCAGTGCCCACCACACGCAGGCCAGGTGCAACAGCGTCTGCACCCGTTCCAGTTGGGGAACGTCGGCGAGACCCGCATGCCCGTACACCGCCAGCATGATCAGGCCCAGGCTCAAAGCGTAGGCGACCCGCGCCCAGCCCTGTTCGTACCCGGCCAGGTTGGACCATTCCCAGGCCGCCAGCAGCACGACCAGTCCGAACAGCAGCGCCAGCGCAGCGGTGGGCAGCAGCCACAGTGCCGCCAACAGGCCGATGGCGAGCGCGACCGAGGTGTACACCCGTTGTCTAAGCCGCATGGTTCACCGGGGGTGCGCAGCACGAGATCGATGAAATTTCGGGGCCGGGCCGCATATTTCACCAAGGTTTGTGTAGAAGGTTGGTGATCGTTGCGGGTTATGCATGTCTCTCCCCGCGCAAGCCAAAGCGGCGCTCGCGGCGACTGAAATCCTCTATCGCCAGTTGCAGGTCTTCCTCCCCGAAATCCGGCCACAGGGTTTCGGTAAAGTACAGTTCACTATAGGCGCACTGCCACAACAGGAAGTTGCTGATGCGGTGGTCGCCGCCGGTGCGGATACACAGGTCCGGTTGCGGCAGGTCGGCCAGGGTCAAGTGCCGGTCCAGTCGTTCGGGGTCGATCTCCGCACTGGCCAATTCGCCCCGTTCCACCTGCTGCGCCAGGGCCCGCGCCGCGTTGGCGATATCCCAGCGACCACCGTAATCGGCGGCGATCACCAAGGTGGTATCGCCGTTATTCAGGGTAAGCAGCTCCGCCCGCTGCATCAGGCCAATAACACTCGGCGGCAGACGCTTGCGCTCACCGATGAAACGAATGCGCACCCCGTCCCGGTGCAGGGCCTGGGTTTCATTGCGCAGATAGCGGGCGAACAGGGCCATCAGGTAACGCACCTCCTGTTGCGGACGGCCCCAGTTTTCACTACTGAAGGCAAACAGGGTCAGCACCTTTACGCCATGTTCCCGGCAACCGCGCAACACGTTGCGAATTGCCTCGACTCCTGCCCGATGGCCTACGCTACCAGGTAAACTGCGTTGTCTGGCCCAACGATTGTTACCGTCCATGATGATCGCAATGTGCTGGGGTTGCATGGGACCGGTCCACCTAGATCGCCAGCAGGTCCGCTTCTTTTTCCGTCAGCATGGTTTCCACCCGGGCGATAAAGGAGTCGGTAATTTTTTGCACCGCCTCGTGGCCACGGCGTTCTTCGTCCTCGGATATTTCCTTTTCCCTGAGTAGTTCCTTGAGCATGTCCAGAGCCTCGCGGCGGGCGTTGCGCACGGAGATTCTCGCTGACTCCGCTTCGTGTCTGGCCTGTTTGATATAGTCGCGGCGCGTCTCCTGGGTGAGTGGCGGCATGGGAATGCGGATGACGCCTCCGGCCGTGGTGGGATTGAGCCCCAGGTCAGACTTGAGGATGGCCTTTTCGAGTTCCGGCACCATGGCCTTGTCCCAGGCGCTGACCAACAGGGTGCGGGCGTCGTCCGCGGAGATGCTGGCCAACTGGTTCAGCGGCGTGTCGGCGCCGTAGTACTGCACGCGGATGCCGTCCAGCAAGCCGGGATGGGCGCGCCCGGTACGAATCTTGTTCAGGTGCTGCGCCAGCGCCTCCAGGCTCTTGCCCATGCGTACCCGCGCTTCCGTTTTTATGTCTTCCAACATCGTCGATATCCTCTCACGGGCGGATCAGTGTACCTTCGTCACCCCCGCAAACAATATTCAACAGTGCACCCTGGCGGTCCATTTCAAATACCCGGACCGGCAATCGGTGTTCGCGGCACAGCAGGATGGCGGTCAGGTCCATCACACCCAATTGACGCTTCAATACCTCGTCAAAGCTGAGTTCGTTGAATTTCTCGGCATCGGGTTCCCGCAGGGGATCGGCGGAGTACACCCCATCGACCCTGGTGGCCTTGAGCATGAGTTCCGCCTGCACTTCGATGGCGCGCAGGCAGGCGGCCGAGTCGGTAGTGAAAAACGGATTGCCCGTACCGGCGGCAAAGATCACCACATCGCCGTCGTCCAGGGCGCGCATCGCGTTGCGGCGATCGTAGTGGTCCACCACGCCGTCCATGGATATCGCGGACATCACGCGGGTGGCAATGCTGGAACGCTCCAGCGCGTCGCGCAGGGCCAGGGCGTTCATCACTGTCGCCAACATGCCCATGTGATCGCCGGCCACTCGATCCAGACCCGATTCCTGCAGGGCCGCACCCCGAAACAAATTGCCGCCGCCGATCACCAGGCCAAGCTGTACCCCGATTCCGACCAATTGACCGATTTCCAGCGCCATGTGGTCCAGAATTTTTGGATCGATGCCACTGACCTGGTCACCGGAGAGCGCCTCGCCGCTGAGTTTCAGGAGGATACGTCGGTATTTCTTGTCACCGTCTCGGGCGGGCATATCCTCTCACCGTTGCATCAGGGAGCTTAACCCTGCAACTGTGCCGCAACCTCGGCAGCGAAGTCCATGGTTTTCCGGTCGATACCTTCACCCACTTCGTAGCGACGGAATGCGACCACCTCGGCGTTGGCCCTGGCCAGCAATTTGCCGACGGTCATTTCGGGATTTTTTACAAAGGCCTGTTCATTCAGGCTGTTCTCGTTCAGGAATCTGCGGACCCGTCCCTGGATCATTTTTTCCACGATCTCCGGCGGCTTGTCGCTCTGCCGGGCCTGGGCAGCTATGATTTCCGTCTCCTTGGCCAGCACGTCCTCCGGCATATCCCGGCTTGCCACCACCCGCGGGTTGAGTGCCGCCACGTGCATGGCCACGTCCCGGGCCAACCCTGCATCACCACCCCTGAGTTGTACCAGCACACCAATGCGGTTGTTGCCGTGCAGGTACCCACCGAGCACACCATCCTCGGCAGTCAGGCTGGTAATCCGGCGCAGGCCGATATTCTCGCCGACTTTCTGGACCAGCGCGGTGCGCGCCGTTTCCAATTCACCGGCCATAACGCTGTCGAGATCACTGCTGCGTCGGGCAAAGGCGGTATCGGCCACCGCGTCGACAAAGGCCAGGAAGTTCTTGTCACGGGCCACAAAGTCCGTCTCGCTGTTGACTTCGACCATGCTGGCAAAACTGTTGTCCGTGCTCACGCGCAGGGCCACTACCCCATCGGCGGCGATGCGGCCAGCCTTTTTGGCAGCCTTCATGCCGCTGGATTTGCGTAAATCCTCGATGGCTTTTTCCACGTCGTTACCGGCGGCGAGCAACGCTTTGCGGCACTCCAGCAGGCCCAGCCCGGTGCGCTCACGCAATTCCTTGATCAGTGCCTTTGACATTGCATTTTTCTCCGTTAGTCCCTTTGGCGAGTTCGGTTCGTGTTGCCGCAGGGGTTCTCCGACAATCGCTTACTGGTCTTCGGCGGCCTCCGCCGGCTCGCTATCCTGCGCCTCCGGTTCTTCCGCCGCTGTGGCCGCTTCGGGTTCCTTTGCGGCGGTTTCAGCAACGCGCTGCGGCTCGGCATTCTCATCGGCAGTCACCTCGACGAATTCGTCGGCCATGTCCCTCATTTCGCCACTTTCGACGCGCCCCTGAATACAGGCGTCAGCCACACTCTTGACGTACAACCTGATGGCCCGAATGGCATCGTCATTGCCGGGAATCACGTAGTCGATACCGTCTGGATCGCTGTTGGTATCGACGATGCCAATCACCGGGATACTCAGCTTGTTGGCCTCGGTTACGGCGATGCGTTCGTGGTCCACGTCGACCACAAACAGGGCGTCGGGCAGACCCGCCATATCCTTGATCCCGCCAATGGAACGCTCCAGTTTGGCCATTTCACGGGTACGCAGCAGGGCTTCCTTTTTGGTCAATTTGTCAAAGGTGCCGTCAACCTGCTGCGCCTCCATATCGCGCAGTCGTTTTATCGAAGCGCGAATGGTCTTGTAATTGGTGAGCATGCCGCCCAGCCAGCGATGGCTGACGTAGGGCATTTCGGCTCGCTCGGCATGCTCCCTGATCTGTTTTCCAGCAGCTCGCTTGGTGCCGACGAACAGAATCTTGTTCTTGTTGGCCGCCAGGTGGCGCACCATTTCGAGGGCTTCGTTGAAGGCCGGAACGGTTTGTTCCAGGTTGATGATATGAATCTTGTTGCGGGCGCCGAAAATGTACGGTTCCATTTTCGGATTCCAGTAGCGGGTCTGGTGCCCGAAGTGCACGCCCGCCTGCAGCAGTTCGCGCATGCTGATCTGCGTCATGGCAATTACCTTGTTTTGGGTTAATCCTCCACCGGCCCCAACGCCCTAACCCCGCTATCCCTACGGAACCACAAGGCACCCTGAACGCTGTGTCGACTGGTGTGTGTTTTACCCCCGGCGCACCGGGAGGCGCACCTTATACCATAGCGGCATCGGCAAATAAACTTGTTCCGGCATCCGGCGTCTTTTCCATGACCACCAAAAGACACTGGATTCCGGCTTTCGCCGGAATGACGACGCAGGGGCCGGAAGGACAAATGCCGTTTTTTCAGGACTGCCAGGATTCGGGTTATACTGCTCGGTTGTGTTATCGGCTTCACCCCGACAGATCGACTGACAAGCCATGGCCGTCACCATCAAAACCGCCGCAGAACTGGAAAAAATGCGCACCGCGGGTCGCCTGGCTGCACAGGTGCTGGAAATGATTGCGCCAAGAGTGAAAGCCGGGGTCAGTACCGGCGAACTGGACCGGGTGTGCCACGAATACATCACCGGCGAACTGGACGCGATCCCCGCACCCCTGCACTACAAGGGGTTCCCCAAATCCATCTGTACCTCGGTCAACGACGTGGTATGTCACGGCATTCCCTCGGACCGGAAGATTCTCAAGTCAACCGATATCGTCAACATCGACATCACCGTGATCAAGGACGGCTACCACGGTGACACC
>CAZUGZ010000026.1:0-32597 GCA_964620555.1 uncultured Alteromonadaceae bacterium
GACGCCACTGGCGCCAGGTCAGACATCACCGTTCCAATGGTCAAGGCACTGGCGGAGCAGACTGCCAAACTTCACTCGATCGATTTATCTGCCGAGCGCAGGCGGTTTGAGAATACCGTGCTTGAACAATCCGCCAGCATTTCGACTGTAGAGGAAGCAACTCGCCAATATATTCAGTTCTGGCGTGATATCAGTGAAAGAGCGGGCATTGCCAAATCTCCACTGGTAGAAAGAGCTTTCCGCTGGCTGGAAGAAAATGTCGCCCATTGCGAAGATGGCCCGGTGCTGGTACACGGGGACATCGGCATGCACAACGTGCTGTTCGACGACGATGAGCTGACGGCCATTCTGGATTGGGAAGCCTCGCATATTGGCGACCCGGCCGATGAACTTGCCTGGATAATCCAGTGCACAGGCCAATATCTGGACGGAGAAAAATTGCTGGAGTTATATCAAGATGCTGGCGGTAGGCCGCTCTCGGAATTCAGGCTGCGATACTTCGATGTATTCATGTGTATCAAGATGCCCATTGCCTGCCTCGCTGCGGAAAAAATCCTGCACACCCGCCCCGGTAGCCCTCAGCTTGCAGTATTTGCATTGCGATTTATTCACAGCAACGCCAGCAGGCTGGCAGAGGCCATAAGAATCGCAGAGCAAGCAAAAAATAACGCCCGGTAAAAACCGGGCGCTTTCTGACAAAGGCCACCGCCTGAAAACCCGCGACGTACAGTTACTAGAGACCCGCCACCTTCTCTTCAATGGTTTTTAGTCGGCGGTGATAACTGTCATCAATTTTTGCATTGACAAGCTCTTCCGTCAGGCCGAACTGCTCCAGGCTGTGCTGATGCGATGCGTGGCCCTGGCTGGGGTCAGCGCTGATTTCCCTCTCCCATGCCTGCCTGCATGCCTCTTCCACGCCTACACAACACCAGGAGCGCTGTGTCTATTTGGGTTTTTGTGCAGTATTTTTGCAACCCGTATTCGGTTAGTGACTGCTACTCCTGAAACCCACCTCGTTCAAGGCATTATTGGTGGAGCTAGGCGGGATCGAACCGCCGACCTCAACACTGCCAGTGTTGCGCTCTCCCGGCTGAGCTATAGCCCCAAAAGGGCTGCGGATTCTAGTAGTGCCAGCCAATCCTGTCAATTTCCGTGACCATCAAAAGCCACTGGATTCCGCGACTGATCCGCCCAGCACTGTAAAACGCAGACTCCTAGGCCCCGCTCTTATCTTTTACCGAAATGGCCAGCGCAAATTTATCCATCAGTTTTTCTGGCAATAGCCAGGTCAGGAAAAACATGATGTAGGAATCGATTCCGGTGATATAGCGTGTTTTCGGATTTTTCAGCTCGATGCCCTTCATAATCGACGCTGCGCAATCGTCAGGACTGGACCCCATCTTGTTAGGTACCAGGTTTGCTCCACAAATATCCATAACCCCGGCGTAGTTGGAGAGGTACTCGGGGTCGGCCACGAGTGCTGGTTGTTTAACTTCGGTATTCTTTCCAACATCGAATTCAGGTGTAGACACCTCCCCTGGGGTACAATTTTTCATTTCGGCGATGAGTTCCCTTGAGGCCATGTAGTTGTATGCCAGCATGTAGGTATCCCACACGCACCCCGGATTGATGATTACCACTTTGATACCGTAGGGCATAAGCTCACGGCGCAGCGCCATCATAAGGGCCTCACCCGCATGCTTCGACGATGAGTAGGACAGCAACATGGCCCCTGCTGTCCTGCCAAACAGGGAGCTTACGTGGACAATTCTGCCCTTGCTCCGTTTGAGCAGGTCCAGGCAGCGTCGAAGCAATGTGAGATTGCCAAACACATTGATTTCATAAACTTCGCGAAAATTTTCCTGATCGAAATACTCAAAAGGCACCCCGATTGGAGCGTTTGCACCATTGGTTACCACGGCGGCGAGATCGGGGTTCTCGGTTTCGACTTTCGCAACGACTGCTTCAATGTGATCTTTTATGCGCAGGTCGAGCCAGACAGGGATAATTTGCTCGGTATCGAGTTCCGATTTCAAGCGCTCAAGCTCGCTCATTTCCCAATCATCAATTGCTCCTGCATAAACGATATAACCCGCGTCAACCATGCGTCGGGTAGCAGCCATACCGATGCCCCCGGCAGCCCCGGTGAGAATGATGGATTTCATGACTTTCCTCCCAGATTGACAATTACGGTTTCCAAAGGCGCCATTGGTTAAGAAACCCCTTTGCCCGGCATTACCCGCTACCTGGTGCTCCCTCGAGTTGCGCGTATTCCCTTGCCAGTTTTTTTCTGCCCTTGTTGGATAACCCACCCAGCACTTCGATGGCGTGGAGCATGCGGGCACGACTCAGATCCGGGCCCAGCAGCACCATGGCGTCAATCACGGAAAACGACGCGGTGCTGCCGGTGATGGCGACAAACAGCGGTGCCAGAAAATACTTCATCCTGATTTCCAGTGCCTCGGCAATGGCCTGCGCATCGGCCAGGATGGTCGAGCGCTCCCACTGCTGCTGCGATTCCAACCGCCACAACAGGAACTGCAGGCTCCTGATGTGCGTTTCGCTGTCGCCCCGGCAAGCGGCGAAATCCGCTTCCTCGATGGGCAGCTCACCCGCTACCAGAAAACTGACCAGCGGAGCGAAATCGCTCAGTGTTTCCATGCGCGATCGGACGTGGGGAATGACGGCCTGCAGCAGTTCCCGATTGAAAGCCCATTCCTGCAGCCGCTCGGCCAGTTCCCGATCACTGCAGTTTTCCCGGATCCACAGGCCGTTGAGCCAGCGCAATTTGTCCGGGTCGAACACCGGGCCGCCCAGCGACACCCGCTGGATATCGAAATTTTCCATCATCTCGGCCAGGCTGAACTTCTCCCTGCCATCGGGCATGGACCATCCCATGCGCCCCAGGTAGTTGAGCAGGGCCTGGGGCAGAAAGCCCATGCGCCGGTAGTACAGGATGCTGGTGGGATTGTTGCGCTTGCTCAACTTGCTGTGGTCGGGGTTGCGCAACAGGGGCAGGTGACACCACTGGGGTGATTCCCAACCGAAGTACTGGTAGAGCAACTGATGCTTGGGGGTGGAATTGAGCCACTCCTCGCCGCGCAACACATGGCTGATGCCCATGCGGTGATCGTCCACTACATTGGCCAGGTGGTAGGTGGGCATACCATCCGATTTCAGCAGCACCTGTGCGTCCACCATGCTCCAGTCCAGTTCCACACTGCCCCGCAGCAGGTCCTGTACCACGCAGTTGCCCTCCTCCTCCGGCACCATCATGCGGATCACCGGCTGCTGACCCGCGGCCCTGCGGCGGGCGATCTCGTCCTCTTCGAGGCGCAGGTTGGAGGGTTTGAGGGCACTGCTGAGACCTGCCGCCCGGCGCGATTCGCGCAGGGACTGAAGTTCTTCCGGACTGCGGTAGCAGTGGAAGGCGTTACCCTGTTCAACCAGTTGCTCGGCATAGCCGACGTAGCTGTCGCCGCATTCGCTCTGGCGATAGGGGCTACGGTCACCACCCACATCCGGTCCCTCGTCCCATTCCAGACCCAGCCAGCGCAGGCTGTCGAGAATGTCCCGTTCGAATTGGGGTGCGCTGCGAGCCCGATCGGTATCTTCGATACGCAACAGGAACCGGCCGCCTTGGGCGCGGGCAAAGCACAGGTTGAACAGCGCCATGTACGCGGTTCCCAGGTGGGGCGCCCCGGTGGGCGACGGTGCTACGCGGGTGCGAACGGTCATGGCCAGCGATTATACGGGAATTCCGCCGCGGCGGGCCCGGCGTACAAAGCCGGGGATCTTTTGACTGCGCCCCGGCGGATCGACCACCGGCGCCCGCTGAAAGCCGCACCGACTGCAGGCATCAGCGTCTACCAGCGCATGGAGCCACTGAGCATCACGGCGTGGAAAGTCTCATCTGCCACGCGCTCGCGCATATTTCCCTCGAGGCTCAAACTTGCGGATTGGCCCAGCCGGTAGCGCCCGCCAAAGCGGTAGGTCCCATATCCTTCCTCGGAGAAGGTAAGGCCTGCAAAGGGCGTCACCAGACCACCCCAGGCGTCCATCCCGTAGCCCACATCGGCGCGCACGCGGGGGGCCAGACCTCCGCTTTCCTGGTTCGCAAATCGCGAGGCGTCCTGAAGATTCCACAGGCGGGCGGCACCGCCAGCGATCTCTCCCACCTCGGGCCGCACGGTGAGAGCGAGACCCCGCCCCGCCTGGCCCGGGGAGATGCTGATCATGCCACCGACGCCCCAGTCGGTTAGGTCATCTTCCTCGTGAGCCAGCAATCCGCGCGCGCGAAGCTCCACAATCAGACCCATGGCAGGATTGCTGAAGCGGATGCTGCCGCCAAGTTCGATGCCCACGCCCTCATCCACATCGCCCGAGTCGTGGCGCAGGCCCAACTCCATCGAGGGGCGCACCGAACCGCCGCCATCGAGCGCCGTCTCGCGCGAGGCCTCAAGCATGGCACGAAGACGGTTGCTCTGCGCCGAGATGGATTCGAGCCCATCGTTCCCGTCCGCTTCCACCTGGGTTAGCAGAACATCGGATTTGAGCGCCATGTCGAACCCGCCCATTTTCGTGAGTTCGCTCCGAAGTCCGAACGCGCCCATCCGCATCTCGATGTCGGTCTCGACCGAATTCTCGATGGCCTGCTCATCGAGTGTCATCTCGCCGCTGCCATATCCGAGAATGCCCCACATCGAGAGCCGCTCGCTCACCGTGTAGCCCAGGTAGGGATGCACGCTGGTGAGATCCGCTTCCATTTCGCTTTGGCCTTCGTTCTCGAAGCTGCCGTCGCCGTCGGCGCGGGACAGCGCCACGCCCGCCAGCAGGGAGCCTCTCGCGTAATCCACCCCCAGCATGGCGGTGGTTACGTCGCCTTCGATCGAGGACGCTCCCCCACCCTCGAACGAAGTGTGCGCGCCACGGCCCCAGGCGGACCAGTAGCCGCCCGCCTCACCCTCAGCTCCCTCGGCGGAACTCAGGTGAAACGAAGTATCCGCGAGAAACCGGCCCATCGTCATCTGGCGGTACACACCGGGGAAGCCATCCCCCGCCGGCGCGAACCGGTCCGCGCCTGCCGGGGACTCGAAAGCAGGAGAATGGATGTGCTGCTGTGCAAAGGAGGCGAAGTCGAAGTCCACGCTGTCGTTGGTCAGGGGGGTGCGAACCGAAACACCAGACAGGTTCAGGCTGTTTCCGCCGAGGATCACCTCACCTCCACCCGGGGCAGGCGAGTTCATGCGACCTTGAATCATCTCTACGGCCTGGCTCGCCACGGCGCGTCCGAAATGCGCCAGCCAGCCCTCGACCGACTCCACGCTCTCGCTGGACACCGGGTCGCCGTAAATGCCCGCACCGATGATGTAGGAGTTGCGTATCGAACCGAATCCCGGTATTTCGAGAGTAAATTCGAACTGTCGCGCAAAGGTGACCTTGGGAATGTCGGCTCTGTCGCTGTCGTCATCCGGATTGTCGAAATAATACTCGACGAAACCGCCTCCCTCTCTCTGCGCCACCTCGATAATCTGCGGCAGAATGAGATCTCCGGTGACTTCGTCCCGCAAGGTTTCCGTGGGTGTCTGGAATTCGTACCTGTCCGGGAATCCCCCGTGAAAGTGTACGAAGCCATTCGGGTCCATCATGAACAGGTACACGGGACCGTGCAGCCAGGGCGGCTTCCTCAAAACGCTTCTCGCGATGCCAAAGGCGGCATTGATGTCGGACTCGGCCAGCTCCAGGAGGTAGTCTGCCGCCCCACCCACGAATTTCTTGAGGGTTCTGCGGTCCACCACCTCATGGGCGCCTATCTCAGGGTCGCCGCTGGGCAGGGTTTCCTCGGAAAGGAGAGATTCGTCAAAATCCACACCTGCGACCAGAATGTATGGAATAGCAATGCCGTACCCCACGGCGTAGCCGCCCAGCACCGGGCCGCCGTTCCTGTTCGGGAAAGCTCTCGTTGCGGCAACCTGGCGCAGGGCCGCTTCCGTTGCACCCGGGTTGGCCGGGTCGACCGGGATTCCCAGGGCGGAGAGTATCGCGGCATACACCTCGGGATTGAGCGGCCGCCCTCCGGTCGACATGTCATCCGTATTGAAGAACAGCCTGCCGTCGAGAGTCACGGCGGCAAGGTAGATGGCGCCTGACTTCCAGGGCCCCTCGGTCCGGGTAATGCACCCGGCGTATCCCAACTCCTCCGCCGTAAAGATGCTGTTGAAATAGTCTCTCGCCGCCCGCGCGAAGTCACCGATGCTGCCGGCGCCACTTTCCACCTCGCTCGCCGTCGGAACGGGAGTCGCCAACGGATTGTCCGGAACACCTGCCGGGCGAGGACAGGTGCCTTGCGCGAGGGCGGGCGCACTGATCAAGACACCGATCAACCCGGTCAGGACTCCCCCCAGAACCATCGATCTCAACGTACTCATTATCAGATGTTCCTTCCTTAGATTCCTCGAATTGGCCCCGTCAACGGCCTGCAACCGGCCTCAAACCTACCATGTAGCGCAGGCGGTGTTCAATCCGGCGGGGCGGAGCGGCATCACCGTCATGCCGGGCCCGACCCGCAATGCCGATGTGGGGGCCGGGTGGATACAGGTACAGATTTTTTACCCGCACCCCGGCAGACTGGAGGTGGCCGGCGGTCCCCGGGTACACTACGGTTTTCCGGAGCGTAGAGTCGATGGGTATGACCCAGAGTTGGTCCCACCGTTTTTGCGTCGCCCCGATGATGGCCTGGTCGGATCGCCACTGCCGCTATTTTTGGCGTCTGCTCAGCAGAAAGGCGCTGCTGCATACCGAGATGGTGAGCACCGGGGCGCTGCTGCACGGCGACCGGGCGCGCTGGCTGGACTTCCATTCCGCGGAACATCCGCTGGCCCTGCAGCTCGGCGGCAGCGACCCCGGCCAACTGGCCACCTGCACCCGCTGGGCGCGGCAGTGGGGCTATGACGCGGTAAATCTGAATTGCGGCTGTCCCTCCAGCCGGGTGCAGGCCGCACGCTTCGGCGCCTGCCTGATGGCTGAGCCGCAACTGGTGAGGGACTGTGTTACGGCAATGCGCGAAGCGGCCGATATCCCGGTCACCGTCAAGCACCGGCTCGGCATCGACCAGCGGGCCAGCTACCCGCGGTTACTGGATTTTGTCGCCACCGTGGCCCAGTCAGGTGCCACCACCTTCATCGTCCATGCCCGCCAGGCCTGGTTGCAGGGGCTCAGCCCCCGGGAAAACCGGGACCTTCCGCCCCTGCGCCGGGACTGGGTATACCGCCTCAAACGGGATTTGCCGCATCTGGAGATTGTCATCAATGGCGGCATCGGCACCCTGGCGGAATGTGAGCAGCACCTCGCTCACGTGGACGGGGTCATGCTCGGTCGCGCCGCGTACCGCAACCCCTACCTGCTGGCGCAGGTCGATCGGCAGTTTTTTCAGGCAAAGGCGGAGATCCCCTCCCGCCACCACATTCTGGCGCAGATGCAGTGCTATGCCCAGGGGCAACTGGCGGCCGGTGTGCGGCTGCACCACATCACTCGCCACCTCACCGGGCTGTGGTACCAGGAACCGGGGGCAGCGGAATTTCGCCGCCAACTCGGTGCCTTCGCGAGTCACCCGGAGGCCGGCAGCGAACTGCTGGAGCGGGTCCGTCAGCGGCTCGGCGAAACCACCCGCAAGCGGCAGCCGAGGCGGGCGGCATGAGCAGCAAACTGGAACAATTGAAAGACTATTCTCAGGTAGTGGCGGATACTGGAGACATCGAGGCAATTCGCAAATTCCGGCCCACGGACGCCACCACCAATCCCTCGCTGCTGCTCAAGGCAGTGCGACTGCCGCACTACCGGCCGCTGCTGCAAAGTGCGCGGCGGCGAGCCGCCGCCGGTGGCGGCAGCAGCGGGGAACAACTGGCGCACTGCTGCGACTTGCTGGCAGTCGACGTCGGTTGCCGGATACTGGAACTGGTGCCCGGGCGAGTATCCACCGAAACCGATGCCCGGCTCGCCTTCGCACAGCGGGCGATTGAGGAACGGGCGCGCAAACTGATTGGCCTGTACGAGGCACAGGATATCGGCCGGGAACGCATCCTGATCAAGATCGCCGCCACCTGGGAGGGGATACGTGCCGCCGAACAACTGGAAAGAGAGGGCATCAATTGCAACCTGACACTGCTGTTCGGATTTTCGCAGGCGGTGGCCTGTGCCGATGCCGGGGTCTACCTGATCTCCCCTTTCGTAGGCCGGATTCTGGACTGGTACAAGGCCAACAGCGAACTGCGGATCGAGTCCGCCGATGATGACCCGGGCGTACAATCGGTACACCGTATCTACCAGTACTACAAGCGACACGGCTACCAGACAGTGGTCATGGCCGCCAGCTTTCGCAATTGTGGCGAGGTGGAGGCACTGGCGGGCTGTGATCGTCTGACCATTTCCCCGGCACTGCTGGAACAGTTGGCCGCGGACCACGCCGAGCTGCCCCGTCGCCTGCACCCGAACTCCGGTGCCGACGAGGAATCGCCGCCGCCATTGCAGGAAGCCGAATTTCGCTACCAGCTCAACGCCGATGCCATGGCCACCGAAAAACTGGCCAGCGGAATACGCGACTTTGCCGCCGATCAGGTCAGGCTCGAACAGCTTTTGCAGGACAGCGGTGATTGACGCCCTGAAAAGCCTGTTCGGCCCACCGCCCCGGGAAGACCCCGGCGACTGGGAACAACGCACCCGATTGGCTGCGGCCGCCCTGCTGATCGAGATGACTCGAGCCGACCAGGTAGTTGCCGAGGAGGAGCGACAGACCCTGCGGGTCCTGTTACCCGGTGCCCTGGACATCGCACCAGGGCAGGTCGATGAACTGCTGCGGCAGGCCAATGAGGCCGCCGATGAGGCCACCTCCCTGTACCAATTCACCCAGTTGATCAACCGGCACTACCAGCGCCGGCAGAAGGTGGAACTGATCCACGCCATGTGGCGGGTGGCCTACGCCGATGGCGACCTGGACAAATACGAGGAGGGCCTGATTCGGCAGGTGGCGGATCTGATCCACGTCACCCACAAAGACTACATTCGCACGAAGATCAAGGCCAGCGACGCCGCATCCACGGCACGCGCATAACCGGCTACAGCGCGCGACCGCCGGTCCCTCACATTCGTCATTCCGGCCTCCACTTTGGCCATTCCGGCGAAAGCCGGAATCCAGTGGCTTTCGGTCGTCGTGGGAAGACGCTGGATGCCGGGTCAGGCCCGGCATGACGCTAAACTGGCGGCACGGGGGGATTGCCACCGGATCAGGGTGAAGGGTCTTCGGGCTCCGCCCCCCGTCGCACCAGCCAATCGTAGAGTTGCCGTTTGCCGACCCCGGAGACCCTGGAAGCGATGGCGGCCGCCTTCCGGGGTGGCAATTCGGCGGCCAGCAAAGTCAGCAGGGTTTGCACTTCCACTCCGAATTCCGCCTCCACAGGGCCGCCGCCGGCGACCACCAGGACGATTTCACCCAGGCGCTGCTGGGGGTCCGTGGCCACCCGTTGCAGCAGATCCTGCAACGAACTGTGAATCACCGTCTCGTGGATTTTGGTCAACTCCCGGGCCAGCAGGGCCGGTCGCTCACCGCCAAAGCACTGCCGCATATCTTCCAGGCAGGGCCACACCCGATGCGGCGCCTCATAGAAAATCATGGTGCTCCGTTCCGTCTCCAGTTGCCGCAGGCGACGCAGCCGCGCCGACCTCGTGGCGGGCAGAAACCCCTCGAAGCGAAAGCGGTCGGTGGGTAATCCCGCCACCGATAGCGCCGCAACCAGCGCACTGGCACCGGGGACGGGCACTACCCGCCAACCCACCCGATGGGCGTGCCGCAGCAACCGGTATCCGGGGTCGGCAATCAGTGGGGTACCGGCGTCGGCAATCAGGGCCACCGACTTGCCCCCGTCCAGCAGCTTTGCCAGGCGCTCCAGGGCGGCCGGACCGCTGTGCTCGTGATAGGCCAGCAACGGCGTGGTGATGCCGAAATGCTGCAGCAGCCTGCGGCTGTGGCGGGTATCTTCGGCGGCAATCAGGTCCACCGATTTCAGTATTTCCACGGCACGCGGTACCATATCGCCCAGGTTGCCGATGGGCGTGGCCACTACATAGAGGGCATTCGACCGCACTACCGCCACCACTCGATGAAAACCGCCGCCATACTACACCATGTCGTTCCGCTGCTGCTGATCCTGCTGTTATCCCTGCTGCTTGCAACCTGCAAAAGCCCGCCTCCCGTGGTCCAGGCGCCGACCACTCCCGTCGTTGCGGAACCGGTGGCCCCTCCCCTTCCCCTCGAGCCGCCCCCACCGAGTGAGCAGGAACTGCTGCTGGCGGCCATTGCCGAGCAACTGCACGGTGACGAACTACTGGCCCCCGCCGCTGCGGCACTGGCGCAACTGGACACCGACGCGCTATCCAGTGCGGAACTGGCCCGCTATCGGGAATTGCAAATCGAGCTGCACTACCTGCGCGGGGAATTGCCGCGGGCGCGGCAGATCACCCGCGAGTCACTGGCGCTGTTGCAGAACGAAGAAACCGACCTGTGGCCCCTGCAGCAGTGGCACTGGCGGCTGTTGCGCGACGCTGGCGCCAACCTGGCCGGCGCTCGCTACGCCGCCGGTGTGCTCCCGGGGGTGGCGAATTTGCAACGACGCAGTCTGCTGATCGAACGACTGTGGCGTGAATTGCAGGCCGTACCGATGGTGGAGATCGAGCGGGAACTGGCCCGGGCCCAACCCGGTGAGTGGCGGGGCTGGCTGGAACTGGCCCGCATTCATCCGCGCCAGCCGCCGGCGCCGGAACACCAACTGACGGCCTGGCAGGACTGGCAAAACCGCTATCCGCAGCACCCCGCCACGCAGCTTGTGGCAGCTTCCGCCAGCCAACAGCTCGCGCTGTTACCCACCAGGGTGGCGCTACTGCTGCCGCTGAGCGGGCCGCTGGCCAATGCCGGCGCGGCCATCCTGGACGGCTTTCTCGGGGCCTGGTTTCAGGCTCACGCGCAGGATTGGCCCGACCAGACTATCGATGTGCTGGACAGCAACGAATTCAACGATTTCGAAGCCGCCCACAGGGCCGCCGCGGACGCTGGCGCGGAGTTGATCATCGGGCCACTGACCCGCGACAAGCTGAACCGGTGGCGAGGGACGACGGCGGTGCCGGTGTTGGCACTGAACTGGTTTGATGCCGACCTCCAGGCCGGCTCGGAGGTATACCAGATGGCACTGGCCCCGGAAGATGAAGCCAGCCAGCTGGCCCACCTGGCCTACGGCGAGGGTGTCCGGCGGGCCCTGGTGGTCCATTCCGCCGATGCCTTCGGCAGCAGTGTCTATCGCAGTTTTGCCGAGTCCTGGCGACGACAACGGGGCAAAATTGCCGCGCGGGCGGTGTACAGCGGCCGCGCCGACTATTCCACTAGTCTGCACCGGGCACTGGGCCTGACCGAGAGCGAGCGCCGAGCCGGACTGATTGGCCAGTGGCTGGGCGGTTCGGTGGAATTTTCACCGCGCCGCCGGCGAGACATCGACAGCGTGATTCTGCTGGTCGGCAACGCCGGCGAAGCGCGAGCCCTGAAGCCGCTGCTGGCCTTTCACTATGCCGGAGACCTGCCGGTGTACGCCACCTCCCACCTGTTCAGCGGTCGCCCCGACCCCCGGCGCGACCGCGACCTCAATGGCGTTCGCATGTTGGACATCCCCTGGCTGCTGGACCCCGATGACGAACTGCGCCGACAGGTTGCGCAGGAAGGGGATTACCAGCCCAGCCTGGCAGCCATGTATGCGCTGGGGGCCGATGCCTTTTTGTTGCATTGGCGGCTGTCGCCATTGCGGCACAATCCCGGCCACCCGGTGCGCGGCCACAGCGGCCTGCTGAGCATGGATGCGGAGGGTCGTATCCACCGGCAACTGCGACCCGCGCGCATGGTTGGCGGTGAGCCGGTGGCCTCGCCCGATTGAGGCCACCGGCGTTACCGGAATCTCTCCATGGCCAGCAAAAACGTACACGAACAGCGGGCCGCACGCTTTTTGCAGCGCCAGGGGCTGAAAGTCATCGCCCACAACTTTCGCTGTCGGGGTGGAGAAATTGACCTGATCTGTCGCCACCGCACAGACCTGGTGTTCGTCGAAGTCCGCTTTCGCAGCAACCCAGGCTATGCCAGCGCGATGGAATCGGTCACCCTGCGCAAGCAGAGGAAGCTGATTCACGCCGCCAGGATGTTTTTGCTCAAACACCCGCAATACGAACAACTACCCTGCCGTTTTGATGTGCTGGCGATGGGTCCGGCCAACTCGGAACGGGACCAGGATCATGTACAATGGCTACCCAACGCATTCACAACCTGAGCAATGGACCACTACCAGACCATCGCCAGCGGTTTTCGCGAAACCATCGAACTGATCACGCTATCGGTTGACCAGTTGGTACCGCAACTCCGACAGGCCAGTGAACTGTGCAGCCGCACCCTGCTCGCGGAGGGCAAGATACTGGCTTGCGGCAATGGCACCGGCAGTGCGTTGGCACAGATATTCTGCACCAGCCTGCTGCATCGCTATGAACACGACCGGCCCGCCCTGCCGGCCATGGCACTCAGCGGCGATGCCTATACCCTATCGGCCATGGCTACCAATGACGGCGGCAGCGAAGTCTATGCCTGCCAGGTGCGGGCCCTGGGGCAGGCGGGTGACCTGTTACTGGCCGTGACCGGCAGTGAAGACCGGGCCAGCATTGGCCGGGCCATCGCCGCGGCCCACGACCGCGACATGGCGGTGATCGTCCTCAGCGGCGGCAACAGCCCGGATCTGTCCGGGTCGTTGCTGGAGGAAGATTGTCAACTGCACGTGGACAGTCAGCGGGCGCCCAGAGTCGCTGAAATGCACATCATGCTGATCCATTGCCTGTGTGAACAAATCGATCAATCACTATTCGGGAGTTATTACTGATGAAACTGACCACCCTGGCCGGCAGAGCCGGTCTGCTGCTTATTCTGCTACCCCTGTTCGGCTGCGAAACCGTGCTCAAAAATACCAGTACCGAACCCGTATCCCACGACCCCGGCAAACGCAGCCTGGGCAGTCGCATCGACGACGAGACCATCGAATTGCGCTCCATGATCAATCTCGGAGCCGCCAGTGACGAGTTGAAGAGCGCTCACATTGTGGTTACCAGCATCAACGGCTACGTGCTGCTGGCCGGCCAGGTTCCCACCCAGGAGTTGAAGGACCAGGCGGCAGCGGTGGTCAAGGAGGTGCGCGATGTGCGGCGTATCTACAACGAACTGGAAATCGCCGGCAACACCACCCTGCTCACCCGCACCAGCGACAACTGGATTACCACCAAGGTCAAATCCGGCATGTTGCTGAGTGACGAAATACAGGGCATGCGGGTCAAGGTAACCACCGAGAACGGCGTGGTTTACCTCATGGGCCTGGTCACCCGCTCCGAAGCGGAGCGGATCCAGGCCAAGGCCAGCACCTACTCGGGTGTGGAGCGAGTAGTCAGCTTTTTCGAGTACATCGATTGAGCGGGTGCCGAAGCATCACGGAGGGTTTGCATCACCCCGCTGCCGAAACAGCAATAGCGCGGAACCGGCCACCACGAAAGGCAGTAGACGCTCGACCACATCGCCGGGTGCGTCGGGGGTCTGAGAAAGTATCACGGTCAGCCCAAAGCCCAGCAGGATGGAGAGCAGCACCCCCGAGGGGTGCACTCGCAACCCGGCCAGGCGCGCGAACAGGGTGGGGCCAAAGGCGGCACCCAGGGCCACCCAGGCAAACAGCACCCGGCTGAAGATCCGGTCCGGCAGGTAGATTGCCACCAGCCCGGCGATGATCGCCAGCGACACGACGGTGAGGCGGGAGAAGAACAGCAGCCTGCGCTGCTCGGTACCACCCAGCCCCAGGTCGTGAGCGATGGCCGTGGCCGCGGCCAGCAATTGGCTGTCGGCGGTGGACATGATGGCCGACAGCACCGCGGCCAGGAAGATGGCGCCGAGCAGAGGCGGGAACAACCGTTCCAGCATGACGAAGAAAATAGCCTCCGGGTTGGCCAGGCCCGCGTGCAGTACATGGCCCACCAGCCCGAGAAACCACATGCCGAGAAACACCAGCAGATACCAGAGCACCGTCAACCGGCGCGCCTGTCGCAGTGCCCGTTCATCGCGCAGCGCCATGATGCGGGCCATCAGATGTGGCTGGCCATAGGTGCCAAAACCGATGCTGAGGCCACCGATAACGATGCCCAGGGCAACCCAGCCCACATTGCCGGCACTGAGACTGAAAAGCGTGCTGTCGCCGCTGGCGGTCAGACCCGCGGCCAGCCCGGACCAGCCGCCCACCGCGTAGAACGCCGTCAACGGCAGGAACAGCGCGGTGAGTGCCATCAGCAGGCCCTGCAGCGCATCGGTCACGCTGACCGCCCAGAAGCCGCCGAGCAGGGTGTAGATCACAATCACCGTTGCCCCCAGCAGAATGCTGGTGGACATGGGCAGGCCAAAGCTGGAGGAAAAGGTGGTGCCGGCTCCCTGAAACTGTGCAGCGACATAAAACACAAAGGAAAACACGATGATGCCGGTGGCCGTCAGTGCAATGGCGCGGCGCAGGCGGGTATCGACCTGGTGCAGCAGCAGGTCGGTCAGGGTGACGCTCGACTGGGCCTGGCTGAAGCGCAGCAGGCGCGGAGCAATCCAGTACCAGACCACCAGCATGGAGGAGATGGAACCCAGCGCCAGCCACAGGGTGGAAACTCCGTACACATAGGCAATGCCACTCAAACCGAGCAGGGTCCAGGCCGAGGCGGCACTGGAAGAGTAACTGAGTGCCGCCACCCACGGCCCCAGACCGCGGCCGCCGAGAAAGAAGTCCTCGCCGCTGGCGGTTCTTCGCGACGCCCAGACCCCGATGCCGACCAGCAGCAAGAGGTAGCCCACCAGGGTAATCAGGGTAATTTCCGTTCTGCTCATTGGTCGTCAACCCGCTCCTCGCAGCCGCCAGCCCGGGGCATGGTATTCCCATCCGCAGGCTGGCGCCACGACCCCTGCGATTTGGCGATCACGCTGCTACAATCTGCCGCTGCTCTGTTAGCGGAATCACTATGCTGGTGCCCCGGCAAGCCCTGCAGGAAGATGTGACACGCGCCCTGGCGGAAGATCTGGGCAGCGGCGACATCAGCGCTGCCCTGATCCCGGCGCGGCACCTGGCCCAGGCCCGCATCGTCAGCCGCCAGAGCGGAATACTCTGCGGCCGCCCCTGGGTGGATGAGGTGTTCCGGCAACTGGACGACGCGGTGCGTACGGAATGGCAGGCGGCCGAGGGCGACCCCATCGCCGCCGGGCAGACCCTGGCCCGCCTGTCGGGGCCGGTCCGGTCGCTACTCAGTGGCGAGCGCAGCGCGCTGAATTTCCTGCAACTGCTGTCCGGTGTGGCCAGCCGCTGCCATCACTACGCCCGATTGGTCGCCGACAGCGGCGTGAAGTTGCTGGATACCCGCAAGACCCTACCCGGGTTGCGGCTGGCACAGAAATACGCAGTGGCGGTGGGCGGCTGTCACAACCATCGCCTGGGCCTGTACGACGCCTTTCTGATCAAGGAAAACCACATCCAGGCCTGCGGTTCCCTCGCCACGGCGGTGCAGCGGGCCCACGCCTCGGCGCCGGGCCGGATGGTGGAAGTCGAAGTGGAGTCGCTGGCGCAACTGGAGCAGGCGCTGGATGCCGGAGCACAACGCGTCCTGCTGGACAATTTCGGCCTGGCGGAGTTGCGCACCGCGGTGGCACGCAATGGCGGCCGGGCCGAACTGGAAGCCTCCGGCGGGATTACCGAGTCCAACCTGGCAGCAGTCGCCGCCAGCGGCGTGGACTACATCTCACTCGGCACTCTGACCAAGGATGTGCAGGCTCTGGATCTGTCGCTGCTGCTGGATTGACGACCTCAGGAAGACCTGCCGGATCATCGGCCGCGCACCTCACAACCACTCTTCGGCATAACCGCACAGCGCCACCGAGTCATTCAACACCACCTGACCGTGGCCGACACCGCGTGGCAGCACCTGTTCCACGTAGTAGCGGGCAGTCTGTATCTTTTGCGGATAGAACGGATTGCCGGTTGCCAGTTGCCGCTGGGCCACCAGGGCCGAGCGGGCCAGATGCCAGGCTCCCATCAGGTAGCCGACCTGCATGAGGTAATCGAAGGAGCCGGCCATGGCGGCCTCCCGGTTTTCCCGGTATTGCTCCAGAATCCTCAACGTGGTGCGCTGCACCTGTTCCTGGGAGGCAGCCAGGCCCATCTGTATGACCGCCAGCGGCTCCCCGGCGGCCGCACAGTCAGCGACAGTGTCGGCCACCTCCTGCAACAGGGCCGCCATGGCCGCGCCGCCATCGCGGGCCAGTTTGCGCGACACCAGGTCCGCGGCCTGGATGCCGTTGGTACCTTCGTAGATCGAAGTGATCCGCACATCGCGCAGGTACTGGGCGGCGCCGGTTTCCTCCACGTAACCCATGCCACCGTGTATCTGCATGCCCAGTGAGGTCAGTTCCTGCCCCATCTCGGTCAACCAGGTCTTGATCACCGGGATCATCAGGTCGACCCGGGCCCGCTGGACGGAATCCCGCTGATGCTGGGCCTGGTCCATGCTGAGTGACACCGAATAGGCAAAGGCGCGCATGGCCTCGGTTACCGCTTTCATGGTCAACAGCATGCGCTTGACATCGGCGTGGCGAATGATCGGTACACCACCCTGCACGCGTTCCCGCGCATGGGCCAGGGCCAGCTGGTAGGCCCCCTCGGCCGCGCCCAGACCCTGCAGGCCCACCTTCAGTCGGGCCTCGTTCATCATGGTGAACATGCACTTCAGGCCGTTGCCCTCACCTCCCAGCAAGTGACCGACGGCACCCTCGCGTTCACCAAAGGCCATGACGCAGGTGGGGCTGGCGTGAATTCCCAGCTTGTGCTCGACCGAGAGCGGATGGACATCATTCCTCTCGCCCGGACTGCCATCGTCCCGCGGCAGATACTTGGGAACGATGAACAGTGAGATGCCGCGACTTCCGGCCGCTGCCCCCGGCAGCCTGGCCAGTACCAGGTGCACGATATTCTCGGCGGCGTCGTGGTCGCCCCAGGTGATAAAGATCTTTTGCCCGTAGATCCGGTAGTGGTCCCCCTCCGCCTCGGCCCTGGCTTTCATGACCCCCAGGTCGGAGCCGGCCCCGGTCTCGGTCAGGTTCATGGCGCCGGTCCACCGTCCACTGAACATTTTCTCCAGGTAGGTGGCTTTTTGCTGATCGGTGCCATGGGCGGAAATGGCCAGCGCGGCGCCGACTGTGAGGATCGGCAGCAGCGAGAACGCCAGGTCGGCGGCACTCCACATTTCGCAGGCCGCGGTGCCGTACACCTCCGGCAGGCTTTGGCCACCGTATTCAAGGGGTGCAGTAATACCGGCCCAGCCCCCGGCACCCAGCAACCGCAGGGCCTCGTCAAAGCCGGGTGTCGCAGTCACCTTGCCTTCGCTGCAGGTAGCCGGTTGGGTGTCACCGACCCGGCGCAGCGGGGCCAGCACCTCGGCACACAGGCGAGCGGATTCCTCCAGCAGGGTAGAACTCAACTCGCTGCCCAGGCCCAGTTCGTCAAATGGCGGAACGCCACCCAGGGTCGCTTCGACCCTGCACAACTGGTCGATGACGAAGCGCATATCCTCCGTGGGCGCGCGATAACTTCCCATGGTTACTCTTCGAGCAGGTCAAAATCGAATTTGCTGATTCCGCAGTCGGGACACTCCCAGTCGTCAGGTATGTCAGCCCAGCGAGTGCCCGCGGGAATGCCGTCTTCGGGAATACCCTCGGCCTCATCGTAGATATAACCACAGATGACACATTCGTACTTCTGGTAATCGCTCATTTCGCTCCTGAATCCTGATTTGCCGGAGATCGTCAAACTATACTCCATCTTCTGCCGACCCGGAATTCACCGCCGAGATCACTACAGATCAGCGCTGAAGCTGAGATGATATCCCTGGCTGGTGGGAGCGGCCACCAGTTCCAGGGCGGAGAGAAACTCGCTGGACAGTGGTCCGTCGGTGCGCAACTGCAGGTCGGCACGGTAGTTGCGGCCATCGACAATGAGTTGGCCTGCGGCTGACACGGGGCCGGACAGACTGCTGACCCGGCCCGCCAGGCGCTGCTCGCCGACCACCTGGAACTCCAGTACATAATCGCCCAGCCGCTGGGCGTCGCGATAGCCGATCCATTGCGCCTGCCGCCAGACCAGGCTACCGCCGCCGGAGCGGATGGCGGACTCGCTCCAGCCCAGTTCCCGCCCGTTCAATTCGAGTTGACCACGCAGTTCCACCGGCAGCCACAGCCGACTCAAGCCGGCGTCCAGCACCAGGTCCAACTCGTGCAACAGCACACCACCCCAGGCCGACGCGGACAACTCGGCCCGTCCCCGCTGCGCCCCCCAACGGCTCTCCAGGTTCAGTTCCGGGCGTAACCACAACAGCGACCAGGGCGAAACCCGCCACTGCACTCGCCCCAACTGCAGGTACCGCCCGGAAACCGGTAGTGCCAGGCTGGCCACGCCGCCGCGCCACAGCGTACCACTGAAGCCGCTGGCCACCACACCACGCTCGGAAAGTGCCGGGGCCAGCAGCCGCGCCGGGGCCTGCTGCAGCACCAATACCAGCAGCAGCAACAGCCCGGCTGCAACCGGCAGCAGATAGCGTGGGCGCGTCATTGCCCCGGGCCGAGTCGAATACTGGCGTCCACCAGGCCTTCGATACTGGTTTGGGTGATGGCGGCATCCGCGATCAGCATGCCGTCGCGCAGTTCCACCTGGTACAGCCAGCGCAGCAGCGCAGATGCACTCACGGACTCGAAACGGATCAGCATGGAACCGCCGCTGCTGGTCTGCATGCGGGTGGGTACAATGCCGGCTTGCGTAGTGGACGAGTTGATCAACCGGCTCAGATTGCGCCCGCGTGCCGCACCGGCGCCACTCTGCAGGCGCTGCAACTGTGCCGATAGCAGTTGTACCCGCTCCAGGGTCTGCGCGGCCCGTTGGTTGCCGTCGATCAGGTCGTCGCGCAGGCTGGCCAACGGGCGCCAGGCCAGCGCGTAGAGCAGGTACAGCACCACCAGCCCCGCGGCAACCAGCAGATAGAGCTGCTCCCGCAGGCTGCGCTGTCGCACCCACTCCCTCATGGGTCCGCAGCCCGGATGTTCAGGCGCGCACGCACTCCCCCGGCCCGGGCGCTGCTGTTTTCCACCGTTGCCTGCAGGCCCAGCCGATTCAGGCCGGCACGAACATTCTCCACCATCTCGAAATCCGGCACTTGCAGGTTGAGGCGCAGTTCGCCGCTTCTGCCATTGAAATTGAGGCTGCTGATGCGGGCATTGGGCTGCGCCTGCAGGATCCGGCCCACCTGCTCCAGCAACGCCACCAGCACCACCCGCCGCTCGACACCCTGTATTTCGCCGATACTGCGCCGCAACTGCCGCTCCGGATCGACCAGGACCCCCGCGGGCAGGGCCAGCCGATAGGCGGCTTCGGTCTGCTGGCGCAGACGCAGGTTCTCCACCGTCAGTTGCCGGTAGTCCACATAGGTGGCCAGCAACTGCAACGCGAAGGCGGTGCCCAGCGCCGCCACCGGCCAGCGCCACTGTCGCCACCAGCGGCGCAGGGGCACGCTGGGAGCGTAGCGACCCTGTAACAGGTTCAAGCGGGAAGCTTCGCCGCTCAGCAACAGGGCGGCGCCAAAGCCACCGTGGCGCCATTGCAGCCGGTCGCGCAGCGCTGCCGGCACCAGCCCCACATCGGCCTGCTGGTCGGCCCCGTAGAGAACCACGGTGTCCACCGCGGCCGAATCGAGTGCCGCCAACATGTCCGCCAGCAGTTCGGTTTCCACGGCAAAGCCATCGGCCTCGCCGAACCTCGCCAGGGCCTGGCCGGCTTCGATCACCAGGGTCAGTTCACCCGCTCGCCAGGGCAACAACAGGGGTTCGGGAATCCATTGCCTGATGCCGGGCAACTCCCGCAACAATTGCTGCCACTGCGCCATGTGGGCATGTTCGACAGCGGCCACGGCAACTTCATTCCCGGCCATTGGCGTCCGGGCAATGTGCAGGGCGTCGATTTCGGAGGCGAACTCCTCCTCCAGTGCAAAGGGCAGGGACCGGGCCAGGTGTCGCTTTCGCCTGGTCTGGAAGTGCAGTTGCTGCAGCCGCACAGAAGTGCCGGGAACGGCAAAGATCACCTGGGAAGGGCCAGCCCGCAACAACTCCTGCAACCGGGTTCGTTGCGCGGCATCCTCCAGACTGAACGGTGCGTCGCCCCGCCCTGGCGGATAGCAGAGCAGTTCACCTCCCATCCATCGCAGTACCGCACTATCCCGCACTCTCCTTCCTCACAGACTGCCGCTGGCCCGGACCAGCGTTCGCACCTGCCGGTCCCGGTGCAACACACTGTAGAGGCGCGTCAGGCGTCCGGCAAGCTCCACCTCACCGCTGAACAGGAAGTAGTCGCTGTCCAGCCCCAGGCTCCGCTGCAATTCTTCGCTCAGTTTGCGTTCGGCCAGCAGCGGCGAGCCGATCAGGTCCTCCAGGGTTGCAAAGCCGCTTTCGCCGCGCAAATCCAGCAACATCTCCCCCTCGGCGACACTCAGTGGCTGGTAGTCGCCCGCACCGTTGAGGGTACGCAACAGCGACACCGATGCAGTATTGACATTGAGCTTTCCCGGCACTCCCCTTGGGGGCCAGCAGGTGAGCAGCGGTTCCAGCGCCCGGTAGAGCCCGGCGCTGACATGAGCTACCGCACGCAGTTCACTGACGCTGGAAAAACCGCGATTGGCGGCCCGGTAGGGTGGCTCGAGGCTGCCGTAGTAGAGGTCCTCCGCACCTGATTCACGGGGCCGGGTATCGTCGTCCATCCAATCCAGCACGGCATTGGTGATGCGGATCGCCTCACGCTCCGAAACCTGTGGCTCCGCAACGGTCTGCAACAGGCGGATAAACTGTTCCTGCACGGCACTGAAACGCTGGCCCTGCGCTGGCCGGGTGTGCAGGCGGTTGAGGTTGAAGCGCCCTTGCAGGTCTGACAATCGACCCTGCAGCCAGCCCCCTTCGTCCAGTGGGTAAACCTGTGTTTGCCGAGCCCAAAGCTCTGACAGGTCATCCCGCTGCCGGCCCTCCTCCTCATCGAGCAACTGGTCCCGCTGCAACACCAGGGCCGCCAATTCTTCTCCCCCGCGCAAATAGGCATCGCTCTGCTCGGCGGCGAAGCGGTTGGAGGTGCGTTGCAGAAACAGGGTGTACTCGCCATACATGGGCACCACCAGGGCGATACCGACGGCAAAGATCAGCAGCGTCACCAGCAGCGCACTGCCCCGCTGGCGGCGGCATGGCAGCCCGAGAGCCGCTTTCAGTGGACCTGACTCAGCCATCGCCGGTTACTCTCTGCGCAAGACCGCGGTAAGTGCATCCCGATGAAATAATGTATGGCATCTGCTAACCCTGAAAACTATAGTAATCGCCTGCTTTTATCCAGCGCCGCCCGCAGCGAAGCCGGCAGCGCACAAACTGTCCGGTTGCAGCGTCCATGCGGCCGTCTTTGCGGGTTATACTGAGCACCACTTGAGGGAGGATCGAATGAGCGTTGGCAACTGGGAACCCCCCGGCGAGAGCGCGGCAGCGATCGATCCGAAAATGGTCGATCGATTGCTGGACCACGGCCATGCGGACACACCGACGCAGTTGCAACAATGCCTCTCGGCAGCCGACCGGGCGGCCCTGCCGGGCCTGATGCGGCTGCCGGCAGAGTGCTGGGCCGAAGTGGCCCGCCCGCGCAGCGATGAGGACCTGCTGCAACTGCTGCGCTTCTTTACGCTGGCGGAAAATCTGGAAGGCTGTGAAGTCGGCGCGCTGTCCCCAGTGATTCCGCTGGCCAGGACGCTGCGCCGGCGTGGCCAGCGGCTGGACCGGGATCTGTTGCTGTGGATGCGCCAGGTCAACAGGAATCGCTTCCTTCCCTATGGCGCCCTGTAACCATTGGCGTGGCCCCGCTGCGATGAGGACCTTCCCATGAGCAAATCAGATCAGCGTGCCCGTCGCCACAGCAAGGCCATGGCCAAACAGAAGGCCAATGTGGATGCCGGCATCGAGGCCGCCAGCAGCGAACGGGGGGTGGCAGTGCTCCTGACCGGCAACGGCAAGGGCAAAACCAGTTCCGCCTTCGGCATGGTGATGCGGGCGCTGGGCTATGGCCAACGGGTTGGCGTGGTCCAGTTCATCAAGGGGGTACAACTGTCGGGAGAGGAAATCTACCTGCAACAGCACTGCCCCCAGGTGGATTTCTACCAGATGGGTACCGGTTTCACCTGGGACACCCAGGATCGCGAAGCCGACATGGCGGCGGCCCGGGCCACCTGGGAGGTAGCCAGACCCATGCTGGAAGACGACTCCTATCAACTGGTGGTGCTGGACGAACTGACCTACATGCTGGCCTTCGACTATCTGCCCGAGGCCGAGGTTCTGGCGGCACTGACCAATCGCCCCGCAGAGCAAAGCGTGGTGGTGACCGGCCGTGGTGGCGGTGCCGCACTGCGCGAGATCATGGACACGGTGGCGGAGATCAAGGACGTCAAACACGCCTACACGGCCGGCATCAAGGCCCGCCAGGGCGTGGATTACTAGGAGTCTGCATATTTCACCAACCTCCTACTGCGAACGCCGAACCGTCATGCCGGGACCATGCCGCCGGCACCGGCTTAGCTATGCCACCAAGTGGGAAATCGCTGCGAAACGCTTATGGAATCTGGAGGCACCATGTGACTATGTTTGGTCTATAATAGACGGTAGAGTAACATAATTAAGTTGGCGGAGAGAATATGATGGCTAGTGCACTACGACTAAGTGGAAAGGTGGCTGTTGTCACGGGGGGCGCAAACGGCATCGGTGAAGCCAGTGTGCGTCGACTCGTTGCCGATGGTGCAAGGGTGGTCATCGCGGACTTGGACATTGATTCGGCAGAGGCCCTCTCGAAAGAACTCGGGCAGCAAACTCGCAGTATTCAGGTCGATGTCGGAGACTTCGTACAAGTAGAGCAAGTGGTAACGTATACCATCGAAACGTTCGAGCGCATAGATATCCTATTTAATAACGCCGGACTCGGTGTATCGGGTACAACGCCAGAGATTAGTCTGGATGACTGGCAAAGGGTGATGGATATTAGTTTAAATTCGGTATTTTACAGTTGCAGGGTGGCGATCCCACACATGGCTGCAGGTGGGGGTGGATGCGTAATCAATACATCTTCAATCTCCGGAGTACGTGGTGACTATGCCCTCGCGGCATACAATGCGGCTAAAGCTGGTCTCATTAACTATACTCGCGCCCTGGCTCTGGATCATGCACAGGACTCTATTCGGGTTAATGCGATTTGCCCCGGATACATAGAGACTCAGATGTCGGTCCCGTTCTCCCAGCATCCCGCAATTCGGGATGCTTTCCAGTACGCTATACCAATGGGGCGCGCCGGAAACCCTGAAGAAATATCCGGAGTAGTATCATTTCTTGCGTCAGATGACGCAAGTTACATTACGGGCCAAGCGATCGCGGTGGATGGGGGGCTGTCTGCAGGCAGCGGCATTCCCAACATTCCACGCATTGCCCGTGAGGCGCGCAGCAGCGCGAATTGAATTGGACCTTCCAGGTACCAGAACACTCCAGGGGGCTGGCAGATGTCGAATGGCGAGGTACGCGGCCCGTCAGCGCCGTCGCTGTAAGCAATGATACCCGTCATGTGGCGTTACAGTGTTACTTTGGACTAAGCCCGATCCGAACCAAGTATGGTCACTGCCGACACGGCCGTCGGTCCCCCGATATTATGGGCCATGGCGAGTTTTGCGCCACCAACCTGGTTGGTGGATTCGCCACGAAGCTGTTCGAATAATTCGACGCATTGGGCGACTCCCGTGGCCCCCGGGGGATGACCTTTGGCTTTTAGACCACCACTGGGATTGACCGGAATACGTCCACCGACATAGTGATCGCGATTCTCGCACACCTTGTAGCCCTCGAAGCGCTCAACGAATCCCAGATCTTCATAGGAGATCAGTTCGACACCGGTAAAGCAGTCGTGCACTTCAGCAACGTCAATATCAGACGGTGCGACGCCCGCCATTTTGTAGGCGGCTTTGGCCGCTTTGACAGTGCACCTGAATGTCGTCATATCGCCCTTGTGCTGATGCATCACCCGTTCCATTCCCAGGCCGAACCCTTTCACCCATACGGGATTGTCCGTATATTTTTCGACCACGTCTTCACTCACGACAAGTAGTGCCGCTGCACCATCAGATTGCGGCGTGCAATCAAGCAAGCCGAAAGGTTCGACAACCATTGGCGCCGATATCGCTTGCTCCAGCGTGATTTCATTGCGCAACTGGGCTTTCGGGTTGGTCACCGAATGTTTATGGTTCTTAACCGCGATCATTGCCATATGCTCCCTGGTGGCCGGGGACTCATGCAGGTAACGCTGTACATGGACTGCAAAGTTCGCCGGCGCAACCAGGCCCAGTGGGTAATCCCAAGCCATGTCTCGAGTCATTCCCATCCAGTCCCAGAACGTTGTGCGCGCTGATGTTTCACGAACCTTGTCTGCACCGACAACAAGCCCAACGTCAAGGTATCCTGAGGCTACGCCGTAGATCGCATTGCGCAGAGTGTCCTGCCCTGTTGCGCAGGCGTTTTCCAGGTGGCTGACAGGTATATCCAGCAGGCCGCAGCTATCTGCCAATATGCCAGAGGCAAATCCGTCCGTAGCCTGAATTTCACCAAACCAGGCTGCCTCAATGTCATTCCGGTCCAGCCCTTTGTCGACGCTGGCCTGCATTTCCGAGACCGCCATGGGGATGAGATCCTTGATCCCCAGCTGAAAGTGCTCGCCGAAACTCGTCATTCCAGCGCCCACAAGTGCAACTCTCCTCATGACGCATGTACCTCATCGGGTTGGAAAGCGTAACCGTAATCGCTCACGCCTGAGCGTTTCGCGACAATTCTGAGGACAAGAGAACCGGCGTCTCCAATTTTTACAGTTGCTGGCGGCGCGCCAGTGACCGTCAAGAGCATCCTGACGTCAGTTCCCTCTGTCTCCACTATGGCAAGGCTGTAGGGCGTCGCCAGGCCTGGCACCGGGGTATGGACGGTAGTCGTCGTATAGACCGCGGCCCGTGTTGGCAGCCTGGTGAGAATGTGTGGTTCTTCGCTGCCGCATTTGAGGCAGTGGTAGCGCGGTGGCATGGCGAGCGTGCCACAACTAGGGCATTTCCCGGCTTTGAGCCCGAGTTTCGAGTCGAATGCTCTCTCATAGGCCGTAGCGGCAAATTTGATGTCGGCGGAAGACGATGTTTGTCGCGGGATCGGCAGGGCAGGTGTCTCGATGCGGCGAACCTCGATCGCATCTGCATCGATACGGGCGACGGTAGCCGATGCATCGTGCCAAGCGCCGACAAGTCCAGATTGGGAGTTCTCGGCTGCCGCGGCGATTGCCGCAATACCACTGGCAGGCCCACTGATTTTGACCGCTGGAGCCTCAGGGGCACAAAACTGCGCCGCAGTCCGGCGATCGAGGCCGGCAATTAAAATGACATTTTCTTCCAGGCCGAGCCGCGACAAGCTGGCGCGGGCGCCGCGTTCGCGCAGTAACCTGGGGTCTTCATCGAGACTTTCTCTGCCGTCATCGGCCCAGGTTCTCAAGGGAAGGCTGCGCTCAATGCGACTTTCACATGTCACCGTGCTGGCATCGATGACTAGAGCGGCAGCGCCACCGGCCTGGTTGCCTTCATGCGCAGTGATAACCAGCGTACCTGCGGTAGCAGTCGCCACCGCGTCGAGCGCAGCAACGGCGGTCCCGGCGCGCTCTATCAGCTGAGTATTCGCGGGCAAATCCAGTGCGGCGAGCAATACTGCAGCATCACCGCTGGGTAGTAGCGGTAGTTTGTTGGCGACGAAGACGACTGAACTGACAGCAGAGCTGTCGGTGCCTTTTAGGGCCAATCTGCCAGCCTGTACGGCCATGGTGAGAATGTCCTCGTCCGGCCCGTTGACGCGACGTTCGCCATCTCCCCATGGAGGACGATAAGTAGAAACTATGACAGAACCCATTTCAGTGTGTCGCATGGTTCGATCCTCCCGCAGGCCATTGCGACGGCCTAATCAATCAATGATCCAGATGTATTATACTAACGGAGTCGTTTTAATAATATGCTTTGGTGAGAGCGCTGCAGATTTTAGTGGCGGTCGTGAGCATCCTGGTACTGCTGGGTCAGGCCGGAGGTGGCATACGAAGCCGAAGTAGCCGGTACAGTGGGTGCTGAGCCTGAGCCGATCCTCGAAGACCTCGCGGACGGTGCCTACAAACCTCACATCCATGCCATCTATGATTTTGACGAGGTCAAAAGTGCCGTGGAGGAAATGGCCTCCCGACGGGTTATAGGCAAGATTGCACTGGTCTCACCTCTTGGCAGACAGGCCCTGTGAGTACCAAGTTAGCGGATTAAGCCGGAGCAAGACGATAGCTAAAGAAGCACATATCGTTTGCACTGGGCACGCTGGGTTCCCTAATAAACAGAGCAGTATTCGTGCTCCGATCAAATATCGGGTATATTGAAACGATATCGTTACAATATCCCATCATGAGGCCACTTGCTATGAAAATTGGAATGAGTTTCTTCCCTGTCCGCCCCGCAATAATCACGCCCATGGCCTGCAAGGCTGACGAGTTGGGCTATGAGTCAATTTGGCTGGGGGAACATCTGTTGTTCCCGAGCAAGATCGAGAGTAAGTATCCATATGATCCCAAGGTTGGAGCTCCGTTGCCGTCAACGCCGTTGTTTGACCCGTTCGTTACGTTTTCCTTCTTGGCGGCTCGCACCCGGCAGATTCGTTTCGGAACGGGAATATTTATCCTGCCACTTCGCCATCCCGTGCATGTCGCCAAGCATCTGGCGACACTAGATGTACTGAGCGAGGGCAGGACAATTCTCGGAACTGGTGCAGGTTGGTTAAGGGAGGAATTCGATGCAGTTGGCATGCCCTGGGAGAAGCGTGGGTCGCGCATGGAAGAGTGCGTCGAAATTATGCGACAACTCTGGTTGGAGCCCCTGGCTTCTTACCAGGGCCAATTTTATCGGTTCGAGGAGACGGGATTTGAACCCAAGCCGGCCCAAGGGCGTGTGCCCATCCTGGTGGGGGGTGAGACGCCAATGGCGCTGAAGCGGGCGGCACGTATTGGCGATGGCTGGTATGGAATGATGCATACACCGGAAAGCGCTTCGACTCGGGTCCGGGAACTGGCCGCACTCCGGGAGAGCGAGCGGCCGCTGGAGATTACCGTTCAAAGTAACTCCCTGCCCTCGCCCGAACGGCTTGCAGAGTTGGGTGAGGCAGGTGTCGACCGCCTGGTGATACCAGCGATATGCTTCTCCCGGGGCCAGAAATCGCTAGAAGCCTCGCTCGAGGGGCTTGAGTGGTTTGCCAGTGAAGTGATGCAAAAAGTAAGCGAAGGATAGATCCGATTATTCCCAGGGATGGACCAGTACTTTGCACTGATCGCTGGGCCCACGTAGGATCTCTAGAACATCGGGAAGCTGGCCCAGAGAGATTTTATCGGTAACCATATGTCGCGCCTCAGGAGCCCCGGCGGCCAGCACATCGACTATATGGGCGAATTCGCCAATGGTGTAGCAGTTGGCGCCCTTTATGTTGATTTCCTTGAACATGATTAAAGACGACTGAACTGCGTCGGGGTCGGTGCATAGACCCATGCTGACGACTGTGCCATGTGGTTTGACGCAATTCATCGCTTCATTCAGTGCTCCGGGCTTGCCGACACATTCCAGTACGACATCCGGTAATCCGGCGAACTCTTGCATGGCAAGTTCCACAAGCGATTGTCCTTCCTCCGGTACCAGGAAACTGTCAGCACCCATTGCCACCGCATGGTGTTCCCTGCGGCGACTGGTCGCAGTAACTGCCAACTTTCCGGCGCCCATACGGTGGGCAAAAAATGCCGTGGACAGGCCAATCGGGCCTGCACCAAGAACCAGCACGTTGTCGCCAGGAGCGATCGCACCAGTGCGGGCGCCGTGAAGGCCGACAGCGAGGGGCTCGACTATGGCGCCATCGTCATAGGCCAGTCGGTCATCGAGCAGTACAGAAGTTTGCTCGCCCACCAGGGCGTACTCACTGAATCCGGCGCCGTATTCCCTTCTTTCTGCGCAGTAGAACGGAATGCCTGCCATACATGCCTGGCATGTGCCGCACCCGGCAAAGGGCTGGGCACAAATCCGGTCACCCACCTTGAACCGACTGACCGCATTGCCCACTTCCGCTACCTCGCCTGCATATTCGTGCCCCGGGATCGCGCCCTCTGGGAATGTGAACATGGGGCCGTTATCCTGGGACATGTAAATGTCAGTTCCGCAAATACCGCAACTATGAACTTTCAGCACGATTTCATCCGGGCCGGGTGAAGGTTCAGGCACGGATTTAATATTCAGCAGTTTTCCGGGTCTGCTAAAAACGGCTGCTTTCATGGAGACTTCTCGCTGCTGAGGGGTATATGTTATAGTACAGTAACATTATGTCGGCTACAACTCGTCCCGCGGTGGTGTGTAGACAACAGCAGCGCTGGTGACGAATTGACCAACGCATCTCTGGCCGGAGTCGGGAGCCGTATCGGGCATGGTGAGTTGGCCTTATCCTCGCCCTTTGGTTGGACCCAATTCAGCTTTAAAAAGACACGGGAAATCGTTCAAATGCAATATCGACAAATGGGGCATACGGGCCTTCAGGTGAGCGTTGTCAGTCTCGGAACTGCTACGTTGTACAAGTTGGAAAAAAAGGAGCGGGAGCAGATCTTCGGCCGAGCCTTCGATCTGGGTATCAACTACCTCGATACGGCAGAGGCCTACATGTCTGGATCAGCAGAGGATGCAACGGGAGAAATAATCCGTAATCTCCGGATAAAGCGCGAAAAGCTCGTACTGGCGACCAAGTGTTTTAGTTATAGCTGGAGCAACCCAGACGCCGGGCCGAACGAACTTAATACACTGAACCGCAAATATATTCGCCATGCGATCGACCGTTCACTCAGGCGGCTGGGCGTAGACTATGTCGACATTTACTATTGCCACCAATTTGACGCGACCACCCCAATTTCTGAGACAGTGCATGCGATGAGCAACATTATCGATGAAGGTAAAGTGCTTTACTGGGCAACCTCAAATTGGACTGCGGAACAAATTGGGGAAGCTTGCAACTTTGCCGACCGCTACGGGTTCCATCGCCCCATTTGCGAACAAGCTGAATACAGTCTTCTTTATCGAAATAACGTCGACAACATACTGCGGGAGCGTCTGGAATCGTTGGGGGTAGGGATTGCGGCCTGGGGTCCTCTTGCGGGAGGCGTTCTCACGGGTAAGTATGCATCCTCTGCCCTTCCAGAGGATAGTCGCGCCACAGAAGAGTGGTTAAAAGAAGACGGCACCAGCGGCTTGCTGACAGACGATCGTCGCAACGCAATAGTTCGCAGCTTAATGGAGATTGCGGCCGACATCAGCACTGATGTCACCCGTCTTTCTCTGGCCTGGTGCCTGCGTAATCCGGTCTGCGCCACGGTAGTCACGGCGGCCAGTAAACTCTCTCAACTTGAGAATTCGGTTGGTTGCATCGAAACCCTCACAGCTTTTACGCCGCAAATTCTCGATCGCATAGATGCCGCTATAGGTGACTACGACATGTCTTATGTACCAAAGCATCGCGCCGAGACAGCTAATTGATAAAGATCTCAAGAAACATAAGAGGGTTTTGATCGCGGTCAGGATTGAAGCATTAGATGTTCGATATGCGCGTGCAGATCACAGTTTTGTAAAGTCAAATCATTTTTTCCACCGTTTTTGTTTTGACTAACAAACCGAAAATTATGATACTATAGCGTCGCATTAAAAGCAGCTCAGATGAATTGGAGGAAACCCTCATGAAAGAGCTATTTGTTTCCAGCAACGAGGAATCGTCGGAAGTCCTTCAATCAAGATTTAACGAAGAGGGTTACCTTTTTTTCCGTGACGCTCTCGACCCCGGTGTTATTGAAAATCTTAGGTCTTCCTGGATAGCCTCTCTTGAGTCAGTTCATGCGATAAAAGCTGGCGATTCCTCCTGTACAGTTAATCCAGATTCAACATATGCTGATCACCGTATACCGGATCGGAATGCTAAACACTGGCAGGAATTTGCCTCGCACCCTAGCGTTCAACAATTTCTGCAAAATTTATTCGGAGAGCCTGCCGAATTTGTTCCCGTAGTGGAATACAGAGCACAACCACCCGCATCGGAGAAATCCGCCAGTCGTACCATGTTCTGGCATACAGATTATTACTTCAATCCCGGCATTCCTTATCGAACTCTCTGGATACCTCTGTGCGACATTGATCGGGAAATGGGCGGATTGGCACTAATTCCAAATCTAAATCAGTGCCCCGCATTGGAAGTAGCCTATCCAAAACCCACCCAATTGACGCCGATGATGGGTATCCCACAAGACCATCCAGCACTTAATCTAGACAATACGCTGACAGCGGTTTTTCATCCAACGGATGTTGTTATATTCCACCGACGGACACCGCACACCGGAATCGCAAACTGGTCAGACAAACTCCGCCTTTCCATGGATATCCGATTTACACTCAAATCAGAGGACGCACCTCTGATTGGCCCTATCATCAGCGCCGACGCTGACAGCTTGGAAGTAAAGAACAGTTCAGATGGTCACATAGAATCCGTGACAATCAATGACTTCACCTTAATCAGGGAGAATGCGACACGGGTACCAACACATGCCTACCGGGAGCACTTTCCCCCCGGTACCGATGTGATCGTCGCACGGCAAGACGGTATCGCTCAGTTGTTAGTTCATGTGCATCCACCGGAAATTGGTGAAATTCCAGAGTTTGTCGTTGGGGCAAATTAAACGTATCAGGGGCTTATCAAAATGACACGAAAGGTTGTACAGTTCTACTTTTTTCAAATCGAATATTGGGCCGGAAGATCCGATGTTCTTGCCACTGATAGAAGAAGCCGTACCAATGAACGGGTTTGGGAAACAGGAAGAAATTGGTCAGCTTATCTATTTACTTGCGAGTGGTGACGCTCAGTTTATTAGCGGGCAGGTAATCGCCTTTTCTGAAGCAGGTGCGTAATAGTTTTTCAAACAAAAATGACCTTTTCGAAAAACATTTATATCATCTGTTCCTATAAGCTTAATCCTATGAAAGCGACTATGGCGCTTGCATATTAATTTGAGAACGCCTCCTTTTACTTCCATTCTTTTCGCTTGCATATTAATTGATCATTATTCGGGAGCTCCTCAATCATGCAAGAGAAAAGAATGGAAGTAAAAGGAGGCGTTCTCAAATACACTGAATCCGGCACAGGCACTCCAGTTGTGTTCATGCAGGGAATCTGGGTATCCAGCGGACTTTGGGACGACGTAATCAATTGTCTGGGCGATCGTGCTCGAAGTTTCCAGATTGAATGGCCACTTGGCGGTCATAGTGAGCCTTTTGATCCAAGCGCTGACCTGTCTCCCAAAGCACTGGTTACTATGGTACTCGAGTTCATCGAACGCCTGGATTTGCAGAACGTTGTTTTGTGTACCAACGATACGGGCGGTGGGCTCGCCCAGATGGTGATAACCACTGATCACCCTGCAGTAAGCCGCATCGGGGGCGTCCTGCTCAGTAACGTGGATACCTACGAGTATTTCCCACCACCACCGATGCACGAAATTCGCGATTTATGCGGGCGTTATCCACCGGCTGCCAATCAATTCGTGCTTAGTATTGCTGGTGGCCCTGATGGCAATCAACGTTATTTCTCGGCGACCTGCAGTAAGCCTGTCGCTCCTGAGCGTCAGGCGGAGCTTTTCGAAAATTTCAACACGAACGATCGGTGCCGCGCGGATTACGTGAAGTTCTATGGCCAGGTCTATCCCGAAACCACCACATACCCCGCATCATGGCACTTCCACGAAGTGAAGATTCCGATTACGGTTGTTTGGGGCCTGGATGACGAGGGCTTTCCCGTATCGCACGGCGAACGGCTGGTCCGCGACTTCCCCAATGCCAAGCTGGTTCGCGTGGAACACGCCCATACATTCGTACCCATGGACGCGCCAGAGGCCCTCAATGAAGCGCTGGTTGACCTCATCGAGCAAGCCGAACTCAACGAGGGCGCATCCTCGTAGCACCGCTGACCAATCGGTTATTTTTTGAGTGCGGGCTATCCCCGACAGACGCTCCGGAACAGGCGAGCGTTCGATTTTGTAGGTATTGATTGTTCTTAGTCAGTTGAACACTTCGTTGCCAAATACATGCCCCAAATAGTAAGTGTCCAAATACTCAAAGACCTGCCTGATTTTCCCTTCGCGAATGACAAACAGGAAATGGTAAGTGTTTTCGTAGGTTCTGCCGTCCGGTAACTTCGCGAAGCCTTTTGTTTCTGCCGAAACTCGATCCTCCTCTGCTGTCAACGATTTAATCGTCGTTTGCAG
>CAZUGZ010000027.1:0-803 GCA_964620555.1 uncultured Alteromonadaceae bacterium
GTCAGGGTGCTGTATATCTGAGAGGAACAAATGGATATAGGCAAATGACATATTGCCCGCCAACGCGCGGTAAAACTCATACTCCAGCTGCTGGTCCTGCAGCTCTGGCATCTGGCTGCTGAGCCCCGCCATTTTTAATGACAGTTGCTCGGCGAGTTCCTGCCAGACATTGGGCGCCGGGTTAACACGCTCATCGGCATAGCCTGAGTGTGCCGACAGTAGACTCAACGCTACTACTATAGTATCGAGATAAATCGCATAACCGTCTCCGTAGTGAGATTTTTTGGAGGTGCGTAACTCTAAGCACCAGCGTAGCTGGCGTTTAGTGTTTAAAAGAATGCGTATAACCCGTCGCGCTTTGCCCTGGCATGGGTTTATATCAATGCGCTTACTGTAACGCCGTGGGCGATAGCGGCATCATATCGGCGAGGCCTACAATACCGGGCTGCGCAGCCATGATATCGGGAACGCGATTAAACAGGCTCGACGCCGACGCTATATCGGAGTCCCTGCGCAACACCCGCACTTCCATGCCCGGCGTTCCCTCCACTTTCCAGCACATCACCTCGTCTTCGCCGGGCCTGAATACGCGGTACTCAAAGGCCGAGCGAAAGGTGACATCCTCTTCGGTTGTCAACTCCACAATAAACCGCGTGCCCAGTGTCATACCCGCCGGGTACTCGCGCTCTGAGTACGGGCAATACACATCTTCGTCAATAACCACTGGCTCGGCTCGCGCCGTTTTGCTGTTGAAGGTGTAACCCAGTTTTTTCGACACCAGGTAAATTGGAATATGAAACAGC
>CAZUGZ010000027.1:813-32189 GCA_964620555.1 uncultured Alteromonadaceae bacterium
GGCATCGGCAAATCGCTGCGCATGTTCCTCTACAGACAAACCCGCGCCGAGCATGGGCAGGAACTTGACGCCCTGCCTTGCCGCTTCGGTCTGGCTGGTGTGGGTCATGGACTGGATATCCACGCAGGGGCCAGCTGCCATGACACCCGACCAGATGCGCGTCATGTCCCAGATTCCCCCACCCGTGAACGTGACCTTGTTATCCGCCGCCAGCTGCTGGATTTTTTCAGCGAGACTGTTGTTTTCGAACCAGGGGTTGTACGACTCGGTGCCATGACACAGCACATTGATACCGGCACTTAACAACGGTTCGTAAGCCGCATAGTTGGTTTGCAGCGAGTCGGTTGTGGCAATGAGTGCGACGTCGGCGTCGAGTTTCGCTGCCGGCAAATTATCGGCGTCTTCCACGACAACGCCGAGGTCTTCGCCCAGCCCTGCCAGCTGGCCAATGTCTACGCCAACTTTATCGCCCGCGCGGTTGTAGGCTGCCACCACAGGCCAGCCCTTTTGATGGGCCAGCCGCACCAGGCGCTGCCCCACAAAGCCCATACCGTAGACAACCAGTCGCGGCGAAAAGCGTTCGTTCATTGGCCTGTACTCCCGTATTGTCGATTCTGCTCAATCGTATTCATCTATTAGCATCTGTGCCGCGCGAATAAACTGCGGAACATGGTAAAACGGCAGGAATGCCAGCTTAAGTTCACGCGACCTGCCGTCGGCAAACTGGGTGGATGCAAGGTTTGCGGCGGAGGCGTTGCGCACATGCCCCCAAATCTGGAAATAGTGTATGCGCTGCGGGCTGATGTCAAAGCCGCTGCGCTCGGCATAGCGGGCCATAAAGCGCTGCCAGTCTAGCGCGCCGCCAGTGGTATTGCGGATATAGCCAAGCTCCTCGGCCGGGTCACCAATATGGCAGAACTCCCAGTCTACCACTGCCGTGATTTTGCCATTGTCGAGCAACATGTTGTGAAAACCAATATCGCCGTGCAGCAACACAGGTGGTTCGGCGACGTCGTGTATGTTGTCGAGCAACCAGTGGTATATGCTCGCCAGCGCGGCAGAGGGTGTGTGGCTGGATGTAGTAAATATCTCAAACCACTCACTGAGGTATTTGTGCACGGCCTCGCCGGTCGATAACTGCCACATCGCGTCGTTGATGCAACTGGTGAGATCGGGCAGGCCCGGCAATGGCGACAGGCCGTGTAGCGAGGCCGTGGCATCGGCCAACGTGTCGACGAGGTCGCCCGACACGGCCTGCTGCAGGTTAAACACATTGCCGCCGGTCTCGCCCGCGGCTTTCTTCATGACAATAAAGTCACCGCCGGGCAACAGCGGGTGCTCGGTGTCCAGCCACACACAGTCGGCGGCCGGAAACCCGGCTTCAAACGCGCGCCTGATGACCTCGTATTCGGTGGCCACCTGGTGGCAGTCGTTGCTAATGGGAAACTCACCGTAGTCGCGTCGCATGACGTAGTCGCCGCTAAACGTTTTGCCACTCACGCTGAATAGCGTGGTTTCCTTGCCAAAACCGCCGGCTAGCGGCAAAAAACGCGTCAGTGCAATACTCGCGTCGTCAAATCGCTGACGCAGGTAGTGCGTGAGTTTTTCCTCGCTCAGCTCAGTGCTTTGTGCCTCTTCGGGAGCGGCGCTGGCGTTAGTAGTAACAGATGACTGGTTGGCAAGGTCCGCGGCCTCCCAGCTACACAGCAGGCTGGCCAGACGTTTTTTATCGCCTGCCTGCAGCACGTGGGCAGCTGTGCTACACAGCAGGCGCTCAAACTGCTGGGCTGTGCTGCGCCAGGCTGCTTCGAGTTGGGGCAAATCGCTGCCGCGCTGACGGGCGTGCAGCGCGTCGATTAACTCAGCCAGGCCGCGGCTAAAATCACTTTGTGTGTCGCCGCCATAATTGTTCTGCAGGTCTTCGAGCAGGGCCTGCAGCGTGTCGAACTGCTGATTGACAAAATCGCAGCCGCCTTTTTCACGCGCCTGCAACACATTCACGCAGGCCAATATGGCCTGGGCTGTGGAACCGTCTTTATTGGCATCGGGCAGCTTTTCAAGCAATGATGCTAGCGCCTGTTGCAAACCCTCGAACATGGTATCTGCCTGGAAAAGCATTCGCGATACCCCAAAAACTGTCAAGTTACTGCACTGTGACTGGCTGCGTTTGCGGCAGCTATTTGTTGCCTGTGCAGTTGTAGACGTAGTCGTTCCACTGCACTTCCTGGGTATCGCCCCAGCCGGTTCTGCCCTTGCACTCCCAGCGCGTTAAATAGAGCTGGCAGACCATGTTGGGCCAGCCCGACCAAGGTAAGCCAGCAGTGATCTCGCCAGTGATATGGTAGGTGCTGCCATCGGCGGCCTGGGCCTGAATATCGTGCCTTAGCGGTCTGCCAGTTTGCGGGTCTCTACGGGTAGACTTCCTGGCCGATTTAAGACGAACAAGCTCGCCGTTTTCAAATATCCAGCCATCGTGAAAGGTGTTTTCTGCCGGCATCTCTAATACGCCACTCCAGTCGGGGCTTAAATCGGGGTGGTCTGCGCAATTGCAGTTAAACGCAAAGTCATCGCCAAAGGTACCCGTGAGCCAGGTCATGGGCGGCATGGCGGTATTGTCCTCGGGGCGCAACTGGCCCCAGGAGCGATCGCGCACGGCATAGGTATTGTCCAGCGAGTAGCGCTTGCCCCTGAGCACCAACTCGCCGGAGTTTTTCATGCCCTGTTCAAAGTGCTTGTTATTGCCGCGCATGGCGACGGGCATAATGGCTGTGGCCTCCATATCGAGCCGGTTGCCGCGCGCTTCGTCATTGTATGCAATGCGCATGCGCTTGCCCGGCTCTAACACTTTTACCGCGTAGCTATTGGGAAATTCGTAAGCCTGTAAATCGTTGGTGATAACACGATCTTTGCTCACATAGGCGTGCATGTCGAATAGCTCGGCCTGCATGGAGGAATTTTTCAGGCCCTGGCAGGCAAACAGGCCGCCCGTGACGACATCGAGGTTGGGGTGCAGCCAGAAGTAACTAAAGCCGTAGATGTTTTCTTCGGGTATATTAAATCCAAAATACTGTGTTTCGGTGAGGGTGTCACCTTCCACGACCTCCTGCGGGTGCAGGAAATCATCGGCATCGGTAAAGTCACCAAAACCTGCTGAAGGTGTTTTAAACCAGTCTTCGTTTTCTTTTGCAGACATATCTTAGAAAAAGGGGCGCGCTCGTACGCTTTTGAAAAACAGAAAGAATAGTGGTCGGGACGACAGGATTTGAACCTGTGACCACCACACCCCCAGTGTGGTGCGCTACCAGACTGCGCTACGCCCCGTCGCGGGCGGCGATTATAAGGAAATTCCCGGGTGGCGCAATGCAGTGCCGGGCGAGCGGTGGTCAGCCCGCATATCTCACCAGCCTTCTGCTACAAACCTTGGTGGTATATGCGGGCTAGGGAGTCTGCGCCGTAGAAAATAATCCTGTTGCGAACGCGGCACATCCTCACGACGGATTTTTCTACGGCGCAGACTCCTAGGGTGACAGCGTCTTTACCACTTCTTCGAGTTCACCGATCAGTTCGCGAACTGTTACCCGGTCCGTGGTGGCAGTGACCTTGCGCCCCTCCTCCATACTCTGCCGGGCACCACCGATGGTATAGCCCTGCTCGTACAGCAGCTCGCGGATGCGGCGAATGGTGAGGATGTCCTGGCGCTGGTAGTAGCGGCGATTGCCGCGGCGCTTGACTGGCCGTAACTGGGGGAATTCCTGTTCCCAGTAGCGCAGTACATGGGCCTTGACCTGGCACAGTTCGCTGACCTCGCCGATGGTGAAGTAGCGCTTGCCGGGGATGCTCGGCAGCTTTGGGCTAGCGCTTGGTTCCGACATCTGGTGAACCTGGGTCCAGCGAGTCGTCCAAATACCAGAAAACCGGATTATCCGGATCGTAACCCTCTACTCGCCCCTTGAGTTTCAAACCCGGATGGAAGGTCACTACCCGTCTTTCTGTAATCGGAATGACTTCCCCGGTTTTGGGATTGCGACCGGGGCGCTGATTCTTGTCACGCAGTTCGAAATTGCCGAATCCCGACAGTTTCACCGCCTCGTTACTTGCGAGACAGGCACTTATCTCTTCAAAAAACAGACCTACAATCTCTTCCGCCTCGCGCTTGTTGAGGCCCAATTCGTCAAACAATCGTTCTGCCATTTGAGATTTGGTCAAGGTCCCCATCGCCGCTTCCTATTCCCTCAACTCTGCATGGTAGGTCTGTTTCAGGAATTCAATCACCCGATCCATGTTGGCACTGACGTCCCGATCCTCTAGAGTGCGCGATGCATCTCCAAATGTCAAACCGAAAGCAAGGCTTTTTCTTTTAGGATCAATGCCTTCGCCTTCATACACATCAAACAGCATTAAGCCGGTAAGCTCGCTGCCCGCGACCTGCCGAACCCCTTCCAGCAGTTCCGCCACGGCTACCGACTTCTGGACCAGCACCGCAAGATCCCGGCGAATTCCGGGAAAACGCGAGGGCATCCTGAATTCCGGCAGCGCCCGCTCGCACAGGACTTCCAGATCGACTTCAAAGGCCAGCACCGGGGTATCGAGGTCATAATGGGTCAGGCAGGACGGGTGCAGCGCCCCCACATGGCCCACCATCTCGTCGCCACGCCACAGGGCGGCGGTCTGGCCGGGATGAAAAGCCGGGCGTTGCGCCGCCACAAAGCGGAAGGTCGCCGACTCGGCTGTGAGTGCCAACAGTGCCTCCAGATCGCCCTTGGCATCATAAAAATCCACCTGCTCTCCCGATTCCGTCCAGGACTCGGGCCAGCGGCGACCGGTCAATACCGCGGCCAGGGTCGGGCGCTGTTGCAAACCATCTGCCCCCGGCAGAAAGCGCAAACCGGTTTCAAACAAACGCACCCGCGAGCGTTGCCGATTGACATTGTGCCGCACGGCGTTCATCAGGCCCGGCAACAGGCTGCTGCGCATCACCGACAATTCGGAAGAAATCGGATTTTGCACCGGCAATGGAGGCATTTCCGGGTCAAACAGGGCCTGCCCGCCGGGGTCCACAAAACTGTAGGTTACCGCTTCCCGGTAATCTCTGGCCGCCAGGCACCGGCGCAGCGCACGCAAAGACAGGCTTTGCTCGCGCTTGGGCCGGATGCGCAGGGTCGCACCCGGGCGGAGCACCGGAATGTTCTCATAACCGGAAATACGGGCCAGTTCTTCCAACAGGTCCGCTTCGATAGCCAAATCAAAACGCCAACTCGGCACCTCTGCCCGCCAACCCGAAGAGTCGGTAGTCAGGGTCAGGCCCAAATCCTCCAGGATGCGCTCGACAGCGGCATCTTCCAACTCGAATCCGAGCAGACGGGGGATGCGCTCACGACGCAATGCCACCGTTTTGGTGACCGGCAGGTGGTCTGAAGCCAGCACCTCGGTAATCGGGCCCACCGCGCCACCGGCAATTTCGCTCAATAACTGACTGGCCCTTTCCAGTGCATGGCGCTGCAGGTTGTAGTCCACACCACGCTCGAACCGGTGGCAGGACTCGGTAGCCAACCCGTAACTGCGAGCCTGGCCCGCCAGCGCCCGCGGATGGAAAAAGGCCGATTCCAGCATGACGTCAGTGGTGGTTTCGTTCACCGTGCAGCGGGCACCGCCCATGATGCCGGCCAGTGCCAGCGGCCCATCGGCATCGGTAATCAGCAGCGAACCCGCGTTGAGTGTGAGTTGCCGGCCATCCAGCAGGGTCAGTTCTTCTCCCTCCTCGGCAGTGCGCACCACGATCTCTTCCCGCAGGTGGTTCAAATCGAAAGCATGCATCGGCTGGCCGAGTTCCAGCATTACGTAATTGGTGACGTCGACCACCGCATCCACGCAACGCTGCCCCGAACGGCGCAAACGTTCCTGCATCCACAGCGGAGTGGGTCGGGAATTGTCCACCCCCTTGATGACCCGCCCCAGGTAACGTGGGCAGGCCTCCGGGTTCTCCAGAGTCACGGCGCGGGCCGCGCTCAGGGTTTCAGGCACCGGCTCCCATTCCGGGTTGCCGACTGCGCAACCGGTCAGCGCTCCCACTTCGCGCGCAATACCTCTTATCCCCAGGCAATCGGCACGATTTGGCGTCAAATCCAGATCAAACACCTGGTCGTCGAGCGCCAGGTAACTGCGCAGATCCTCCCCCAGGGGGGCATCGGCGGCCAACTCCATGAGGCCGGCAGCGGCCGTGGACAAGCCCAGTTCCGCTTCGGCGCAGAGCATGCCCCGGGACTCCACGCCGCGCAGCCGCACCGGTTTGATTCGGGTTCCACCGGCCAACACCGCGCCCACCTGGGCCAGGGGTGCGCGCAACCCGACCCGGGCATTGGCCGCACCACAGACGATCTGCAGGGTCTCGGTGCCGGTGCTGACCTGACAAACCCGCAACTTGTCGGCCTCGGGGTGTGGCTGGGCCGCGGTGATCTCCCCCACCACCACCCCGCTGAAGTCCTCCGCCGCCGGAGTTACGGTGCCGACTTCCAGTCCCGCCATGGTCAGCAGATGGGCCAACTCGCCGCTGGACAGGTCCGGCTGAACCCATTGCCGCAGCCATTGTTCACTGAATTTCATGGCCCGTCCTAATTGAATTGTTCGAGGAAACGCAGGTCATTCTCAAAGAAAATGCGCAGGTCGTTGACACCGTAGCGCAGCATGGTGAGGCGCTCCACACCCATGCCAAAGGCAAAGCCCGAATAGCGCTCCGCATCGATACCCGACATGCGAAAGACCTGGGGGTGCACCATGCCGCAACCCATGACCTCGAGCCAGCCGCTTTGACCACACACGCGACAGCCTTCTCCGGCACAGCTCACGCACTGGATATCCACTTCGGCGGAGGGCTCGGTGAAGGGGAAATAGCTGGGCCGAAAACGCACTTTCAGGCCCTCGTCCTCAAAGAACGCGTGCAGAAAATCTTCGATCAGCCCCTTCAACTCAGCCAGGTTACTGTGTTCGTCGACCAACAGCCCTTCCACCTGGTGGAACATGGGAGTGTGAGTCAGGTCGGAGTCGCAGCGATAGACCCGGCCCGGACAAATGATCCTGATTGGGGGGGGCGCAGTTTCCATCACCCGGATCTGCACCGGCGAGGTATGGGTTCGCAGCACCGAGTTGCCGTCGATATAAAACGTATCGTGCAGGGCTCGTGCCGGATGGTGGGCGGGAATATTGAGGGCCTCGAAATTGTAATAGTCGCTCTCGACTTCCGGCCCCTCCACCACTTCAAAGCCGACGCCGGCGAAGAAATCTTCCGTACGTTCAATGGTGCGGGAGATGGGATGCATACCACCGTTGCCGGGGCCACGTCCGTCCAGGGTCACGTCGATGCGCTGCGATGCCAGTTGCCGCGCCAACTCCGCCGCGTCCAGTTGCGACTGGCGCTCGGCAATCAGTTCCTGCAGTTCCCGCTTGCACTCGTTGATTGCCGCCCCCGCCCGCGGACGCTCGGCAACGGGGAGTTGGCCCAGCCCCTTGAGCAGTGCGGTGAGCTGACCTCTCTTGCCCAGGTACCTGACCCGCAGTGCCGCCAGTGCCGAACCGTCGGTGGTGGCTGCCACTTCGGCCCGCGCCTGGTCTGCTACTGTGTCGAGCTCATCCATCGAGAGTTCCCCGTCGCCAAATAAAAGAGGGAAAGAGCCGCAACTCTTTCCCTCATCGGCAGGCAATCGCAGTCTCTAGTTCAACGCGAGCTTGGCCTGCCCCACCAGGGCCGCAAATGCCGGTTTGTCATGCACCGCCAGATCCGCCAGAACCCGGCGGTCCAGTTTCACTTCGGATTTCCTGAGGCCGGCAATCAGACGGCTGTAACTGAGGCCATTGGCCCTGGACTGGGCATTGATACGAGTGATCCACAGCGCCCGAAACTGGCGCTTGCGCTGGCGGCGGTCGCGGTAGGCATACTGTCCGGCCCGAGTCACAGCCTGGTTGGCGACCCGGAATACCCGGCTGCGGGCACCGTAATACCCCTTGGCCTGCCGCAAAATTTTCTTGTGGCGCCGGTGGGCCACCACACCACGTGTTACCCGGGGCATAGTCTATTCCTCGTCTATTCCTCTGTAGCGGGGCGGGGCGGCATCATCGGGACCGCAGCATGCGGTCGACGAGTTCCCTGTCGTGCTCATGTACCCCTCGGGTACCACGCAACTTGCGTTTGCGCTTGGTGGTCATCTTGGTCAGGATATGACTCTTGTTCTGACACTTGCGCTTGTAGCCGGAACCGGTGTTCCGGAAACGCTTGGCGGCGCCGCTGTGTACTTTTACCTTGGGCATCATTGCCTCCACATGAATCCAGACATTCGAGCAACCGTCACTTCTTCTTCGGGGCAATCACCATGGTCAGTTGCCGACCTTCCAGTTTTGGAAACTGCTCCACATACCCCAACTCTTCCAGATCGGCTTCCACCCGCTTGAGAAGTTCCGCGCCGATTTCCATATGGACCATTTCGCGGCCCCGATAACGCAGGGTCACCTTGGTCTTGTCACCATTTTCCAGGAACCGGATCAGGTTGCGCAGCTTTACCTGGTAATCCCCTTCCTCGGTGCCGGGTCGAAATTTTACTTCCTTGACCTGGATCCGCTTCTGGCGCTTGCGCTGAGCCGCCTTCTGCTTCTTCGCCTCGAACACGTGTTTGCCATAGTCCATGATCTTGCAAACCACCGGTTCGACGTCGGTAATCTGTACCAGGTCCAGATTGACGGCTTCCGCCGCACTCCTCGCCCGTGCCAATGGCACGATGCCGACCTGCTCGCCCTCGGCATCGATAAGCCTTACCTGCGCCGCCTCAATCTCATCATTGATCGGCGCCCGTTTACTCTTGCTGTTGTTTCTCTTGATAAGCTACTTCCCCACTGCCCCGCGGCCACGCCGCTCCACATCGTGATTGAGGTGCCCGCAAAACGTATCCAGGTCCATGGTCCCCAGGTCTTCACCATCGCGGGCACGCACCGCTACAGTACCCCCTTCCAGTTCCCGATCCCCCACAACCAGAAGGTAGGGAGTACGCTGCATGGTGTGGTGGCGGATTTTATAGCCGATTTTTTCGTTTCTCAAGTCCGATATCACGCGAAAGCCTTTGTTTTTTAAGGATTCTTCCACATTTTTGGCATATTCCGCCTGGTGGTCGGTGATATTGAGCACCACCGCCTGTTCAGGCGCCAGCCAGGCCGGGAAATTTCCTTCGTAGTGCTCGATCAGTATACCGATAAACCGCTCGAAAGAGCCGAGGACAGCCCTGTGCAGCATCACCGGCGCCCGTCGCGATCCGTCTTCGGCCACATACTGGGCATCCAGACGCCCCGGCATGGAGAAATCCACCTGAATGGTGCCCAGTTGCCACTCGCGGCCGATGCAGTCGTGCAGGGAAAACTCGATCTTCGGGCCATAAAATGCCCCTTCGCCGGGCATTTCAGTCCAGGGTAGCTGCTGCGCGTCCAGGGCCTGTGCCAACGCCTGCTCGGCGCGCTCCCAGTCCCGCTCGCTACCCACCCGCTGCTGCGGGCGGGTGGACAGGCGGTAGCCCAGTTGCTCAAAGCCAAAGTCGGCATAGACGTCGTGCAGCAGGTCGATGAAGGCCGAGACCTCGCTTTGAATCTGTTCCTCGGTACAAAAGATATGGGCATCGTCCTGCACGAAGCCCCGCACCCGCATCAGGCCATGCAGGGCGCCCGACAGCTCGTTGCGATGACAGGAGCCGAATTCGGCCAGCCGCAGCGGCAGGTCGCGGTAACTCTTCAAACCCTGGTTGAAAACCTGGACGTGGCAGGGACAGTTCATCGGCTTGACCGCAAATTCACGCTCTTCCGACTTGAGCAGAAACATGTCTTCGCCAAACTTGTCGAGGTGCCCGGATTTCTCCCACAGGGACAAATCCACCACCAGCGGCGTATTGATTTCCTGGTAACCGTGTTGTTGCTGGCGGCTGCGCATGTACTGCTTGATGGTCTGGTACAGGCTCCAGCCACGGGGGTGCCAGAACACCATGCCCGGTGCCTGTTCCTGGGTGTGAAACAGGTCCAGTTTCCTGCCCAGACGTCGATGATCGCGCTTTTCCGCCTCTTCGATTCGGCGCAGATAGGCCTTCAGTTCCTTCTGATTGCGCCAGGCCGTACCGTATACCCGCTGCAGCATCTCGTTGCGGGAATCGCCCCGCCAGTAGGCGCCGGCCACCTTGGTAAGCTTGAAGCACTGCAATTTACCGGTACTGGGCACGTGGGGACCAAGGCACAGGTCCATCCAGGCGCCCTGCCGATAGAGGCTGATTTCCTCCCCCTCCGGCAGCTCTTCGATGATCTGCACCTTGTAATGCTCGCCCATTTCACGGAAAGTTCGAATTGCCTGCTGCCGGTCCATGACGATGCGTTCCACCGGCAGGTCGTCGCGGACAATTTCGCGCATGCGCGCTTCAATTTTTTCCAGGTCTTCCGGGCTGAAGTTGTGTCCGGAAGCGAAGTCGTAGTAGAAGCCGTCTTCAATCACCGGGCCGATGGTCACCTGTATCGCCGGATACAACTGCTGGGCCGCCATGGCCAGCAGGTGGGCGGTGGAATGGCGAATGATTTCCAGGCCCTCGCTGTCGCGGTCGGTGATAATGGCCAGTTCGGCATCGCTTTCCACCAGCCGGGAAGTATCCACCTGGCGACCGTCCAACTTGCCCGCCAGGGCCGCCCTGGCCAGGCCGGGACCGATCGCCTCGGCAACCTGCTGAACCGTCACCGGCTGTTCGAAATGCTGTTGAGAACCATCGGGCAGGGTAATTACGGGCATGGCCGCGCTCCTCTTCCAGTGGTGGCCACTACCAAAGGCCACGTGAGTCATTGACGATGCACTAGCGCCGTAACAACGCCAGCATCGTGGTAGGACCAGGCGGATTCGAACCGCCGACCTCTACCATGTCAAGGTAGCGCTCTAACCAACTGAGCTATGGTCCTGCAGGGCGCGGATTATAGCCACCGCCCCGGTCGTTGAAAAGACTGGCGGTCATCCGGAACCACCAAAGGCCTGGTGCTTTATCTGTGACAGTTGGTCGCGCAATTTGGCGGCCTCCTCGAACTCCAGGTTCCGGGCGTGTTGGTACATCTGCTTTTCCATCTGGGCGAGTTCGCGGGCCAGGGCTTCGGGCGCCAGCCCGGCCAGGTCGACGCGATAGGTGTTGTTGCCCTCCGCCACTTTTCTGCCCCGACCACGAGCGCGGCCCGGCACCGGGTACGCGCCTTCCATGATATCAGTCACTGCCTTTTTCACTCCCTCGGGGGTGATGCCCAGTTTCCGATTGTGGGCTACCTGTTTTTTTCTGCGCCGATCGGTCTCGGCAATCGCCCGCTCCATGGAACCTGTAATGCTGTCCGCATAGAGAATGGCCCGGCCGTTGATATTGCGCGCCGCCCGGCCCACGGTTTGAATCAGCGAGCGTTCCGAACGCAGAAAGCCCTCCTTGTCCGCATCGAGAACCGCCACCAGCGACACTTCGGGAATGTCCAGGCCCTCTCGCAACAGGTTGATCCCCACCAGCACGTCGAATTCACCGAGACGCAGGTCACGGATGATCTCCACTCGCTCCACCGTCTCGATATCCGAATGCAGATAGCGCACCCTGACTCCCTGTTCGCCCAGGTATTCGGTGAGGTCTTCGGCCATGCGCTTGGTCAGGGTGGTGACCAGCACCCGCTCGCCCCGTTGCACGGTTTGGTGGATCTGCGAAAGCAGATCGTCCACCTGGGTGGAGGCCGGGCGAATTTCCAGCTCCGGGTCCAGCAGGCCGGTGGGTCGCACCACCTGGTCCACGGTACGCCCCGCGCGTTCCAGTTCATAGGGACCGGGAGTTGCCGAAACGAAGATGGCCTGGGGCACCAGCCTCTCCCATTCGTCAAAACGCAGGGGGCGGTTGTCCAAGGCCGAGGGCAGGCGGAAACCGTACTCCACCAGGGTCTCCTTGCGGGCGCGGTCGCCGCGGTACATGCCGCCGATCTGCGGAATTGTGGTATGGGATTCATCCACCACGACCAGGGCATTGCCGGGCAAATAATCGAACAGGGTAGGCGGCGGCTGCCCCGGCTGGCGTCCAGAGAGGTAGCGCGAGTAGTTCTCGATGCCGGTACAGAAACCCAATTCGCGGATCATTTCCATATCGTAGCAGGTGCGCTGCTGCAAACGCTGTGCCTCCACCAGTTTGTTCCGCTGCTGCAGTTTTTGCAGGTGCTGCTCCAGTTCTTTTTCGATTTCCAGCACTGCCTCCAGCAGCACCTGCCGTGACGTTACGTAATGGCTCTTGGGAAATATGCTGACCCGTGGCAAATCCCTCTCTATCGCCCCGGTCAATGGATCAAACAGGCAGATGCTCTCGATTTCGTCGTCGAACAGGCCGATGCGCACCGCCGTGCGCTCGGATTCCGCCGGAAAGATGTCGATGACATCCCCGCGCACCCGGTAACAGGCGCGGTGAAAATCCTCTTCATTGCGCCGATACTGCAACTCCGCGAGTTGCCGCAGAATGGCCCGCTGATCGATGATTTCGCCGCGAGTCAGGTGCAACATCATCTTGAAATAGGATTCGGGATCTCCCAGCCCGTAAATGGCGGAAACCGTGGCCACCACGATGGTGTCCTCCCGCTCCATCAACGCCTTGGTAGCGGATAACCGCATCTGTTCGATGTGTTCATTGACGGATGCGTCCTTTTCGATATAGGTGTCCGAAGACGGCACGTAGGCCTCGGGCTGGTAATAGTCGTAATAGGAAACAAAATATTCGACTGCGTTGTGGGGAAAGAACTCCCTGAATTCACCATACAGTTGCGCCGCCAGGGTCTTGTTGTGCGCCATCACAATGGCGGGCCGTTGCAGTTCCTGAATCACCCTGGCAATGGTGAAGGTTTTGCCGGAACCGGTCACACCCAGCAGATTCTGGGAAACCAGCCCCGCCCGTATTCCCTCCACCAGTTCGCGGATCGCCTGGGGCTGATCGCCCGCGGGAGAAAAATCGGAGACAACCTGCAGTGATCTGGCCATGGTCAGGGCTGCGAAGGGAAAGGTCGATTATGGGACAAGAGACTATTGACCAACAGGGGGACCGATCATTAGTATAGCCGCCCCTGACCGCTTGTCATTCCGCCTTAGCTCAGTTGGTAGAGCAAATGACTGTTAATCATTGGGTCGCTGGTTCGAGCCCAGCAGGCGGAGCCAACCTCTCTCAATTCCAACGAAGGTGTACAACGTGTCCGGTGTCATCCTTTCCGTAGCAGCGGTGTTGGTCAGCGTGCTCGTCTTTCTGGCCGCCAGGAAACTGATCAGGAACATTGAAGACCGGGAAAAAGCCGAGGACGATGACTAGCCCGCATATTTCAGTGCACCTTTGCACGGCGCACTGAAATATGCGGGCTAGTACCAACCGCTGAAACGATCGACGAACTGCTGCAGCAGGTCGGCGGGAAGATCGTTGATGCCGGCGGCGGCCCGGCGACCGCCGCCACTGGGAAATTGCCGGCACAGTTCGTCCGCCCCGGTCTTGTTGCTGAGTGGCGCCCGCACACTGACCAGGTAATTGCCATTGGCCTTGGCCGTCAATACCGCGTGTCCGCGATTGGGATGGGCGTTGGCCAGATCATTGCTGTACACCCCACTGACGCGACGGGCCCAGGCGGCATCGGGCAGAATGAACAGGGCGCCACCGGCGCTGACCCGCTCCGGTTGCAACGAGCGGGCTGCGCTCATGTCCTGCCGATAGCCCTGTTGCAGTTTCTCGAAATCCCCCCGGTCATCGTCCATGAAGGCGAAGGGATCCCGGAAGCGGCGCAGACGCCGAAACAATTCGGCCGGATCGAAGTGCAGGTCCGCGAGAGATGACCCGTAGCCGTTGTAGTTGATACAGGTGCCAAGCTCTTCGAGACGGCGCAGGGAAGCCCGGTTCAAGTCCAGGGATTTGGCGAGGGCGCGGGCGCTGTCCAGTAGATTGTCGCCAAAGGCCCCCACCACGGCCCAGCTCCGGTACGCACCCTGCAGATGGTCGTCGACCAGCATACTGGTGCAGACATTGGCCGCGGTATCGATCCGTGCTTCCAGATTGGGGTGTTCGGGAATGTCACCGGCGAAGTGATGGTCCGCGTAAAACACCCGGCTTCCCGCTGACAGGACGTTCAGCAGTGCGGCCCGGTTCTTGTCGAGGGATACATCCAGCACCGTCACCCGATCGCCCGCGGCAGCGGGCACCCGTTCCAGCAACTGGATATCGCGTTTGACCCCGGTTACCAGGGTCGCCTCCCGGGGCTCGGCACAGCGAAGTTGCAGCAGGGCGCAGAGCCCATCCGCGTCCCCGTTGAACACATCGTAATCCGCCATGGTGGACGCTGCCGACGGTCCTCAGGAAGCGCTCGGGAACAGGGCCTGTACGTTGGAGGAGGTCTCGGCACTCTGCTCCCGCTGCCGGTTCCAGAGTTGATCGTGCATGCCCTCGTGCTCCTCAAAACCACTCACGGCCTGCAACAACAAGGTTTTGATGCCATCGCAGTCCATCTCCTCACAGTGCTTTTGCAGGTCCTTCAGCCACAGATCGATTTCGTCCAGTGGTGGACATTCCTCCTTGGCCCGCATGACCATCGGGTGGGCGGTACCTCTTTCATGACCTTCCATCAGCAACTCCTCGTGTAACTTTTCTCCGGGCCGCAGGCCGATGAATTTGATCTCGAGTTCCCCGTCCGGGTGATTGCGGTCCTTGACGGTATAGCCACTCAATCGGATCATGCGCTCCGCCAACTCGGCAATCTTGACCGGCTTGCCCATGTCCAGCACCAGCACATCGCCGCCCTGGCTGATGGCACTGGCCTGCAACACCAACGACGCAGCCTCCGGAATGGTCATGAAATAGCGGCTGACTTCGGGGTGGGTCACGGTCAGCGGCCCGCCGGCATGAATCTGTTCGCGAAACAGCGGCACCACGGAACCGGAAGAACCCAGTACGTTGCCGAACCGAACCATGCAAAAACGGGTGTGGGCCTGTCTGGCAGCGAGACCCTGACAGATGATTTCGGCGAAGCGTTTGGAGGCACCCATGATATTGGTGGGTCGCACCGCCTTGTCGGTGGAGACCAGGACAAAGGTCTCGACCTGTGCCTGCACCGCCTCCTCGGCGGTGTTCATCGTGCCGAGCACGTTATTGGCGACACCTTCCACTACATTGTATTCGACCATGGGCACGTGCTTGTACGCCGCGGCGTGGTACACGGTCTGTACGGCGAAGGTCTCATACACACTCTTCAACAAACGGCGGTTCTGCACCGAACCCAGTTTGGCAATCAACTCTGTTTCCAGGCCGGAGTTGCGCACGATGCGGCGCAATTCGCGCTCGATGTTGTAGAGGGCGAGTTCGGAAATATCCAGCAGCACCAGGGCGCTGGGATTGGAAAGCAGAATTTGCCGGCACAGCTCGGCACCGATGGAGCCACCGGCACCGGTGACCATCACCACCTTGTGGGTAATGTAGCGGCGCATCGATCCGGGGTGAGAAGTAACCGGGTCGCGCTCCAGCAATACTTCCAGTTCGATGTCCTGGACCTGGCCGACCCGGGCCTTGCCCAGCAACAGGTCGTCCAACTTGGGCACGGTGCGTACGTACACTGGCAGGCTCTCCAGCGATTTGATGATATCCCGGCGCCGTTCGACATCCACCGAGGGCAGGGCCAGCAGCACCTGGGAGATGTCGTGTTCGTGGATCAGGCTTTCCAGTTTGCCGGGTTTTATCACTTGCACGCCGTTGATTACACTGCGCTGCAGGCGCGGGTCGTCGTCGACGAAAAACAACACGTGGAACTCATTGCCATGGCTCACCGCGGTGAGCAGTTGACGGCCGCTCTCCCCCGCACCGTAAATGATTACTTTCTCACAGGCGGAACGAATCTTGCGCTGGTAATGGGCCCGGACCAGCAGGCGGGTACCCCCGATCAGCAACAGGCTGATCGCCCAGTAGAGAAACGGCAGCGAACGTGGAACCTGTACCTGGCTCAGAAAAATCATGGCCGTCAGCACCATGGTGGAATAGCTGACGCCACGAATCATGGTCCAGGTTGCCTGATGCCCCATGAAGCGCACCACTGCCCGATACAGCCCCAGACGCAGGAAGATGGCAGCGCTGATCACGGCGGTGGCTGCCGCACAGGCATATTCCCGGGGGCCGATGGGGAAATCCACCACTCCCAGACGCAGGGCGATGGCCGACCACAGGGCCAGCGCAATAAAGGCCATGTCCAGCAGCAGCAGAAATGCCTGTTTGATGTTGCGGGGCAGTTCGACCAACCTTTCCAACGCGGTCACCAAGGTTTCCACGAGGCTGCCGGTCAGGGTTCTGAGCAGTCGAACTGCTGAAGTCATACCTGGTTCTCCCACTCGCCGGAAACCGACAATCGTCGGTGCAGCGGCATTGTAGCGCCATTGCCCGCTTTATTTAACCGGAATTATTAACCCTCAGGGTTTTCCAGACTCCCAGCAGCAGTGGCAGGTAGGCCAGCAGCAACAGGAACGGTGCATGGCCGGGAAACCACAGGGCCAGGCAGGCCAGGGGTAACAACCACAACAGGTCGATCGCCAACAGCAACAACAGTACCCGGCCGTGGCTGCCCCAATGGCGACTCAGGCGCTGGTAGGCATGCAGATCGTGAGATTCCATGAACCGCTGGCCAACGGCCATGCGCCACAGCAGGGTCAGCGTTGCGTCCGCCACAAAGGCAGCCAGCAGAATCAACCATACATAGACCCACACAGCGTCCTCCAGGGCGTAGCCCAGCGCCAGGCAGCCGAACAGAAAGCCCAGCGCAATACTTCCGGAATCACCCATGAAGAGTTTCGCCCTGGGCCAGTTCAGCACCAGAAAACCGGCACAGGCACTGGCCAACAGCAGGTTCAGGCTGGTCAACAGCGGGGCTACTTCTGCATGGGCGCCCAGCAGTGCCGCCGCCACGCCCACGAACACGGCCTCGGTGGCGGCCAGACCGTCCGTTCCATCCATGAAGTTGTACAGGTTCAGCAACCATAGCAGAGCAAAGGCAACCGGCAGCAACAACGACCAGGAGACCTGCCCGGCCAGCAAATGGGCTGCGGCGAGGGTACATGCCACCGTGTAGAGTGACAGGCGCAGGCTCACTCCCAGTCCGCCGCGATCGTCCAGGAAACCGGTCGTCGCCAGCAACCCGGCCAGCAACAAAATGAAGCTGAATTCACCGAGCTGATGCCTGCCGAGGAATTGCATCGCCACACAACCCACTGCAAAGGCCACCAATAACGGCACCCCACCGCCTCGGGGGAGCGCCGCACGGTGGGCGCTACGGCGCCGGGGGACATCCACAATCTGCCAACGCACGGCCAGCCTTCGATACAGGTAGCTCAGCAACAGGCTGGCAACGAACGCCAGTGCGTACAGGCGGATCATGCGCCCGCCACCATCTGCACCACCACATCTTCGAACTGCAGCGTCGGCTGCCAGTTGAATTCCCGGCTCACCGCCCGGTTGCAAAAACACTCCTCCCCGAACAGCTTGTCAAACAGGCCTTCATCCCCCCGGCGCATCACGTCTGCCAGTGCGCAGCCCAGGCGCCAGGCTGCCGTCGGCGCACCCCAGCCATCCCCGGACCTGTGCAGGGCCGCGCGAATCGCCAGACACAGCCGACGGGTGCTGTAACGTTCGCCATCGGTCACTTCAAAGCGGGAATAGTCGGCGAGCACCGCGCGTCCCATCAGGCCCAACAACGCCACCAGATCCTCCCTGGCCACCAGTGACCGTGCCCCCAACTCCGGTGCCATTGGCAGACCATGGCGCACTGCGCGGACCAGGGTCGCCAGGTTACCGGGAACACCGGGCCCGTACACCAGCGCCGGGCGCACCACCAGGATCGCCATACCGCGGCCGGCCAATTCCCGCAGTGCCCGTTCGGTGAGCTGCTTGTCGCGGCCATAGGCACTCGCGGCGGCGGCTGCCTTGATGCTGCTGAGAAAGATGAAACGCCTCACACCCGCTGCCAGCGCCCGTTCCGCCAACTGCAGGGTGGCCCGCTGGTTGACTTCCCGGTAAGTGGCCGGAGCGGCGCCTTGCTGGGCAACCCCGCCACAGTGGTAGACCGTTTCCACGCCCTCGAACAGGGAACTGTCCAGCGACCCATGGCGCCAGTCCAACTGCACCCGGGTCCCCTGAACCGCGGGTTTCCGGCGGCGATACTGCAGCAGCAATTGGTCGCCCCTGGCCGCCAGATGCACGGCCAGGGCGGAGCCAATATAACCGCTTGCTCCGGTAACGAGGGACTTCATCCCGACAGTAGCTCCCACTAACGGAGCGTCGACACTGCGCCAGTCCAATTAGCGGGAATTGCTATCATCTCGACGACCTCGCCGGTTGCCCGGGATTGCTGCTACTGCTGTTAAAACAACGGGGAACTGAAGCTCCCCGTCATGATACTGGCACGCTGCTCCTATTCCAAGACAATGCGCTCGCGGTTGTTGTTGAGAATGGCCTCGCCAATGCCGCGCACCTCCATCAGGTCCTCGACCGCGAAAAAGGGACCGTAGGCCTCTCGATAACGCACGATTTCCTCGGCCCGGCTGTGGCCGATACCATCCAGTACCTGCGCCAGTTTTTGCGCATCGGCATGGTTGATATTGACCACCACCTCGGCAGGTGTCTCAACGTCCTGCGCGTGACCAGGTAGCGAAGTGAAAACAGGGCTGGTGCCCAGTACAACGACAAACATCAAGTGTTTCAACATAGGTGGAACTCCTTTTCCCTTCGGGGATGGCCTCTTGCTATCGCCCTATCCAACTTCAGTGTAGCCCATGGTGGTACTGGCGATGCAGCTATTATTCATCCAGATCGGCCAAAATTCCCTGCACTTTGGCCAGCGGATCGCGCGCCTGGGTAATCGGGCGGCCCACCACCAGGTAGTCACTGCCGCTGGCCATGGCCCGGGCCGGGGTCACTACCCGCCGCTGGTCCCCGGGTTCGTCCCCCGCCATGCGTATCCCGGGTGTAACCAGCTTGAAATCCTGCCCGCAGAGTTGCCGCAATTCGGCGGCTTCCCGAGCCGAACAGACCACGCCGTCCAGTCCGCTGGCGGCGGCCAGCTCGGCCAGTTGCCCTACTTGCCCGGCCAGGCCGCGGCGATACCCCAGTTCCCGCAAATCCACTTCCGACAGGCTGGTCAACAGGGTTACGCCAATCAGCAGGGGGGAGCTCTCCAGCCTACCCAGCGCCTCTCGCGCGGCCACCATCATGCGCCTGCCGCCACTGGCATGGAGACTGATCATCCACACCCCCAATTCCGCGGCGACCGCCACGGCGGCCGCTACCGTATTGGGAATATCGTGAAATTTGAGATCCAGGAATACCTCGAATCCCCTGCCCTGCAACTCTTCCACCAGGGCTGGACCACAGCGGGTAAAGAGCTGTTTGCCGACCTTGAAACGGCACAACCGGGGCTCCAACTGCGCAGCGAGAGCGAGCGCTTCCCGGGCACTGGCACAATCGAGGGCCACGATCAGCGGGGAACTCATGAACTATCTGCTACAGGTTTTTCCCGACTTTTGCGATTTTCCCGGTTGGCCCTGAGCAGCGCGGAGCGCAGGCGCCATATCACGGCGGCCGAACTCAACATACCGAGGCAGGCTCCCAGCGCAAAGGCCAGCAGTAGCCACAGCGCGACCGGCCGTTCGGAAAAGGAGACGAGCAACAGGTCCAGGCCAACCGGTGTGTCGTTCTGCACCGCGAACAGAACCCCCAGCGCCAATATCAGCAGCAGCGTCACAGCGGTGATCGTCCGGTAGAGAATTTTCACCGTCTGCCCCCGGGGATGGTCGAACCCCGACCGTTCAACTGACCCGGTAGGGCCTGGACGGGGTTACAGTCCGTCCCCGGTTTACCCGTTCCCGCAATGCCTTGCCGGGTTTGAAATGGGGAACGTACTTGCCATCCAGTTGTACGGCGCCGCCGGTTTTCGGGTTTCGCCCCCGGCGAGGGGCACGGAAATGCAGGGAAAAGCTGCCAAAACCACGAATTTCAATGCGGTCACCAGTCTCCAGCGATTGTGCCATGTGCTCCAAAATGGTTTTCACCGCCAGTTCAACGTCCTTGGGGGACAATTGTGACTGCCGGGAAGTTATCGCTGCCATCAGTTCCGATTTGGTCATGATCGGCCTACCCGTTGTGTGATTTGTATCCAAGCCATTGATTCATTGGACTATTTTGCCTACACGCGGGAGAGAACGCAAGCCGTGGACGGGTTATCCGTCTTCCATCTGCGCCTTGATCAGGTCGCCGATGGTCCCCGGCGAGGTGATTTCGACCTCCTGTTCTTTCATCGACTTCACCGCATCGCGCTCTTCATCGTGATCCTTGGCCTTGATGGACAGGGACAGACTGCGGTTCTTGCGATCCATACCGATGATCTTGGCCTCTACCGTGTCACCCGGGCTGAGTACGGTGCGGGCGTCTTCCACCCGTTCCCGGCTCAGTTCGGAAACCTTGATATAGGCATCCACTTCTTCGGCCAATTCCACCGCCGCACCCCTGGCGTCCACTTCCCGCACCACACCGGTCACCACCGAACCCTGCTCGTGGCTGGATACATAGTCGCCGAAAGGATCTTTTTGCATTTGCTTGATACCGAGCGAGATACGCTCCCGCTCGGCATCGATGGAGAGGATCACGGTACGGATTTCATCGCCCTTGTTGTAATTGCGCACCGCCTCTTCGCCGCTTTCATTCCAGGAGATGTCGGACAGGTGAACCAGTCCATCAATATTGCCTTCCAGGCCAATGAAAATGCCGAAATCGGTGATGGACTTGATGGCGCCGGTGATGACGTCACCCTTGCTGTACTGGCTGTCGAAGGCCTCCCAGGGATTCTGCTGGCACTGCTTGAGGCCAAGTGAAATGCGCCGGCGTTCCTGGTCGATTTCCAGCACCATCACCTCCACTTCCTGACCGATCTGAACGATGCGGGAGGGATGTACGTTCTTGTTGGTCCAATCCATCTCAGAGACGTGGACCAGACCTTCCACGCCCTCCTCCAATTGCGCGAAACAGCCATAATCCGTGAGATTGGTAATGATGGACATGACCCGGGTGTTGGCCGGATAGCGGTTTTTTATTTCCGCCCACGGATCTTCGCCCAACTGTTTCAACCCCAGTGAGACGCGATTCCGTTCGCGGTCAAAGCGCAGAATCTTGACTTCGATTTCCTGACCCACCTCGACGATTTCGCTGGGATGCTTGATGCGTTTCCAGGCCATGTCGGTGATGTGAAGCAAACCGTCTATGCCGCCCAGGTCGACGAAAGCCCCGTAATCGGTCAGGTTTTTCACCGTGCCCTGGACCATCATGCCCTCCTGCAGGCTGGCCAGCAGGGATTCGCGCTCCTCGCTATTGGCGGCCTCCAGCACTGCGCGCCGGGAAACCACCACGTTGTTGCGCTTCTGGTCGAGCTTGATAATCTTGAATTCGAGTTCTTTGCCCTCCAGATGCAGGGTGTCGTGCAGGGGACGCACATCGACCAGGGAGCCGGGCAGAAAGGCGCGAATGGTATCGATGTCCACGGTAAAGCCACCCTTGACCTTGCCATTGATAATACCCTTGATCACCGAATCGGTCTCGTGGGCATTTTCCAGTTCCTTCCAGCTTTCGGCGCGCTTGGCCTTTTCCCGTGACAGGCGGGTTTCGCCAAAACCATCTTCCACCGTTTCCAGCGCCACCTGGACTTCGTCACCGATATTGAGGGTGAACTCGCCACTGGGATCAACGAACTGCGAGCGGGGAATCACGCCTTCCGACTTGAGCCCGGCGTGAACGGTGACCCACTCCTGATCGATATCGATAATCACTCCGGTGACGATGGAACCGGACTTCATATCGACGGATTTCAGGGATTCTTCAAACAGTTCAGCGAAGCTTTCGCTCATTGGGGGTACCTGCAGTCAGCCGCGCCACCAGTTGGCGCGGGGTAGTTGGCCTGTGTCTGCCGTCGAACCAGTCCTGGTCAACGTTCGGGGCAGACCCGTTTTACCTCAGCCATGACCTTTGCCAACACGGCATCGATGGCGGTTGCCGTACTGTCGATCAAAATGGCATCGTCAGCCGGCAGCAGTGGGGACACGGAGCGGGAGCGGTCGCGCTCGTCTCGTTCTTCCATGCCCCGCAAAAGGCGCGCAAAGGTAACATTTTCACCCAAATCGAGCAACTGCCGGTGGCGCCGTTGCGCGCGCTCGCGCACACTGGCGGTGAGAAAGAATTTCAGCGGGGCATCGGGGAACACCACCGTGCCCATATCCCGGCCATCGGCAACCAGGCCGGGCGGCTGCAGGAAATTCCGCTGCCGTTCCAGCAGCGCTTGCCTGACCCGGGGATTGGCCGACAGAACCGAAGCCCGGCGACCGGCCTGTTCGCTGCGAATCGCGATGCTGACGTCCGCCCCCTGCCAAAAGACGCCCACACCGTCAGTGTCGGAGTGCTGGAACCGTACCTCGAGGTTGCTGGCCACTGAGGCGACCCGCTGCAGATCCTGCAGGTCGACACCGGTCTCGGCACAGGCGTGGGCGGCGAGCCGGTACAAGGCACCACTGTCGAGCAGGTGCCAGCCCAGGGCGGCTGCGAGTTTGCCGGCGATGGTGCCCTTTCCGGCCCCGCTGGGACCGTCGATGGTGATCGCGATTGGCCTCATGTCGAACGGGAGATTCGCAAACCCAGGCGCTGGGCCTGGCGGTCAAAACCGGGAAAGGAAGTGGCCACCAAATCTGCGTCCCGAATGATGAGTTCATCCGCGGCCCGCAGTGCCGCCACCGCAAAGGCCATGGCGATGCGGTGGTCGTGGTGACTGTCGATCGCCCCTCCCTCGAAGTGACCCTCGGGGCCCAGACCTTCGATCACGATGCCGTCCTCCAGCACCTCGGTCGCTACCTTCAATGTGTCCAGACCGGAGGCGATGGCTGCGATGCGGTCGCTCTCCTTGACCCGCAGTTCGCGTGCACCTCGCACTACCGTGCGCCCCCGAGCGCAGGCCGCGGCGACCGCCAACACCGGAAACTCGTCGATGGCCAACGGCACCTGGTCTCGCGGAATTTCGATACCCTGCAGCGGGGTGGAGCGAATGTGCAGGTCCGCCACCGGTTCGGCACCGCTTTGCCGCGCCCGCAGCACCCGGATGTCCGCGCCCATGGCGCGCAGAATATTGATTACGCCGAGCCGGGTCGGATTCATGCCCACATCGGTCAGCAGCAGATCGGAACCTTCGGCAATGGCCGCGCCGACCAGGAAGAAAGCCGCGGAGGAAATATCAGCAGGCACGTCGATATCGCAGGCCCGCAGTCGCCCCCCGCCCTGCAGCGAGATCGCCCCCCCGGCATCGCGCTGCAGCGGACAACCAAAGCCACGCAACATCCGCTCGGTATGATCCCGGCTCGGTGCCGGTTCGAGCACCGACGTCTCCCCCCGGGCGTAGAGGCCGGCCAGCAGGACACAGGATTTGACCTGGGCACTGGCCATGGGCAATGGGTAGTGGATGCCCTGCAAGCCCGTGCTGGGGGATATTCTGAGGGGTGGCCGCGCGCCGGCGGCGCTGTCAATCCTGGCACCCATGGCTTGCAGCGGATCGATCACCCGTTGCATGGGACGCCTGCGCAAAGAGGCATCTCCATCGAGTTCGCAGGCAAACTCCTGACCGGCCAGCAACCCGGCCAGCAGGCGCATGGCGGTTCCGGAGTTGCCCAGGTCCAGCACCGTCGACGGCGCCTGCAAGCCGTGCAGGCCGACCCCGGCGATGGACAGTTCGCCCTCCCCGACTGTGGTGATGGATACTCCCATGGACTCGAAGGCGGCTCGTGTCGCCAGGGCATCCTGCCCCTGCAGGAATCCCCGCACCCGGGTAGTGCCCTCGGCCAACGCCCCCAGCATGATGGCGCGATGGGATATGGACTTGTCCCCCGGCACCCGGACCTCGCCCTGCAAGCGACCACCGGGTTGCAGGCGAAAGTCCATCAGTGCGCTTTACCGCCGCTGACGAATTCGTCGCGAACCGTCTTGGCGCGGCTGAACAGCTCCAGCAGTTGCGACCCGCGGCCGGACTCCACGGCCTCGCGCAGGTTGTCGAGGTGTGCGCAATACTGGTCAATGGCGAGCAGCAGGGCCTCGCGGTTGGCCAGCACAATATCGCGCCACATGAGCGGGTCACTGGAGGCAATGCGAGTGAAGTCCCGGAATCCACCGGCAGCGAAGCGCAGGATATCTGCACCGTCCGCATCGCTCACCAGCGCGTCCACCAGTACGTAGGCCAGCATGTGAGGCAGATGACTGGTCGCCGCCAACACCCTGTCGTGTTCGGCCACTCCCATCTCCACGACATCGGCCCCGGTGCTGAGCCACATGGCGTTGACCAGGGCCAGTGCCGCGGGATCAGTTTCCTCCGTTGGCGTGAGGATCACCCGATGGTCCACAAACAGGTCCGCGTGGGAGGCGGCCACCCCGTTCTTTTCAGAACCCGCGATGGGATGAGCCAATACCAGGTGGCCGGGAGCGGTGCCGCCATTGGCCCGGCGCGCCGCCGTCAGCAGGCTGCCCTTTACGCTGGCCACATCGGTGAGGACAGCGCCGGGGGACATGGCGGGCAGCACGCGCGCCAACAGGTCGGTGATGGTCAGCGTCGGGGCTGCCAGCACCACCAGTTCGGCATTCGCCACAGCCTGCTCGAGATCCAGGCTGTAAGCGTCGATCACCCCCAGTTCCAGACCCAATTTGAGGGATTGCTCGCGGTGGCCGCAGGCGCTTACCGTGCTGGCGAAGCCGCTGTTCTTCACCGAGCGGGCCAGCGACCCGCCGATCAGACCCAGGCCAACGATCAGCAGCTTGTCGACGGTGTGAGGCATGGCGCAGCTACAAAACTGCCGCCGGATACGAACCCAGCGGCTTCAGCAGGATGGACTGCTCCTCGAGTTCGCTGACGATGTCGGCAATTTTCTGGTCCTGCAAATGCCCTTCGAACTCGATGAAGAAGACGTAGGCCCATTTTTCGGTGCGCGAGGGGCGGGTATCGATTCGGGTCAGGCTGATACCGGCGGCACCGAACGGCGCCAGCAGTTTATAGAGGGCCCCGGGCTTGTTGCGACTGGAGACGATCAGTGAAGTCTTGTCGCGGCCACTGGGAGCGACCGTCTCGCGTCCGACCACCAGAAAGCGGGTGGTGTTGTCCGCCTGATCCTCGATATTCGAGGCCAGCGCCTGCAATTTGTACTTCTCCGCCGCCAGATCGCCGGCCACGGCCGCGCAACCCGGTTCCGCCGCCGCCAATCGCGCCGCTTCGCCGTTGCTGAAAACCGCCACTCTTTCCACTTTCGGGCAATGCTGATCCAACCAGTTGCGGCACTGGGCCAGCGCCTGCTGGTGGGCGTGGATCCGTTCGATCCCCGCCAACTCCACGCCCGCCGCCACCAACAGGTGGTGTTGAATGCGAACCTCGACTTCGCCGCAAATGTGCAGGCTGGATTCCATGAAATTGTCCAGCGTGTGACTTACCATGCCCTCGGTGGAGTTTTCCACCGGCACCACGCCATAGTGACATTCGCCGGATTCCACCAGGGCAAACACTGCATCGATACTCGGGGCAGGACGGTTGAGTACGGCGTGGCCGAAATGTTTGATTGCCGCGGCCTGGGTGAAAGTGCCCTCGGGACCCAGGTAGGCCACTTGCAAGGGGTATTCCAGGGCCAGGCAGGCCGACATGATTTCCCGAAAAATTGCCGCCAGGCTGGCCTGGGGCAAGGGGCCGTCGGCCTGCTCGCGAATGCGCCGCAGCACCTGGGCTTCCCGCTCCGGACGGTAGAACAGGGGGTCATCGGGATGATCCTCGGCCAGTGCCTCCGCCGTCTTGATGACAGCCACCTGCCGGGCACAGGCCGCTCGCTGGCCAAGCAATTCCTGAATTTGCCGGTCCAGGGCATCAATTTCAGCCCGTACCTGCTGGAGATTCTTGCTGTCTGTCATGTTCAGCCGTTGCCTGCGGCAAAATCCCGCATGAATTCTATCAGGGCATCCACCGCCTGTTCAGGGATGGCATTGTAAATACTTGCGCGCATACCGCCCACCGAACGGTGTCCCTTCAGGTTGCGCAGACCGGCCTCCCCGGCCTGCTGCAGAAATTTGCCATCGAGGGCGGAATCGGCCAGGGTGAAGGGGATGTTGGTGCGCGAACGGCAATGCCGGGATACCGGGTTGGCGTAAAAGTCACTGCCGTCAATCAACGCGTAGAGCTTTTCTGCCTTGCGGCGATTGACCTCTTCGATGGCTTCCAGGCCACCCCGGCGTTCCAGCCAGGCAAACACCAAACCCATCAGGTACAGCGCAAAACACGGTGGCGTGTTGTACATGGAGCCGGAATCTGCGGCGATTTTCCAGTTCAGCAGGGCCGGGGTGGTGGCGGCGGCTCGTCCCAGCAGCTCTCTGTGCACGATCACCACGCTCACTCCGGCCGGCCCCAGGTTCTTTTGTGCACTGGCATAAATGACCCCGAAACGGTCGACTTCCAGTGGCCGCGACAGCAGCGTGGAGGAGGTATCCGCGACCAGGGGAACAACCACCTCCGGGATCTGGAAGAATTCGACGCCGCCAATGGTTTCGTTGAGCGTGTAGTGGAGGTAGGCAGCATCCGGGTCCAGTCGCCACTCCTCGACCGGGGGAATGGTAGAAAAGTCAGTGGCCGCTGCCGTGGCCACCTCATTCACCTGCAGATAGCGACGCGCTTCGGTTATCGCCTTGCTGGACCAGTGTCCGGTATTGAGATAATCCGCCCGACCAACCGTGCCGCCCAGGTTGAGGGGAATCGCCGAAAATTGAATGGAGGCGCCACCATGGGCAAACAGTACCGCGTAATCGCTGGAAATTCCCAGCAGGCGCCGCAAGCTGGCCTCCGCCTCCTCGGCGACACTCATGAACTCGGCGCTGCGATGGCTCATCTCCATGACCGACATGCCGGTGCCGCCCCAATCGAGCATCTCATCGCGGGCCTGGGCGAGAACCGATTCCGGCAGCGCCGCCGGGCCGGCACTGAAGTTGTAACAACGGGGCATTGGCTTATCCTTCAGGGGGTATCGTCTGTCGGGTCTTGTTCTTCGTCTTCGGCGGGCTCTTCGATGCGCGCCAGGCCAACCAACTGTTCGTCGGCCTTGAGTTTGATCACCCGCATGCCCTGGGTATTGCGGCCCTGGATGGAAACCTCGTCACAGCGAGTGCGCACCAGGGTGCCCTGGGCGGAAATCAGCATTACCTGATCGCCCTCGAATACCTGTACCGCACCCACCAGGTTGCCATTGCGCTCACTGCACTGAATGGCGATGACGCCCTGGCCACCACGTCCCCGGGACGGGAACTCCGTCACCTGGGTGCGCTTGCCGTAGCCGGTCTGGCTCACGGCCAACACGGTGCCGTTGGGTCGGGGCAGGGTCAGCGAAATCACCCGATGATCGGCCTGCAGCTTGATGCCGCGCACGCCACGTGCATTGCGCCCCATGGCGCGCACCGCAGTCTCGGCAAAGCGTATCGCCTTGCCGGAACTGCTGAACAGCATCACTTCGCATTCACCGGTGGTAACGGCCGTGCCGACCAGTTCATCGCCCTCGTCCAGCACCAGGGCCCGCAAACCGACACCGCGCTGGCGGGAGAAGTCGGTCAACGCGGTTTTCTTGACGATGCCATTGGCCGTGGCCATGAAAATGTAATGGCCCTCGGTATACTCGTGCACCGGCAGGATGGAAGTGATGCGCTCGCCTTCGCCCAACGGCAACAGGTTGACCATGGGTCGCCCACGGGCACCGCGACCGGCCACCGGTATGTGAAACACCTTGAGCCAATACACCTTACCGACATTGGAAAAACACAAAATGGTGTCGTGGGTGCTTGCTATCAGCAGGTGTTCGACAAAATCCTCGTCCTTGACCGCCGTCGCCGACTTGCCCATGCCACCGCGGCGCTGGGCCTGGTAATCGGCCAGGGGCTGGGTCTTGGCATAGCCGCCATGAGAGATGGTGACCACCCGGTCCTCCTCGGTCACCAGGTCTTCCGCAGTCAGATCGTGGCTGGACTCAGTGATTTCGGTGCGCCGTTCATCACCGTATTCGGCATCGATTTTCTCCAGTTCCTCGCGAATGACCCGCTTGAGATGATCCGGGTCGGACAGAATCTCCAGGTATTCGCCGATCTGGCGCAGTTTTTCCTGGAATTCCTGAAGCAGTCTCTCCTGCTCCAGACCGGTCAGGCGGTGCAGGCGCAGTTCCAGAATCGCCTGCGCCTGATCGGGCGACAGGAAATACTGCCCCTCGCGCAGACCGTAGCGAGGATCCAGGTCCTCGGGGCGGCAGGCGTCGGCCCCGGCGCGCGCGAGCAGGGAGGACACCGCGCCCGGCAACCAGGAGCCGGCGAGCAGCCTGGTCCTGGCTTCCTGGGCATTGGCAGAGGTCTTGATCAGTTCGATCACGGCATCGATATTGGCCAGGGCGACCGCCAGGCCTTCGACCAGGTGCCCCCGTTGACGGGCCTTGCGCAACAGGAAGACCGTGCGCCGGGTGACCACCTCGCGGCGGTGGCGGAGGAAGGCTTCCAGCACCTGCTTGAGGTTCAACAACCTGGGCTGGCCGTCGACCAGGGCCACCATGTTGATGCCGAACACCGACTGCAACTGGGTATGCGCATAGAGATTGTTGAGCACCACTTCGCCGGGTTCTCCGCGGCGCAATTCGATCACCACGCGCAGACCGTCCTTGTCGGACTCGTCGCGCAATTCGGTGATGCCTTCGATCTTTTTCTCCTTTACCAGTTCGGCGATCTTCTCGATCATGCGCGCCTTGTTTACCTGGTAGGGAATTTCGTGAATCAGGATGGTGTCCCTGCCACTCTTTTCATCGGTGAGCACTTCCGCCCTGGCCCGGACATAGATTCGGCCCCGTCCGCTGCGGTAGGCCTGCAGGATTCCCGCACGACCATTGATGGTGGCACCGGTGGGAAAGTCGGGCCCCGGCAAATGCTGCATCAGATCATCCACACCCAGTTCCGGTTGTTCCAGCAGTGCCAGGCAGGCATTGATCACTTCCGACAGGTTGTGTGGTGGAATGTTGGTCGCCATACCCACTGCAATTCCCGACGAACCGTTGACCAGCAGGTTGGGTACGCGGGTGGGCAATACTTCGGGGATTTGTTCGGTACCATCGTAGTTGGGAACAAAATCGACGGTTTCCTGGTCCAGATCAGCCAGCAGATCGTGGGCCATCTTGCGCATGCGAATTTCGGTGTAGCGCATGGCGGCGGCGGAGTCGCCATCGATGGAGCCGAAGTTGCCCTGGCCATCCACCAGCAGGTAGCGCAGTGAGAAGGGCTGGGCCATGCGCACGATGGTGTCGTAGACCGCGGAATCCCCGTGGGGGTGGTATTTGCCGATCACGTCGCCAACGATGCGGGCGGACTTCTTGTAGGCTTTGTTCCAGTCGTTGTTGAGCTCGTTCATGGCGAACAGAACCCGCCGGTGTACCGGCTTGAGACCGTCGCGGACATCGGGCAGGGCGCGCCCTACGATGACGCTCATGGCGTAATCGAGGTAGGAACTTTTCAGTTCATCCTCGATGTTGACCGGCTCTATTTCCCTGGCTAAGCCACTCATTGGCTATGGTCCCGAACTCCGCTGAAGCAAACGGTGAATTATACGACATAACGCCGATTCGTGGCCATTTTCGGGCCAGGAGTCTGCGCCGTGGAAAATAATCCTGTTGCGAACGCCCATACGCCGCTGTGACAGGGCGCCTCCTCGTCCTCGCTACGAACCCCGATGAGATATGCGGGCCGGCAGATTCCCGCAATAGGAAATGCTTTCCGGGCCATTGGATTTTAGTATTTCATTACGGTTTCAAGTCAATGTAGATTGGTCCTCGCGAGGAATCCGACAGCCCTGGGGAGACTATTGACGATGAGCAATGACAGTATCGCTTCGACGAGCAGAACAACGGGGGTTCCCATGGTATATTGGGCGGCAGGAACAGGCGCGTTGCTGTTCCTTTTCGAGGCCTACCTGCTGCTCAACTGGGTAACCGGTCCAAACTTCGTAACGGTGCCCTATGGCCCTTCCGAACCACCCGGCTGGATGAAGACGGGGATGGTGGTTGGCCAGATACTCGCCGTACTCGGTACCCTCTACTGTCTTTACAAACTGACACTGCAGCCCTGGATCAGGTACCGCGAGGTCACCTTCTGGGGGCTGATGGTACCAATTCTATTCCTGACCTCCATATACGACCCCACCGGCAGCTATTTCCACAACTGGTACACATACAATGCCTACCTGGTGAACTTCGGTACTCCACTGCCGGGAGGGCTGCCCGGATGGCAGAGTTTTGCAGAGCCTGGTGCGATGAACGCCTTCCCCATCATCCTCCTCCCCTGTCTCTATGTACTCGTTTTCAGCTTTTTTATCTGGTCCGGCGCCTTGTTCATGGGCTGGCTCAGGAGAACGTTCCCGATGATGCCCCCGGCACTGGTTGGCGGGTGTTTTTTGCTCTTCATCGTGGTCGACATTATCGTAGAAGGGCAGATCTTCATGAGGCTTGGCTGGTACTCGGAAACAGGCTGGGCTATCAATCAGGGTGAGTACTATCAATTGCCATGGCGCAATGTTCTGCTCGCCGCCTTGATGTGGACCATGTGTGCAAGCCTGTGGTTCTTCAGGGACGATCGCGGACACACCATTGTCGAAAGAGGCCTGGAGAAATTCGAGGCCCACAGCTGGCGGCATATTACCCTGAGATTCTTCGCACTTTTTGCTGCAATTCAGATTACCCTCATGGTCTTCTACCAGGTCCCCATGGCGATACACGCCAAGTACTACCCCGGCCACTGGCCGGATGTTCTGGTCAACGAGACGTACTGGAATAACCATATCTGCGGCTATGATACACCTCGCATCTGTCCCTACCGCGAGGGAAACCTCATCGGCAATGAAATCGTAGCGAACCCCAGGGGTGGCAACTGAGGACATCGTGCCGTGAGATCGGTTGCGGTTATCGGAGCAGGCATATCCGGGCTGGCGGCCGCCTATCGCCTGCAACAGTCGGGTTGCGAGGTCCGTGTATTTGAAGCGGCGGATCATGTCGGAGGACGGATGTGGACCGTCGAGCAGGACGGCTATCGAATAGATACCGGCGCCATGGTGATATCCGCTGGATATCACCGTCTGCTCACACTCGTCAACGACGCAGGCTTATCCGATGAACTGATCCCCGCTTCGAGTGATATGGCATTTCTGAAAGAGGGGAAGATTCACAGGATACGCACCAACCGCCCGCTGGGCCTTCTGCGGGGTGATTT
>CAZUGZ010000028.1:0-32090 GCA_964620555.1 uncultured Alteromonadaceae bacterium
GTATGTGGGGAGCGCCGAGGAATTGATCGAGGCGCGGGAGGACAATCCCCGCGGCTTTTTCGAACGCAGGGATGTCGTGGACTGCAATGACCGGCTGTTGGCGATCGCTGACCGCGCCTGGTTCAACCCGGGGGCTGGCCCGCTGCCGGCCGATGCGGCCGCCCGCCCGCAGATGCGGGATATCCTGGCGCGGCTGGGGAATGGCCCGTGGTTGCTGAAAGACCCGCGCCTGCTGCTGACCTGGGAAGCCTGGCAGCCACTGCTGGGGGACGCCCTGCCGCTGTTCGTGTATCGCGGCCCGGAGGCTGTTGCCGACTCCCTGGAAAAGCGCAATGGCCTGCCGTTGGACTACGGCCTCGCGTTGTGGCAGCACTACAACCGGCGAGCCCTCGGGATTCTGGAAGGGCGCGAGTTTGTCGCCGTGTGCTACGAAGAAGTGGCCGCAGACCCCGAACGCGGGCTCGAGACGCTCTTTGCCGAGCTGCAAAGCCGGGGCGTTGCCGCCGACCTGTCGCAGTTGCGTCCCGAGTCGGGTTTTGATCGGCAGTTGGACCACTCACCCGCCGGGGAACATTCCATTCGGGGGCTGCTCGGCAGTCGGCAACTGGCCCTTCACGAGGCCTGCCTGCAACTGGTGCACGATGGCTCCACGGCGGCCGGGCCGGCTATTGAAGAAGATGGCACGGTGGAGCGCCTGCAGAGCCTGGCCCGCGCCTTCTCCAGCTCCATAGACGCCCGGCAGACTGCGCAGGAACTGGAGGAAAAGCGCAGTGAACTGGCTGCATCGGTGGTTCGCTACGACGCATTGCATGCCGAGCACTCCGCGCTTGCCAGGGTACATGAGCAAAGCAATGAGGAACTGGCAATTCTCAGGAAGAGCAGTGAAAAACTGATGCGCGACCTGGCCGATACGTCCGCCAAGGCCGACTTACTGTTTCATCAGTTGCAGCTCAACTACGACAAACTGCTGAGCTTTGACGAATCCGCCCTGGGGCGCTGTCAGGCAGCTCTTGGCCGGCTGTACAAGGTGATCACGGGGCGGCGTCACCGGAACACCGCCTTCGAAGATGTCCAGGCCAATGCCCGCCAGTTTTTTGAGCAGTATCCCAGGCCGCAGAGTGTCGCGGCCTCCAGGTCCCGGGCGCGGCTTTTGCTTGACGCACTGGCCTACCTGCTGGCCCACCCGGCCGGCACGCTTCGCAGCGTCAGTTGGTCGCGACTGCGGCGCGCAGTGGCGGTGTTTCTCGACGCCGACCGGGACGATCTGTCGCTCTGGGTCAAACAACGTTTCCCGGGGCGTGTCGAACGCAGGACCATGTCCATGCTGCCCAGCCTGGATTTGGAACTGGACACTCTCACACTGGATTTCCCCACAGTCGACAAACCGCGGGTGAGTATCGTTATCCCGGTTTTCAATCAATACCGGATGACTGTTTTCTGCCTGCGCAGCCTGCTGGAACATTCCGGGGATGTGGCCTATGAAGTGATCCTCGCCGATGACGCCTCCACCGACCTCACCGCCACCATAGAGCGGCGCGTCGGCGGCCTGGTAGTGGAGCGTGCGACGGAAAACCGTGGCTTCCTGCGCAACTGCAATGCGGGCGCTGCCCGCGCGCGGGGCGAGTACCTGTTATTGCTCAACAATGACACAGGCCTGACCGCAGGCTGGCTGTCGAAACTGGTCGACACGCTGGACGCGCACGCCGACGCGGCTGTGGCAGGTCCCAAATTGCTGTTCGGCAATGGTGTATTGCAGGAAGCCGGGGGCATCGTCTGGGACGATGCCAGTGGCTGGAATTACGGTCGCCTCGATCGGGCGGACCGGCCCGAATACAACTACCTGCGCGAGGTGGATTACATTTCCGGCGCTTGCCTGCTCGTGCGTTACAGCCTCTGGTCGCAACTCGGAGGATTTGACCGGCGCTATGTGCCGGCCTACTACGAGGACACCGACCTGTGCTTTTCGGCGCGGGAGGCGGGCTTCCGCGTGCTGTACCAACCGGCCGCCGTGGTATTTCACTTTGAGGGCGTCAGTCATGGTACCGAACCCGACAGTGGCATCAAACGACACCAGTTCGATAACCAGGACAGGTTTCTCGAAAAATGGGGGGCAGTCCTGCAGCGGGATCACTATCCCAACGGGGAATGCCTGTTTCGCGCACGCGACCGGTCCAGGCATCGGCGCACGGTCCTGGTGATAGACCATTACGTGCCCTCGTTCGACAAGGATGCAGGTTCGCGTTCAACCTGGCAATACCTGCGATTGCTGGTTGAGATGGGCTACAACGTGAAATTCATGGGGGCAAATTTTTTCCCGCACCAGCCCTATACCGCAGCCCTTCAGCAGGCGGGAATTGAAGTACTGGTGGGTGAGTCCATGGCTCGAAACGTCGGTCGCTGGCTGCAGGTGCACGCCGGCGAGATCGACACGGTATACATTCACCGACCCCAGGTAGCGGAACAGTTCCTCGACCTTCTGAAAAAAATGCAGCCGCGCCCCACGCTGGTATTCTTTGGGCACGACCTGCACTACCTGCGCAAGCAGCGCGAGTACGAAGTGACGCTGGACCCAGCGGCCCGCGCCGAGGCCGACCGATGGCGCAGGCGCGAATACCGGGTGTTTGAACAGGTGGACAGGGTCTACTACCCCTCCCAGGTCGAGGTGGACGAAATTCACCGGCATTGCGCCGATGTCCCGGTGCGGGTGCTGCCTCTGTATGTGCTGGAGGACGGGACGCAGCCACTCTACGAGGGTACCGGGCGCGAGGGCATGCTGTTTGTCGGTGGCTTCAATCATTCGCCCAACGGCGACGGCGTGCGCTGGTTCGTCGATGAGATCCTGCCGGCAGTAAGGGAGCGGGCTCCCCGGCTGGATTTCCATATCGTCGGTTCCAACACGCCGCGGTGGATCGAAAACCTGCCGGGCGAGGGCGTGGTGATTCACGGCTACCAGGACGATGCGGCGCTGGAGGCCATCTACCGGCGGGTCAAGATGGTCGTCGTGCCGCTACGCTACGGCGCCGGGGTCAAGGGCAAGGTCATCGAGGCGCTGCAGCACGGTGTGCCCGTGGTGGCCACCGGCGTCGGCGCGGAGGGTTTGCCGGATGCGGGGAAGGTCCTGCATCTCGCGGATGACGCCCGTGAGTTCACGGAAACGATATTGCGGGTCGACGCCGGTGGCCCGGAGGTAACGGGCAGGCTCCGGGTCTACGGGGAGTACCTGGCCGGGAACTTCGGCAAGGTCCGGGCACGGGAGATCATCGCCAGCGACTTTGGCGCGCCGATACAATGAGAGTCATCATTGCCCACGGGCATATTTTCAAGAACGCGGGCACCACTTTCGACTGGAGTCTCGAGCGCAATTTTGCGTCCGGTTTTCTGGACCACCGCGACGACCGGGCGATGCGTGAACTCGGCGCGCAACATCTGCTGGCCCTGGCCGAAGAGCGTAGTGATCTGCAGGCGGTGTCCAGCCATTTTCTGTGCCGGCCCCTGCCGCAGACAGAAAATATTCGATTCGAACCGGTCTGTTTCCTCCGCCATCCGCTGGAGCGCATCGACTCGGTCTACGCCTTCGAAAAACGGCAGGATGCCGATACGCCTGGGGCCAGGGCCGCTAAATCAATGGATTTCCTGGCTTACGTCGACTGGCGCATGCGAGCCGAAGTCGCGCGCACGATTCGCGACTACCAGACCTGCAATATTGCCGGCAGGCACGAAATGGAAAGGCAGTGCGAGGTGAATTTTCGCACTCTGAAGGACGCCATGGACAACCTCTTCCAGGTGCGTTGTGTCGGCGTCGTCGATCGATACGACGAGAGCATGGTGGCCTTTGAGCACGTACTGAAAGACTTCTTCCCGACCATCGATCTGGCCTATATAAGACAGAACGCCGGGACCGGAGAGTCGACCCGCCTCAGCTTGTCCGAGAGAGTCGACACGGTTGTGCGCAATCTCGGCGACCTGCGGTACAAGGTGCTGGCCAATAACAGTTTCGATCTGGCGCTGTACCGTTTCGCCAACCAGAAACTGGATGAAGCGATCCTGGCAATCCCGGACTTTGACGCCAGGCTCACCAACTTCCACCAGCGTTGTCATGACCTGTGCGAGAGCGATGCCTGATGGCGGGTCGGGCAATACTCCCGTGAATGACCGGCCGCACGGTTCAGCCGGCCAGTGCCTGAAGTTTTCGATAGAGGCGGCGTACCCGCCAGGGCAGGGTACCGGGTCCGGCCGGGAAGTGCCGTAAGTCGACGTTGTAGAAGCGTCGCCCGGGGGACAGCGGTTGCAGTTCAAAATCCTGGTGTACGGCGTTGAGCCGATGGTGAAAGTGTTCCTCGTCCCAGTCGAAATTGAAGAGGGGAAAACTGCGGCGCCGGTATTCCCGGTAGAGCCTGTGGTTGTAGTGATGCCACAGTGCCAGCCCCTGCTCGGTACTGATTCTGCGGGCTGACTCACGCCGTTGCAGGGAGGCCACCACCGCCAGTGGATTACGAAAAATACCCACCGGCTGTAAACCGGGAATCAGGCTCCGCCACAGGGGCAGGGCCAGCGTGGTGCGCGGATCCTTGAAACCCCAGCGCCGATACCCGGCAAAGCGGTCGATGATCCGTTGCGCCGCAGAGCGGTGTGTGGACCGATAACGCATGTGTCGGGGCGGCTGGTCCCAACGCCCGGCGTTGTCCGCCAACAGTTGTTGGTGAAATTCCACCAGCTCCGGATTTTCGTGATTACCCTGCTGGTTATGTGGGTTCCAGGTACTGTGTTCACCCAATTCCAGACCACCGTATTTCAGTGAACCGATCAGGCAGCTCGTGCCACTGCGATGCATGCCGATAACACAGATTACCTGCTGCGTCTCAGTTTCGGTCATGAGATTTTCAGGTTCGCAGGAAGGGCGGCGAATGATAGTATCGGAGACTCTGCACGTGCAAGGCGCAGTGGCGGGCAGGGACCTGGGCGACGCGGGTCGAAGCGATGCAGCGAGTCAACATTTCGGTCTCCATGGTGACCTACAACAGTTCCCTGGCGCTGCTGTGCCAGTCCGTACAGAGCCTGCAGCATTCGCTGGCCAGTGCACGCTCGCAGGGGCTGAACATCGGCCTGCAGTTACTGCTGGTGGACAACACCACCGATAATACGTATCGGCAGCAGTTGCGCGAGTACATCGATACCGAGGCGCAGGCGATATTTGACGCGGTGGAGTACTGGCACCCCGGCGCCAATATCGGCTATGGCGCTGCCCACAATCAGGCCCTGGCCAAGGTCGGGAGCGATTACCATCTGTTCATGAACCCCGATGTAGTGCTGGCGGAAAACGCCTTGCAGGAGGGACTGGAATTCCTGCAGCAGCACCCGGATGTGGCGATGGTCAGCCCGCGTGCCACCGATGCCCACGGGCAGGTTCAGTTTTTGTGCAAGCGCTATCCCTCGGTGCTGGTCCTGTTATTGCGAGGTTTTGCGCCGGATTTCCTGCGTGGCTGGTTCAGGTCCTATCTGCACAGCTATGAAGTTCGCGATGTGTGCCGCGAGCAACGGGCCGCCGAAGTTCCACTGGTCAGTGGTTGCTGCATGTATGCGCGCACCGCGGCCCTGCGCCAGGTGTCCGGGTTTTCGAATCACTTCTTCATGTACTTTGAGGATTTTGATCTGTCCCTGCGCCTCCACAAGGTGGGTCGTCTCATGTATTTGCCGGGGATGCGCGTCGTTCACCACGGCGGGTATTCGGTGCGCAAGGGCTGGCGCCATATCTACATGTTTGCACATTCGGGGTGGAAATTTTTTTGGTGTCACGGCTGGTGCTGGATTTAGCCCCCATATTTCAGGACGTTGTACAGTGAACGAAATTCGCCGCCTCGGCTATCTCCAGGCGCTGGGTATCGACAGCTACGTTTCCCGCCGGCAGTTGCCCGCGGCCGCACCGACCCGGCGAGTGGGCTTGCGCCGGGCCGACGCAGCACCTGCCCGGGGGCAGCCGGAGCAGGTGACTTCGCGGTCCCCGGCGCCACGCAAGCCGCGACCACCGGTGGTTCCCGCAACTCCCGCAACGTCCGGACCGGCGGCAAAATCCACCGTCGTCGCGGTCGAGGCCGGAACGGGTCCGGTGTTCAGCGTGCTGGCCTGTCACCTTGGCGGTTGGTATTGGCTGGACGAGATTCCCCGGGGTCGGGAACCGGGCCCGAACTACCTGCGCCTGTTGCAGTCCATTGGCGCGGCGTTGGAGCTGCCCACGGCGGAGCCGCTGCTGGAGCGGTTTGACTGGCCCATCGCCCCCAACCCTCGGCTGGACACCACCGAAGCGGCCGCACGGGACGGGTTCAGTGGCTTTTTGGGCGGTCGGCTGGAGCGCAATCCGGTAGCGGGCCTGGTGTTATTGGGCGTGGCCAATGAATTCTGGCTGGATCGGGATGCCCTGGGTTCCCGTTTTGGCATCGCACAACTGGTCGAAACCGTCAGTGCCTGGAAAATGCTGCGGCAACCGGAGTTGAAAAAGCAGGCCTGGAAAGACCTGCAAGGGCTGCGACGGCATTTGCCGCAATGAAGCATTTGCACACCGACCGCTGGTCCCTGGACCTGCCGCCCGAGTGGCGGGCCTCCAGGGTGGAAGAGGGCATTCAGATTGTCGATGAGGACGAGGTTGGCGTCATCGAAATCACTACCCTGTGCCGGGCGGAAGGGGAGTTCTCGGCGGCGGAAGTGGCCCGCATCGCAGCCGATAATGATGCTTCACAGCGTCACCTCGGTGAGGTGCAGCGAGGAGATTTTCGCGGCCTCGGCAGCCGTTTTCAGGATGCCGACAGCGTCGGGCGGGAATGGTACGTGGCCGCCGGGGATGTGCTGCTGTTCATAACCTACAGCTGTGATGCTCAGCAGGCCGGTCTGGACGATGCCGCGGTAGACCAGATACTCGATACCCTGCGCTTGTCGTCATCGGGTGTGTAGTCTCGTGCTACCATCTGCCAACCTGTCATCGGCAAGCGACCGGAGCTGAGCCCAGCGTGCAAGCATTGGCTGAAATACACTCCCTGTTACCCCCATTGGCGTCCCTGGGCATCCTGCTGCTGGCGGCACTGCTGGGCCAGTGGCTGACCCACCGCGTCCTGCTCCAGGCGGTGCGCCGCTATGCCCACAGCAGTGCGGCCACCTGGGATGACGCCCTGGTGCAGTTCCGGGTTTTTGCCCGACTTTCCCAGTTGGCGCCCGCTTTCATCATTTATCAGGGGGTCGACCTGCTGCCGGACCTGGGCGCAACCCTGGCAAAGGTTCTCACCAATCTCGCCAGCGCCTACATGATCATGGTGCTGACCTTCACGGTCACCGCCGTGCTCAGTGCCGGCAACCATCTCTACGGCCAGCATCCGCAATTCAAGCAACGACCGATCAAGGGTCTGGTGCAGCTTCTGCAACTGCTGGTGTTGATTCTGGGCTCACTGCTGTTTGTCGCTGCGCTGCTCGACCGCTCGGCGGCCGCCCTGCTCGGTGGTTTTGGCGCCATGACGGCAATCCTGCTGCTGGTCTTCAGAGACACCATCCTGTCACTTGTGGCCAGTGTGCAAATCACCGCCCACGACATGGTAGCAGTGGGTGACTGGATAGAAATGCCCCAGTTCGGGGCCGATGGCGATGTCGTGGATTTGGAGTTGCACACCATCAAGGTACAGAACTGGGACAAGACCATCACCACCATCCCCACCCACCGATTGATCAGTGATTCCTTCAAGAACTGGCGGGGCATGTCCAGTTCCGGTGGGCGACGGATCAAGCGGGCTCTGCATCTGGATATCTCCAGCATCGGTTTCCTGACCGAGACCGAAGTGGAACGCTTCAAGCAGTGGGCGTTGCTGGAACAGTATATCGGGGAAAAACAACTGGCTCTGAGGGAATACAACCGGGGTCTGCTGGAAACGTACCAGGGGCAGGCCTCGGCCAACGTCAATCTGCGGCGGCTCACCAATGTGGGGACGTTCCGCGCCTATGCCTATCACTATCTCCAGCACCACCCCCGCATTCACCGGGACATGACACTGCTGGTGCGGCAATGTCCTCCGGGGTCCGAGGGTCTGCCGCTGGAGCTGTACTGTTTTACCAACACCACCGACTGGAACGAGTACGAAGACATCCAGAGTGATATTTTTGACCACCTGTTGGCAGTGGCGCCGGAATTCGGCCTGCGGCTGTACCAGCTTCCCGCAGGCTCCGATTTCAGCGGGCATTCCGCCAAGGCGTAGCCCGCGCATACTGCACCAGCCCGGTACCCGTCAATTTTCGAGATACTGGGCGACCACTTCGGTGGCTGGGCCCAGGGCGCGGATGCCGCCTGCTTCGATCCACAGCGCCCGATTGCACAGCTCGGCGACGCTGTTCTCGTCGTGGGATACGTACACCACGGTTTGTTGCGAGCGGATGCGTTCGCTCATCAGTGCTTCGCATTTGTCGCGGAAATTCCTGTCGCCCACGGCCAACACTTCGTCAATCAGCAGTACGTCGGCGTCGAGCATGGCGGCCTGGGCAAAACTCAGGCGCGACCTCATTCCCTCGGACCAGGTGCCGGTCGGTTTGTAAATGTCCTCGCCGAGTTCAGCGAAAGCGGAGATGTCATGCAGCTTGTCCCGAACCTCGCGCTCGCTGAAGCCCAGCAGCACGCCACCCAGCAGAATGTTCTGGATGCCGTTCAACTCGGGGTAAAAGCCGCCGGCCAGGCTCATCAATGCGGTGCTCGCTCCGTGGTTGACGACGCTGCCCTGATCCGGGTCGATAATCCCCGCCATCAGGCGCAACAGCGTGCTCTTGCCGACCCCGTTGTTGCCGATCACACCCAGGCTGTCGCCTCTTTCCAGGGCAAAACTGAGATCGTTGAAAACCCAATGCATGGCGCCGCGCCGGAAAAAGCTGCGGTCGCTTTCATAGCAGACTCCGACTTGCCGCAGTTCCAGCAGTTTCATCTCGACAGTAACCTCGGATAGACCTTGTCGTAGCGTGAGATCAACAGGCAGCCCAGGATCAGCAGTGCCAGGGAAATGGCGCCCACGTAGAGCAGCCAGCCGAAATTCGGTGGCTCGCCGGAAACCAGGACGCGACGCATTTCCGCGATCATGGCGGCCAGCGGGTTGAGGGTGAGGTAATCCCGGTATTCTTCCGCCACTGCCTCATCGATGCGATAAAACACCCCGGACAGGAACATGCCCACACGCAGCAACAGAGTCACCATGTATTTCACATCGTTCATGAAGGGCAGCAGGTGTGCGGTGATCAGACCGCAGCCACCGGCAAACAGAAACTGGGTGACAAACAGTACCGGCAACCATAGCCAGGCCCGGGAGGGACCAATGGTGAAGCCCAGCACCAGCAACAGGATCGCCATCAGAATCAGGGCCTTGGCGGCCTCACTGATCATGCACACCAGCGGTAGCAGGTGTTTGGGTATGTACAACAACTGCATGAACTGGGAGGCCTGCTGAATGGAGGCGGTACAGCGTTGAATGGTGCCGGAAAACCAGCTCCAAAGTGTGACGCCAACCAGCAGGTCGTAGAGGAAGTGCTTGCCACCGGCCTGCAGAATCACCCCGAATGCCAGGTAGAACACCGCCAGCATGAGAGCGGGTTCCAACACCCACCAGACGTAGCCGAGCCGGTTGCGGGCCGCGTCTCGGGAGAATTCCGCCAGTACTCCCAGACGGCAGAAATCAAAGTAGTAACGGCGTGAAGATGCCACGAAATCGTTGGTACAAGTCGGCTGGACCGGGGGTGGATGATTGTAGCACAGCCGGGCGGACACCCTGGCCGCAGAGGTATCTGCCGAACGGTTTCAGTCAGCGCACTGGACGCACAGGGTGGTTTCCGGAATCACCCGCAGGCGCGCAACGGAAATATCTTCGCCACAACACACGCAAATTCCGTAGCTGCCGTCCTCCAGCCGTTGCAGTGCGGCTTTCAGATGGCGGATGGAGATCTGGGTTTCGCGGGCAATTTCTTCCAGCACATCGTCATTTTCACGCTCGGTGGCCTGTTCGGCAAAGTCACTGGACAGGGTTTTGGTAATGTCCCGGGTGACGCTGGCCAGCCGCTTTTCCATGTCGGCCAGGCGTTGTGTCAGAGCCTGTTGTCGTTGCTCGGTGTCCATGGAAACTCGGTGTTCACGGTTGCTCGATGTCGATGCCGAACAGTGTAGCAAAGTGCGCGAGCTTTTGCCCGATCAATCCACTTTCAACCGGTTTGCGCCGCCCGCGGCGGAAGGTTGGCCCGCATATTTCACCAAGGTTTGTAGCGAGGACGTCGAGACGCCGCTGTGACAGGGTGCGCGGACCGGAAGACGCTGAAGGCATAGTTGACACTATGTCGAAGCGGCTGGAGGGAGCACGCCCTGTCACAGCGGCGTATCGGCGTTCGCAGCAGAAGGTTGGTGAAATATGCGGGCTAGTAAACAACCTCGATGGAGGCGCCCCAGGTGCGCGGGTCACCCCAGGTGGTCCAGGGACTCAGACCGAGCAAACCGCCGGGGAACACGGCCTGGAGCGAGGCGGCGTTGACGATCCTGTACTCCTGATCGGCCAGGTTCTTGCCCCACAGGGAAAGGCGCAGGTTGGCGCCTCCCACCGCCACATTGGCCAATGTGACATTGGCGTTGAACAGGCCGCGGTCATCGAGTGGCAGGTTGTCGAATACGTTCAGCGAGGTCACAGTGCCGTCCTGGTAGGCATAGGCGAGATGGAAGGACCAGTCACCGATGCTGCTCGAAGTCCGATAGTCCAGGGCGACGGTATACGAGTTCTCCGGGGCGTAGGAGAATTCGGGTTCCACCTCGGTGATTTGCAGGATACCGGCTGCAGTCAGGGTCTCGATTTGCCTTATGCCCCTTTGCGTATCCAGGTAGCCGTAGGACAGGCTGAGTTCCAGGTTCTCGACCAGGATCGCCGTGAGGTCCATTTCCAGGCCGGTGACCTCGTTTCCGTCGATCGGCGTAAAGTCCCGGTCACCGGTGGTGAAGCCGGTTTGCACACTGGCCTGAAAGCCATCGATTTCCATATGGAAGACAGCGGCGTTGAAGGCTACCCGGGAATCCAGGAAGCGGCCCTTCAGGCCCAGTTCATAGCTGGTAATTTCCTCCTCCTCGAAACCGATGCCAAAAGCGGTGGGGTTGGCGGAGCGTTGCGACGTGCCACCCGACTTGTATCCGGTAACCACCTTGGCATACAGATTCACGTCCTCCGCCAGGTCGTAGGCGACGGTGAAGGAGGGATTGAAATTTTCAAAATCGTGGTCGTAGCCGGCGCCCTGTTCCGTGGCGTTGGCCTCGGCTGGACAGGCTGCCCCCTGAAAATAGAGGTCGGCGCAGTTGGCCGCGGTAAATCCACCCAGGGCCGCAAAGCTGATCGAGTTTTCGTTGATGCGAAAGGCCTGACGCCGGTCTTTCGAATAGCGCGCGCCCAACGTGAAGTGCCAGCGGCTGGCGCTGGCGGGAGTAAAGCTGAACTCGCCGAACAGCGCCAGCGATTCGTTTTCAGAGGTGGTGAGGTCGGACGGGTTGCGGGGCCCCAATACGGAAAAGGAGTCGGCCCCCTGGGACGCATCGTCCTGGTAGAAATAGAGGCCCGCCACGTAATCCAGTCGTCCGTCGAAGGCATTGCCAAGGAACTGGAATTCCTGGGTGAGCTGTTCAAATTTGGTCTGAAAGATACTGCGAGAGGCCGAATTGGATCCCAGAATGCCCACCGTCGGGGTACCGTCGTGAAAGAACTCGGAATCGAGTTCCCGATAGCCGGTAATCGACTTGATGGCCAGTTTGTCGCTGATCTCCCAGTTCAGGGTCAGGTTGTGCCCGTACACCTGCAAAGAGCTGTCCTCCAGAGGACGAAATGGCGTGATATCTCCCGGCCGACCGGGGGCGGGTTCGGTGCTGAATCGCGCCAGCCCGAAGGGATTGTGGGCGCCGTGGATAATTTCCAGGCGGCTGGTGTCATCGATGTCCGAGTCGTCGTAGCCGTAGTCCAGCGTGAGCCGGTCGGTGAGTGAGGCAGTCAGGTCGACGCGCCAGGCCCGGCGGTCCTCCTCCGCCCAGTCCGGGCCCTGGCCGAGGTTCTCGTTGAGGCCGTCACGTTTGGAATGCAGGTAGGCCAGTTTGAGACCGTAGCGTTCGCCGAAGGGGACATTCAGCGAGGTCTTGGACTTGAACAGATCGTAGTCACCGATCGTCAGCATCTGCCTGAATTCCCATTCTTCCGTGTCGGGACGCTGGCTGATCAGGTTGATGGCGCCGCCGGTGGCGTTGCGTCCGTAGAGGGTGCCCTGGGGGCCGCGCAACACTTCGATGCGTTCCAGGGCCACGGATTCGATGCCGGAGCCGATCGAGGTGCCCACGTAGACTCCGTCCAGGTAGAGGGCCACCGAGGGGTCCTGAGTCAACTGCACGTCGTTCTGACCGATGCCGCGGACGAACAGGCGCACCGTGGTGGCGTTATTGTTGAATGTGTTGAGGAACAGGTTGGGTACGTTGACACCCAGGTCTTCCAGTTCGTCAATGCCCATGACTTCCAGCTTCTGGAGATTGAAGGCCGCCACCGAGATGGGTACATCCTGCAGACTTTGCTCGCGCTTCTGGGCGGTGACGATCACTTCTTCCAGCACCAGGCCGGTGTCCTGCGCCAACCCCCGGGCAGCGGGAAACAGCATGGGCAAGCCCAGCAGTGCGAAGTACAGGAGTCTGATAACCAGGGTCGAAACGGGACGAACAATCAACATGACGAACCTCCTGGCGGACAGGCAATTCAATGTCGACCAGCGGCTGCCCGCACAGTGCCTTTATGAACCAAGACGCACGGCTTGTCCAATACCTGAACCGCTTTCTCCGCAATTTTGTAACAAGTAACCAAATTCACTATTGAATAACCCCGGTTACCCGAACGCGTTTGGCGCCGGGCGCGGACTGCTGCCTGAGAGCGTCCTGACGGGCCTTGATCTGTCCGTCGATGACATTCTTCATGGCGATGATCAGGCCGGTGAAGATGAAGGCGCCGGGAGGCAGAATCGCCACCAGGAAGTCCTGGTAGTCGCTGAACACCTGCACCTGCCAGTCGGCCGCCACCGGGCCGAACAGCAGGTCCATGTTGGCAAACAGGCCGCCGCTGGCCGCCAGTTCACGCATTGCCCCCAGCAACACCAGGATCAGGCCGAAACCCAGGCCCATGACCAACCCGTCGTAGAGGGCGGGCAGTACGGGGTGCTTGCTGGCATAGGCATCGGCGCGTCCCAGAATCATGCAGTTGGTGGTGATCAGCGGCAGAAAGATTCCCAGAATCTGGTACAACTCGTAGGCGAAGGCCTGCATCAGCAATTCGATGCAGGTGACGGCAGAGGCGATAATCATCACGAAGACCGGCAGTCGCACCGCCTCCGACACCACGTTGCGGATCAGCGAGACCGCCGTATTGGAACACACCAGCACCAGGGAGGTCGCCAGGCCCAGGCCGATGGCGTTGACCACCGAACCGGTGACCGCCAGCAGCGGGCACAGACCCAGCAACTGCACGATGGCCGGATTGTTCTTCCACAGGCCATTGATGGACAACTCGCGATAATTGATCTCAGCCATGTTCGTCCTCCACTGCTTGCAACAGGCGTTGCCGGTGCTGTTGAAAATACTCCAGGCTGCGTTTGACCGCCGCGGTGACGGCACGTGGGGTGATAGTGGCCCCGGTAAACTGGTCGAACACGCCCTGATCCTTGCGCACCGCCCATTGTGATGGCACGGGATCCTCCAGGGACCTGCCGTCGAAGCCCAGTATCCAGTCCGATTTCTGCAACTCGACCTTGTCTCCCAGCCCCGGGGTTTCGCGGTGGCTCAGGGCGCGCACCCCGGCCACGGAGCCGTCCGCATTGATTCCCACGATGATATCGATATCTCCGGAATACCCGTCCGGTGCAGTGGCCGGGATGATGACCGCGATGGCTGCCCCGCCCCGGCGGGCGACATATGCTTTCCTGTCCTGCCGCAGGCCCAGCCCTTCGGCCGTGCCGTCCAGCACGATATAGTCGTCCAGCATGGTATTGTCGTGGCGCTGCTGTGGAATGATCTCCAGCAGTGCGTTGGCCTCGGCGCGGCGTTGCTCGGTGGCGATGCGCTCGCGGGTTCCCAGGTGGGTGGCGGCGATAATGCCGGTGGTCAACAGGGCAAACAGGCCCAGCAGAATGCTGTTGCGGTGGATCGAACGGAATATCATGGGCTGCCGCCTCCACCCCGCGAGTGCCCGTAGACCCTGGGCTGGGTGTAGTAGTCGATGAACGGTGCGGCGAAATTCATCACCAGCACGGCAAAGGCAATGGCATCGGGGTAGTTTCCCCACACCCGTATCACGAATACCAGCACGCCGATCAAGGCGCCGTAGAGCAGGCGCCCGGAATTGGAAACCGCCGAGGTAACCGGGTCGGTGACAATAAAAAAGGCGCCGAACATGGTGGCGCCGCCGAGCAGGTGGAACAGGGGTGAACCGGCGCTGTCGACACCGCCGCCAGCGTAGAACAGCGCCGCCATCAAGGTCAGGCTGGCGAGCATGGCCACCGGGGCGTGCCAGGTGTAAATGCGCTTGTACAGCAGCCACAGTCCGCCGGCCAGAAAACCCAGGTTGGCCCATTCCCAGCCGGCCCCGCTCCAGCGCCCGAACTGCGGGTGCTGTTGCCACAGCTCGGCCACCGGCAGCGGGCCGCGCTGCTTCAACAGGTCCAGCGGCGTAGCCATGGTCAGCCCGTCGAAGGAGGCGGGTTGGAAACAGGCTAGCACGGCCTGCCAAAGCCCCGGCACATCGAACTCTGCAGCCCCGGCTGGAGCGGCCCAGCGGGTCATTTCAATGGGAAACGAGATCAACAGCACCACGTAACCCACCATGGCCGGGTTGAAGGGGTTGTAGCCCATGCCCCCGTACAGGTGCTTGGCGACGACGATGGCGCTGGCAACGCCGATCAGCAGCAACCACCAGGGAGAATAGGGTGGCATGGCGATCGCCAGCAGGGTGGCGGTGACCAGGGCACTGCAATCGCTGAGATAAAAACCGACCGGACGACGGCGCAGCAGCAGTACCAGGGCCTCGCAAACTATTGCCACCAATTGCGCCCACAGGATATTGATCAGGATGCCGGGGCCGAAGAACCAGGTGAGTGCCAGCACCCCGGGCAGGGTGGCCAGCAATACCAGCCGCATCACCGCCCCGGTGGTCAGCGGGCCGTGGGCATGGGGAGAGGTGATCTGCTGCAGGGCCATGAATTCAGTCCCGTTTTTCCTGGCGCGCTTCGGAGCGGGCGACGGCGGCCGCAATGATCGCCTGCTCGGCATCGTCCACAGTCATTTCACGGGCCCGCTGTTGCTGGGCGGCCTTGCGTTTGGCACGTTTTTCCCGTCTGGCCTGCTCCAGTTTTTCCATGCGTTGCTGACGCGCCTCAAACCGGATCTGCGAGCGCTCGGCACGCTCGTGGTCCTCGCGCAACTGCAGTATCTGTGCCTTGCCGGCCCGGTAGTATTGCACCAGGGGAATATTGCTGGGGCACACGTAGGAGCATGCGCCACACTCTATGCAGTCGAACAGGTGGTGGCGCTCCAGTTTCTCGTATTCCTTGCCGCGGGCGAACCAGTACAGTTGCTGGGGCAACAGACTCACCGGGCAGGCCTGCGAACAAAGGCCACAGCGGATACAGGCCTGGGCCGGTGGCGGCGTCGGCAGTTCCGTCTCGGTGGCGGCGATCAGGCAGGTGCTGGTTTTGGTAATCGGTGCGGCCGGGTCAGTCACCGTGAAGCCCATCATCGGCCCCCCCATGATCAGCCGGGAACAGTGCTCGGGCTGGTAGCCGGCCTGTTCCAGCAACCAGTTGATGGGAGTCCCCGTCAATGCCTCGACATTACCGGGCCGGGCCAGTGCGGTACCGGTCAACGTGGTAACCCGCGATAGCAGCGGTTCACCCAGCACCACCGCCCGATAGACTGCGATGGCGGTGCCGATATTCTGGCAGACCACCTGGATATCGACGGGCAGGCCACCACTGGGAACCTGTTTGCCGGTCAGAATCTGGATCAGCTGTTTTTCGCCGCCGGACGGATACTTGGTGGGAAAACTGACGACCTCCACGCCGCTGCCCTGGGCAGCCTTGCGCAGTGCGGCGATGCCCTCCGGCTTGTTGTCCTCCACTCCAATCAGGGTTTCCCCGGGAGCCACCAGGTGGCGCAGGATCTCGGCACCGTGGATGATCTCGGCGGCACGTTCGCGCATCAGCGCCTCGTCCGCGGTGATATAGGGTTCACATTCGGTACCGTTGATAATCAGGGTGTCGATGCCCACGGCGTGTTCCGCACTGAGTTTGACGGCGGCAGGAAAGCCCGCTCCGCCCATGCCGGCAATGCCCGCGCCGCGGATCATGGCGAGCAGTTCGGCCCGCTTCAGTTGCCGGAAATCGTCCGCCCCGCGATGCGCGACCCACTGATCCCGACCATCGGTGTCCAGTACGATGCAGGTGGCCGGCAATCCCGAAGGGTGCGCTACCGGACGCTCTTCGATCGCGGCGATCCGCCCGGAACTGGGCGCGTGTTCGGCGACCCCGGTAAAGCCTTCGGCCCTGGCAATCCGCTCTCCCTTGGCCACCTGCTGTCCGGGCTCGACCAGCGGAACCGCCGTTGCGCCCAGGGACTGGGACAGGGGAATCACCAGTTGGGGTGGAATGCCGGCCTGGCGAATCGGGTTGCGCAGCGATTGCTGCTTTTGCTCCTCGGGGTGGATGCCACCATGAAAATTCCGGATTTTCCGCATTTTGCTGCCCTTCACGCGGCCCGATCAGTGACGATGATCTGCGCCGGGTCGGCGGAGGGCGGAAGGTCCCAGCGCCAGTTACCGATGTGACCGACCTCGGGCAGCATATCGATGCAGTCCACCGGGCAGGGTTCGACACACAGGTCGCAGCCGGTACATTCATTGGCGATCACCGTGTGCATGCGTTTGGCGGCGCCGAGAATGGCGTCTACCGGGCAGGCCTGTATGCACTTGGTGCAGCCGATGCACTCCTCTTCGCGAATATAGGCTACCAGCGGGACCGCCTGTTCCTCGCCGTGTTCCTGGTCCAGGGGAATGACCTCGAGATCCAGCAGGTCGGCAAGTTGAGCGATGGTGGTTTCACCCCCGGGTGGGCAACGGTTGATGGCTTCCCCCTCGGCGATGGCCTCGGCGTAGGGGCGACAGCCGGGGTAGCCGCACTGACCACATTGGGTCTGGGGGAGCAGATTGTTGATCTGCTCGGAGATCGGGTTGCCCTCGGTCTTGAATTTGATCGCCGCATAACCCAACAGGGCACCGAAGGCCAGGCCCAGGCCGGCCAGGGCCAGCAGGGCGCTCGCGAACGGGTACTGAGCCAGCAGCGACACCCTACACCAGCCCGGCAAAGCCCATGAAGGCCAGCGCCATCAGGCCGGCCGTCACCATGCCGATGGCGGCGCCCGAGAACGGTTCGGGCACATCGGCCACCGCCAGCCGTTCGCGCATGGCGGCAAACAGCACCAGCACCAGTGAAAAACCCAGCGCTGCACCAAAACCATAGAACAGCGACTGCAGAAAATCGTGCGCCTTGTTGAGATTGAGCAGTGCCACCCCGAGCACCGCACAGTTGGTGGTGATCAGTGGCAGGTACACACCCAGCACCCGGTGCAGCAGGGGGCTGGTCTTGCGCACCACCATTTCGGTGAACTGCACCACCGCGGCGATGATGAGGATAAAGGAAATGGTCTTCAGGTACTCCAGACCCAGGGGCTGGAGCAACCAGGCGTGGGTCAGGTAGCTGCAGGCAGAAGCCAGGGTGAGCACAAAGGTGGTGGCCATGGACATGCCCATGGCGGTTTCCAGTTTGTTGGAGACGCCCATGAAGGGGCACAGGCCCAGAAATTGAACCAGGACAAAATTGTTGACCAGAATGGCCCCGATCAAGAGGATGGAATATTCGGCCAGCATCGGTTGCCTCCTCCTACCCTGGTGTCCCTGCAGCCCGGCACGGCTGCGGTTCGCGAACGCACCCGGAACTGAAGTCTAGTCAATCCTGTTAATCGGTACAACAGTTTATCCCGATATACTTTATCTGCTAACTCGATAAAAGGTGTCCTTCGATTTGGCTCGCCGCGGGGAGTTCCCTGCCCGGGGAAGCTCCGCTATACCGCTGCGGTCTCCGCTTCCCTGCTGGCGGCGAGCACTGCCTCCACCTGGGCCGTCTCCACCCGGGTCAGTAGCGGTTGGAAGTGATGGATGCGGTGCCCACGGAGGGTTTCGTGGCGTTGCTCCCAGCCCAGCCCGGCATCGAGAAACTCTCCCGCCCGCCGTGCGGTCGCAGGCAGAATCGGTTGCAGGTACACCATGAGGATGCGGAACAGGTTGAGCGCCACGGAACAGACCTGGTGCACCTCGGTCTGACCGTCTGCCCGCTTGGCCAGCACCCAGGGTTGTCTGTCGTTGATGTACTGGTTGGCCCGGTCCGCCAGCGCCATGATTTCACGAACCGCCCTGGCAAAGTCCCGCTGCTCGTAATGTTGGGCGATGATCTCCCCCCGGGCACAGAACTCCGCCACCAGTTCCGGTTCGCTGCAGTGCTCGCTGAGGCGCCCGTCGAACCCCCGGTGCAGGAATCCCGCGCAACGGCTGGCGATGTTGACCACCTTGCCGATGACATCGGAGTTGACCCGCGCCACGAAATCTTCCAGGTTCAGGTCGATATCCTCCACCCCGGCTCCGAGTTTGGCGGCAAAGTAGTAGCGCAGATACTCGGGGTCGAGGTGTTCCAGGTAGGTGCGGGCCTTGATGAAGGTGCCCCGCGACTTGGACATCTTGGTACCGTTTACCGTCAGGAAACCGTGGGCATGAATTGCCGTGGGCATCCGGTAGCCCGCGGCGCTGAGCATGGCCGGCCAGAACAGGCCGTGAAAGTTGATGATGTCCTTGCCGATGAAGTGGTACAACTCGGTGTCGGAATCTGCCCGCCAGTAGTGGTCGAAGTCGAAATCCTGGTGCTCCCGATCACAGAGGTTGCGGTGGCTGGCCATGTAACCGATCGGAGCATCCAGCCAGACATAAAAGAACTTGCCGGGCTGGCCGGGAATGCCGAAGCCGAAATAGGGGGCATCGCGGCTGATATCCCACTCCCGCAGACCGGCTTGCAGCCACTCCTGCAGCTTGTTGGCAATGGCGCTCTGCAGGGTACCCTGGCCGATCCAGTTGCGCAGCAGTCCCTCGAATTGGGGCAGGTCAAAAAAGAAATGGCGCGACTGGCGCTGCTCGGGCGGGACTCCGGACAGTATCGAAACCGCATCGACCAATTCAGTGGGGCTGTAGGCGGCGCCACATATCTCGCAGTTGTCGCCATACTGATCCGGAGCACCGCAGCGGGGACAACTCCCCTTGATGTAGCGGTCGGAGAGGAACAGGCCCCGTTGCGGATCGTAGGCCTGCACGATATCCCGCTGCACAATGTAGCCCCGGTCGAGCAGGCGGGAATAGATCAATTCGGAGAAATGGCGGTTTTCGTCGGAGTGGGTAGTGTGAAAATTGTCGAATTCGATCAGAAAATCGGCGCTGTCGCGGACGTGCTCGGCATGAATCAGGGCAATTTGCCGTTCCGGGCTGATTCCCGATTGCTCCGCGCTGAGCATGATGGCGGTGCCGTGGGCGTCATCGGCGCAGAGGTAGAGGCACCGATGGCCGCGGGATTTCTGAAAACGGACCCAGATATCGGTCTGCACCTGTTCCAGCAGATGGCCCAGGTGCAGCGGACCATTGGCATAGGGCAGGGCGCTGGTGACCAGCAGGGTGCGCACCGTTTGCTTGGACATGGGCGAAGCTCGCTCGGCGAAAGGCCATGGGGCCGGGCCGGAAAAAGCGGGACACTATAGCGGTTTTGCCTGGCTATTTCACCCGCGCCGGTTTCCCGCGGGGACCGGAGACTCTATACTCGCAGCCCCATGGATCAGGTCAAACACATCATCGCTGTGGCCTCCGGCAAGGGAGGGGTGGGAAAATCCACCACCGCCATCAACCTGGCGCTGGCACTGGCTGCCCGGGGTGCTGCCGTGGGCCTGCTGGATGCGGATATTTACGGCCCCAGCCAGCAGGTGATGCTGGGCGTCGCCAGGGACACTCGCCCTCGGCAAAAAGACGGAACCTGGCTGTTGCCGGTGTTGGCCCACGGTCTCAAGACCATGTCCATGGGTTACCTGGTGACGGAAAAAACTCCCATGGTCTGGCGCGGTCCCATGGCCAGTGGTGCGTTGCAGCAGATGCTGGAGCAAACGCTTTGGGGTGAACTGGATTACCTGGTGATCGATATGCCTCCGGGAACCGGCGACATCCAGTTGACCTTGTCCCAGCGCGCCAAAGTGGCCGGTGCGGTAATTGTCACCACGCCCCAGGATATCGCCCTGCAGGATGCCCGCAAGGGCATCGAGACCTTTGCCAAAGTGGGCATTCCCGTGTTGGGCGTGGTGGAGAACATGGCGGTACATATCTGCAGCCAGTGTGGCCACCGCGAGCCCATCTTCGGCGCCTCGGGCGGGGAGCGAATAGCCAGGGAGTACGCGGTGCCGTTGCTGGGGGCTTTGCCCCTGGCCCGTTCCATCCGCGAACAGACCGATGCCGGCAATCCGCCGGTGAGTGCGGATCCCGACGGTGAGATCAGCCGCATGTACCTGCAACTCGCGGAGCAGGTGGAAGGGCAACTGTTGCACGGTGCAGAGTTTCCCGGCCCCGAGATCTCCATCAGTGACGATTGAGCCGACGCTGTGAGCATCAAGGCAGACCGCTGGATTCGACGCATGGCAGAGCAGCAGGACATGATCCGACCCTTTGAACCGCAGCAGGTGAAGCAGGTGGGGGGGCAGCGCATCATCTCCTTCGGCACCTCCAGTTACGGTTATGACGTGCGCTGCTCGGACCGGTTCAAGGTATTCACCAACATCCACCCGGTAACGGTGGACCCGAAGTCCTTTGATTCGAACAGCTTTGTCGATATTGAGGGCGAGTTCTGCACCATTCCGCCCAATTCCTTTGCCCTGGCCGCCACCGTCGAGTACTTCCGGATTCCACGCAATGTGCTGACCATTTGCCTGGGGAAATCAACGTATGCCCGCTGTGGCATCATCGTCAATGTGACGCCGCTGGAACCGGAATGGGAAGGCCACGTCACCCCGGAATTTTCCAATACCACCAACCTGCCGGCCCGCATCTACGCCAACGAGGGCGTGGCACAGATGCTGTTTTTCGAATCCGACGAGGTTTGCGAAACCAGCTATGCCGATCGCGACGGCAAGTACCAGGGGCAGAGCGGAGTTACCCTGCCGAAAACCTGAGCGGACGGCCATCCAGCCAGGCGCAGTCACCGACCAGCCGCAGTCGCCCCTCGCACATCCAGCGCACCACCCGGGGATAGATCCGGTGTTCCTGCTGCAGCACCCGCGCCGCCAGCGCCGCTTCGTCATCCCCCGGCAGTATCGGCACCCGGGCCTGCAGGATCAGCGGGCCACCGTCCAGGTCTTCGGTGACAAAGTGGACGCTGGCGCCGGCCTCGCGGTCGCCGGCTTCCAGCGCCCGCCGGTGAGTGTGCAGCCCGGGATAGCGGGGCAGCAGGGAGGGGTGAATGTTGAGTAGACGGCCACGGTAGGCATCCACCAGCAGCGGCGACAATATGCGCATGAAGCCGGCCAGAACTACCAGTTCCACCGACTGTTCCCGCAGGGATTCCAACACTGCCCGATCAAAGGCCGTGCGGCTGTCATAGGCGCGGTGATCGATACAGCGGGTGGCGATACCGGCGCGCCGGGCCCGTTGTAGACCGTGGGCATCAACCCGATTACTCAGCACCAGCGAAATTTCCGCGGCCAGTTCGCCGCGCTGGATGGCATCGATCAGGGCCTGCAGATTGGAGCCGCTGCCGGAGATCAGGACCGCCAGTTTCACGAGTCTTGCAACACCACCCGGTCGCCGCCGGCCCGGCACTCGGTGACCTCTCCGAGCATCCAGGCCCGCTCGCCCTGTCGTTGCAATTGTGCCAGGGCGGAATCCACCTGGTCCGGGGCAACGCAGATCACCATGCCCACTCCACAATTGAAGGTTCGATACATCTCCTGGCTGTCGATCCGACCCTGTTGCTGCAGCCAGCAGAAGATTTCCGGCCACTGCCAACTGTTGCCGTCCACTACCGCGCAGAACCGTTCGGGCAGCACCCGGGGCAGGTTTTCCAGCAGGCCGCCGCCGGTAATGTGAGCCATGGCCCTGATCGGTATCGAGCGCTGCAGGTCGAGCAGGGACTGCACGTAGATGCGCGTCGGTTGCAGCAGAAGTTCTCCCAGACTGGACCCGGCCAGGGAGGTGCCCAGGTCGGCGCCACTGAGCGCCAGAATCTTTCGAATCAGGGAATAGCCATTGGCGTGGGGACCGGAAGAAGCCAGCGCCAGCAGGATGTCTCCGCCGCGCACATCGGTGCCGTCGATGATTTTCGATTTCTCCACCACGCCTACACAAAAACCCGCCAGATCGTAGTCTTCGCCCTGGTAGAGGCCCGGCATTTCCGCCGTCTCTCCTCCCACCAGGGCGCAACCGGCGAGACTGCAACCCTCGCCCATGCCCTGCACCACGGTGGCGGCGGTGGCAACGGAAAGCTTGCCGGTAGCGTAGTAGTCGAGAAAAAACAGTGGTTCGGCACCGCACACGACCAGGTCGTTGACGCACATCGCCACCAGGTCGACGCCGATGCCGTGGTGCCGGTCCAGGTCCCGGGCCAGCAACAACTTGGTGCCGACCCCGTCGGTGGCGGACACCAGCACCGGTTGGCGATAGTTGCCGCCCAGTTCAAACAGGGCGGCGAAACCGCCCAGTCCTCCCAGCACTTCGCTGCGCCGGGTGTGCCGGGCAACGCTCTTGATCCGTTCCACCAGGGCATTGCCGGCGTCGATATCGACCCCTGCACCGCGGTAGTCGAGGCCGGCTGCGGGTTTTTTGCTGCTCACGGTCGGTCCCGTCGCTGTGAGAAGCCGGCAGTGTAGCGCGTCGGGCCGCTGAATTCAGCGGGTCAAGTTCCCTAATGCTCTCCATCAGCATGGCGATTGTGCCGGGACCCGCGACTGTTACAATGACGAACCCCGCTATTGCAACGATGGGTTCTCCGTGCGCAGCCTGATCGCTCCCCTGCTCCTGTTGGTTTTTTCCGCTCCCCTGGCGGCGCAATCCGGCGAGGATTTTTTCCGTGCCGATGTGCCGGTGGCGGATCACGGCGCCCGGGAACTGAATCGCGTGGCCCGCAGCGGATTGGCACAGGTACTGGTCAAGGTATCCGGCAGCCGGCAGGTGCTGGCCGCCGCACAAATCGAGGAAGCCTTGCAGGGCGCCAGGAATTACCTGCAGCAGTATCAATACCAGCGCACTGCCGATGGCGAGTTGCGGCTGATCGCCCATTTCGACCGGGAACAGGTCATGGCAATTCTGACCGCCGCCGGACAGCCGGTGTGGGTCGGTAAGCGGCCGGTGCTGCTGGTGTGGATGGCCCTCGACGACGGTTCCTCCCGGTCCTTTGCCAACGCGGCAGGCAGTGCCCCGCTGCGGCGGCAATTGCAGGAAGAATTTTCCCGTCGCGGGATTCCGGTGAGTTTTCCACTCTACGATTTGCGGGACAATATGGCGCTGGATGTTCAGGAACTGTGGGAACAGGACAGTCCGGCGGTACTGCGCGCCTCGCAGCGCTATCGGGCCGAGCACGTGCTGCTGGCGAGATTGTCACGGGATGGCCAGCAGCGCTGGCTTGGGGATTGGCTGTATCTGGATGCCGAGGGAAGTTCCGCTGCCAGCCTCCACGCCGCCGATGACCGCGCCGCGGCCAGCACCGGGGTGGCGCTGGCCGCGGAAGCCATGGCGGCGCGCTACGCACTGCATCCCACCGCGGCCAGCCGGGCGGATTTGCTGGTGCGGGTGGACGGTTTGCAACGCTATCGGGATTATCGACAGGTGCTGAGTCATTTGCAGGGCCTGGAACTGGTGGATGAGGCGCGCCTGGAATGGCTGCGCTCGGAGACGGCAGTATTTCGCCTGCGGGCCAGGCTGCAACCGCAGCAGTTGCGGCAGGTACTGCAACGGGAGGGCAAATTGATCCCCGGCCAGCCACTCGCCGATCCGGCGGCCGAGGAGCCGGCCCTGGCCTATCGGTGGCGGCCGTGACCGCGCCCAACCCGACCGCGGTCCGGTGGCGCTGGAGCCTGGCACTGCTGTTGCTGGCGCTGCTGGTATTGCTTTTGTTTTATCAACTGCGCCCGATCTTGTCGCCCTTCGTGATTGGCGCACTGATCGCCTACCTGGGTGATCCACTCGCCGATCGCCTGGAAACCTGGGGCCTGGGGCGGGGTATTGCGGCTGGCCTGGTGTTCCTGCTGATTTTTGCCGTGGTGGCAATCGTGCTGTTGTTCACAGTGCCGGTGGTGGCCCAGCAACTCGACACGCTGGTGCGCAAATTACCACCGATATTTGAATGGTTCACCCAGACTGCCCTGCCCAGGGCCCAGGAGATGCTGGGTTTGCCCCAACAGGGTATTCCGGCCCTGGACCTGCGCCAGAGATTCGCCGAAAACTGGCAATCCGTGGGCAGGATTTTGTCGGCCGTGGGCACCTATGTCAGCAGTTCCGGGGTGAATTTCCTGGTCTTCCTGGGCAATCTGGTGTTGATTCCCATCGTCGCTTTCTACCTGTTGCGGGACTGGGACAAGTTGACTCCCAAGGCCCTGCAGTTGTTGCCGCTGGGGTGGCAGCAGACAGCGCGGAAACTGGCGCGGGAGTGTGACGAGGTGATCGGCGCCTTTCTGCGCGGGCAGTTCCTGGTGATGCTGAGCCTGGTGGGCATCTACGCTACCGGTTTGTGGCTGGTGGGCCTGGAACTGGCGTTTTTGATCGCCGTGTTGGCGGGGCTGGCCAGTGTGGTCCCGTTTCTGGGCACCGCGATTGGCGTGGTGGCAGGGCTGATAGCGGGTTGGGTGCAATTTCAGGAGTTCAGCGTGTTGCTGTGGGTCGGCCTGGTGTTCGCCGTCGGCCAGGCCCTGGAGGCCTACCTGTTGACTCCCAGACTGGTGGGTGACCGCATCGGCCTGCACCCGGTGGCGGTTATTTTCGCGGTGTTGGCGGGCGGGCAGTTGGCTGGCTTTGTGGGAATTTTGCTGGCCCTGCCGGGGGCGGCCATGATCATGGTGTTACTGCGTCACCTGCACCAGAACTACCGTGACAGCGAATGGTATGGAGATGAGCGGGACTCCTGAGCCGTTGCGACAAATGCCGCTGGAACTGCGCTTGCGCGATGACGCGACGCTGGACAATTTCCTGTTCTTCCGCGAAATGGGGATGTCGCGCGACACCGTGCAGCGGGCTCTCGCGGTCGAGTACCTGATCTGCCTTCACGGGCCGGCCGCCAGCGGGCGCAGCCATCTGCTCCAGGCGCTGTGTCGTTCACAGGCCACCGGTGATGCACTCTACCTGCCACTGCAATACACCCGTGATCTGGCAGTGGACGATCTGCTCGAGGGTGTCGAGCAGTTGCGGCTGCTGTGCCTGGATGACCTCGATGAAGTTTGTGGCAGTGAACCATGGGAACGGGCACTGTTTGATCTCTGCAACCGGGTGCGGGAACAGGGAGGTTGCCTGTTGTGCAGCGCCGCACAGCCGCCTCGCCATTTGCCACTGCGCCTGGCGGACCTCAAATCCCGCCTGGCAGGGGGCCTGATATGGCAACTGCCCGAACTGGGAGATGAGCATAAACTGGCCATTCTGCAGCATCGCGCCCGTTGCCGTGGTCTGAAGATGTCGAGGGAGGCCGGCCACTACATCATGAGCCGGGCACCCCGGTCCCTGGCAGACCTGATTGCCCTGCTGGACCAACTGGACCGCGCTTCGCTGGCACGACAGCGCCACCTTACCATCCCCTTTATCAGGTCCACCCTGGGCTGGTGACTCCGGCCAACGGACGCAAAAAAAATGCCGACCAGGGATGGTCGGCACAAGGGGGAGCGTCAGGTGATGTGGGAAGCTGCCGATGCGGCTTCATCACAGATACTCACTACGATTCCGTTTGGTCCGAAAAGTTCCCTGTACGTCGATAATCCATGAATTGGCTATCCCTGCGAAGTTCGGGGACGGCTCGGCCACATGACCAGAAGCAGGGTCGTGAACACCACGGTGCTGAACAGGCTGGCATAGCTGCCGTCGAGTTGGTACAGAAAGCCCGCCAGCAGTGGCCCCACCACGAAACCGATGGCCGGGCAGGAAGCCAGCAGTCCAGCCACGGCTCCCTGCTCTTCGGGGCTGACTGCCAGGGAAGTGGACGCCGAAATACTGGGAAGGGCCAGACCGAATCCGGTACCCATGAAGGCCATGCCCATATGGAGTTGCAGGTAGTTGGAAAAGTTCGCTACCAGCAGCGAGGCGGTGATCAGGGATATCAGACCCAGACAGATAATGGTGTCTCTCGACAGGTTGAGGCGCTGTATCAGCACCATCTGCACGGAAAAAGCGAAAATAGCCGATACCATCAATGCGATCCCGGTCCTCTGCGCGGTTTCAATGCCGCCCAGATTCATCTGGTCCTGAATGCTGAACCCCAGGGTTTGTTGGATGCTGGCGAAGCCGAGGAACAGGCCCACCGCGCTGGCCAGGTAACGCACTACCCTGGGGTCGGTGTATTTCATGCGGGCCTGGGGGCGGTGCAGTTGGCCCCGGTCGCGGGGCTCGCCGGGCAGGCGCAAGGCGACAAACAAGGCGACGGCAGCGGCGAACAGGCTGGCAAAAAACAGCGGCGCCAGCAGGCTGATGGTGGCCAGTGCACCGCTGATCGCGGGACCGAGGATGGTACCCAGACTGTGCGACGCACCGATCCTGGCCATGACCCGGGTGCGCTGGGCAGGGCTGGTGTGGTCCGCAGCGTAGGCCGTGCCCGCCGGACTGCTCGCCGCCATCACTGCCGCCTGCAGGCCGCGGAACAGGAGCAACAACAGGTACAGGGTCAGCCCTCCCAGCAGGCCGATCAGTGCCGCCTGCAACAGGCTGGCAAAGATGAGCATACCCAGGGTATAGCCGGTCAGCCCGATGAGCATGACCGGCTTGCGGCCCACCCGGTCACTGTAGCGCCCCCACCGGGGTGAAGCGACGCCAAAGATGAGGGCAGAACAGGCGACGATGGAAGTGATTTGAAGTTCGCTCAGGTGGATCTCCCTTCCCAGTGGAGGAAGAACGGCGAACACCACTGACTGCCCCATGGCGATGGCGAGAATGCTCAATACCAGGCAGGAGATTTGACGTCGGGATAATTGCATGGGATGACGCCAGTGTAACCCCGCCGCGGCAGGCGCGGCAATGCGCCCCTGCTTCGCGCTCGCAGTAGAAGGTTGGTGAACTATGCGGGTCAGGACAGTTTGAATTGCCGGTAGCCCAGGGCTTCCAGCAGGTGGTGACGTTCGATCGAGTCGCTGGAAGCCAGGTCGGCGATGCTGCGACTGACCTTCAGCAGCCGGTGGTAGACCCGCGCCGACAGCCCCAGGGTTTCCAGTGCCCCCTCCATCAGTTTCTGCTCTGCTGGTTCCAATCGGCAATGCTGGCGAATCTGATGGTCGTTCAGCAGATCGTTGATGACGCCCGCCCGTTCGATCTGTCGTTGCCGGGCGGCCCTGACCCGCGCCCTGACCTGGGCCGACGACTCCCCCTCGCTGGTTGCCTGCAGCAGGGTTTGGGCAGGTAACCTGGGCATTTGCAGGAGCAGGTCTATGCGGTCCAGCAGCGGCCCCGACAATCGCTGCCGGTAAACCTGAATCTGGCCCGGCGTGCAATGGCAGTCCACCTGGGGGTCGCCATGGTAGCCGCAGGGGCAGGGGTTCATGGCCGCGACCAGTTGGAAGCGGGCCGGGTAGTTGACGCGACCGCTGGCGCGGGCAATGCGAACCTGGGCGCTTTCCAGGGGTTCGCGCAGGGCCTGCAGGGCCGCGCGCTGGAATTCCGGCAGTTCGTCCAGAAACAGCACGCCGCAATGAGCGCGGGATATTTCGCCCGGCTGCAGGCGCCGACCGCCGCCGATCATGGCCGCCGTAGAGGCGCTGTGGTGGGGGGCACGGAAGGGTCGGCGCAGGCTTTCGCTCGCCTCGGAGGTGGAATTCACTACACTCTGCAAGGCCAGGACTTCCAGCACCTCCGCCTTCTCCAGGGGCGGCAGAATGCCGGGGAGGCGACTGGCCAACATGGTTTTGCCGGTGCCGGGCGGCCCGATAAACAACAGGTTGTGTCCCCCGACAGCGGCGATTTCCAACGCCCTCCTGCCGGACGCCTGGCCGCGCACATCGGCCAGGTCCGGGTAGGTAGGTTCCTCCTGGTGAACGTCTGCCTTGGCGGCCGCAATCTTCAACTGCCCCTGCAGGTGGGCCGTCAACTCCAGTAGCTGCCCCACCGGCAACACTTCAGCGCCCGGCACCAGGGCCGCCTGATGGCTGTTGCAGCCGGGCAGGGCAATGCAACGCCGCTGTCTGCTGGCGGCGATTGTGGCACTGACCCCGCCGGATACCGGGCGCAGATTGCCGTTGAGCGCAAGTTCTCCAATGAATTCCATGTCGCCAAACGCGGTCTGGGGAAGCTGACCGCTGGCGGCGAGGATACCGAGGGCGATGGGCAGGTCAAAGCGCGCGCCCTCCTTGGGCAGGTCGGCGGGCGCCAGGTTGACCGTCAGGCGCCGGGTCGGGAATTCCAGGTGCGAGTTGAGGATGGCGCTGCGCACCCGCTCTTTGCTCTCGCGCACCGAGGCTTCCGGCAGGCCGACGATGGAAAAGGCGGGCAGGCCATTGGAAATATGGGTTTCCACCCGTACCAGGGGGGCATCGATACCGCACTGGGCGCGGCTGAGAACCGTAGAGATAGTCATGTCCGCCCGTCCCTGGGCCGCCGTACCTGTTCCCAGTGTAGTACAGAATCCGCAATACTGCGTCGTGCAAGGACGTCGGTGGCGGGAGACCGGGGAGTCGGGGCCTGGCTGCTACTGGCGGTCCTGTCGATTCTCCAGGGCCGCCATCTGTGCCGTCAGCTCCGATACCTGGGTTTCCAGGTCGGTCAGCTGATCGCGGGCGCGGGCCAGTGCCGCCACCTGGGTATCAAACTCTTCACGGCTGGTCACGTCCATGCGGGACAGGGCGGATTGCACCAGCACCCGGAGATTGTTCTCGACTTCCCCGCGCAGACCGGACTCCCCCAGCAACCGGTTGAGTTGCTCCAGGACATTGTCGAAAGGTGGGGGAACCCGGGACATGGGTGAAAGTGTACCCGAGTACCGCGGCGGCGCTCAATCCCGCGCCGCGGACCGGCAGGACAGCCGTGACGGGTCAGACCCGGGGCAACAGTCGGTCTCCGGCTGGTGCAGGCCGGCGCTGGCGGTCTCCCAATGCACCAAAATCGTGCAGTGGTACTGCTTCGGCCTTGGATGCGATGCAGAAAAGAACACAACCTATTGATAATTATAAGATTTAAAAAGTTGGCACGGTAGCTGCATATAACGGGGCAACCTGATCAAGGCGTGGTCATGGCGGTCTTGGCGTGGTTGATTTGTACAGTGATCTTTCCACCAATTCCATGAAGGAGACAACATTCCATGTATAGCAAACGAATCTTATCGATAGTGGCTGCTGTCGGACTGTTACTGGGTACCGCAGTAGCGAGTGCCGAATTCAGCGGCAATGTGGCGTTGACTACAGACTACAAATTCCGTGGTATCAGTCAGTCCGACGAATCCCCGGCAATTCAGGGTGGCTTCGATTATGCCGATGAATCCGGCTTCTATATCGGCACCTGGGGTTCCTCGGTGGACTTCGATTCCAATGACGGTTTTGACGGCAGCCTGGAACTGGATGTCTACCTCGGCTTCGGCAACAGCTTCGGTGACAGCGGCTGGAGCTACGACGTCGGATACATCTACTATGCCTATCCCGGAGATGATGGAGCGGACGGTGACTACCAGGAAATTTACGCCGGTCTGTCCTTTCAGGATTTCAGCCTGGGGCTGGCGTATTCCGACGACTATTACGGCGAAACCGGCAAGTTCTACTACCTCTCCGGTGGCTACGAAATCAGTCTTCCCGAAGATTTTTCCCTGGGGCTGCACGTCGGCTACAACAAGTTCGATGATGCGCCCGGTTTCCTGTCCGGTACCGACGACAAGTATTTCGACTATTCCATCGGTATAGGCAAGTCGGTGGCCGGGGTGGATTTGTCGCTGGCCTATGTCGGCACGGACCTGGATGAGGACGAAGTCTTCGACACCACCTGGGGCGACCCAGAGCTCATCTTTACTATCTCGAAAAGCCTGTAGGCCTGGAGAAAACTGATTTCCGGCTCCCCGCCGCGGGGGCCGGAACCGGAGAAAATTATGAAACTGATTACGGCTATTGTGAAACCATTCAAACTGAACGACGTGCGCGAGGCGCTATCGGAGATCGGTGTGCAGGGCATTACCGTCACCGAGGTCAAGGGATTTGGCCGCCAGAAGGGCCATACCGAGTTGTATCGGGGCGCCGAGTACGTGGTCGATTTTCTCCCCAAGGTGAAAATCGAAGTGGTGGTGCCGACGGCGACCTTGGAGGCCACCATTGAGGCCATCAGCAAATCTGCAAATACCGGCAAGATTGGAGACGGCAAAATATTCATATGCGACCTGGAGCAGGTGGTTCGCATTCGCACTGGCGAGGTCGGCGAAGAGGCAATCTGATTCTCTGGACCACCTCACCGAACGAGACAAGGGGTACATTTCCGATGGAAGATTCAATTTTTCAACTACAGTATGCGCTGGATACGTTTTATTTCCTGGTTTGCGGCGCGTTGGTAATGTGGATGGCGGCCGGCTTCTCGATGCTCGAGTCGGGCCTGGTCCGCGCCAAGAACACCGCCGAAATTCTGACCAAGAACGTGGCGGCGTATTCGATCTCCTGCATCATGTATATGGTGTGCGGCTACATGATCATGTACGGCGGCGATCTGCTGTTGTCGGGCATCACCGCCGACGGCGTCAGCGGTGCGGAAGAGCCGGCCAGTTATGCACCATCGGCCGACTTCTACTTCCAGGTGGTGTTCGTGGCCACGGCCATGTCCATCATTTCCGGTGCGGTGGCCGAGCGCATGAAGCTGTGGGCGTTCCTGGCCTTCGCAGTGGTCATGACCGGCGTCATCTATCCGCTGGAAGGGGCCTGGACGTGGGGTGGTAAAGCCGTGTTCGGCCTCTACTCGCTTGGGGACCTGGGTTTCTCGGACTTTGCCGGGTCCGGCATCGTCCACCTGGCAGGTGCCTCCGCCGCGCTGGCCGGGGTGCTGCTGCTGGGCGCCCGTAAAGGCAAATACGGTGCCGACGGCACTGTCAACGCCATACCCGGCGCCAACCTGCCGCTGGCGACGCTTGGCACTTTCGTGCTGTGGCTGGGCTGGTTCGGTTTCAACGGTGGTTCCGTGCTGGCCACGGCTTCAGTGGAGAGCGCCAATGCGGTGGCAGTGGTGTTCATGAATACCAATGCCGCCGCGGCTGGTGGTCTGGTCGCCGCCCTGGCGCTGTCCCAGTTGCTGTTTGGCAAGGCCGACCTGACCATGGCGCTGAATGGCGCCCTGGCGGGTCTGGTGGCGATCACGGCGGAGCCGTCCACTCCCACCGCCTTGCAGGCAACCGTGTTCGGCGCTGCCGGTGGGTTGTTGGTGGTGTTGTCCATCCTGGCCCTGGACAAGCTGAAAATCGACGATCCGGTCGGCGCCATCTCGGTACACGGTACGGTCGGTCTGCTGGGCCTGCTGCTGGTCCCCCTGACCAATGACGGCGCCACTTTTGTCGGCCAGATCGTCGGCGCCATTACCATTTTCGCCTGGGTTTTCGTCGCTTCCCTGATCGTCTGGAGCGTCCTCAAGGTAGTCATCGGCATTCGGGTCAGTGAAGAGGACGAATACGATGGCGTAGACATCTCCGAATGCGGTATGGAGGCCTACCCGGAGTTCGTCGTCAAGTAATTGCTGCGCTCACCTCGTTCCTCCTCTTGGGGGCCCTCTGCGGCCCCCTTTTTTTTG
>CAZUGZ010000029.1:0-31216 GCA_964620555.1 uncultured Alteromonadaceae bacterium
CTGCCTCCCCGTGCTGGACGCCGCTCGCGCGTTTGCGATATAACCCGCTTCTCTTGGAGGATTGTCAATGACCAGTGTATTTTCACAACCCAGCGAACTGCTGGATGCCGTGGGTCGGCACCTGGGTTACAGCGATTGGCTCAAAATTGACCAACCGCGAATCGACCTTTTTGCCGAGGCCACGGGGGATCACCAATGGATTCATGTGGACCCGGAACGGGCCAGGCAGGGCCCCTTTGGGGCCACCATTGCCCACGGTTACCTGACTCTGTCACTGGCCAGCTGGTTCCTGCCCCAGTTGCTGCAGGTCCAGGGAATTTCCATGGGAATCAACTACGGTTGTGACAGGGTTCGCTTCCCGGCGCCGGTGCCGGTGGGCAGCCGCATCCGCGGGGGTGGTGAGATCACCGCTGCCACCCAGCTCAACGGTGCAGTGCAGGTCGTGGTGCGAATGACGATCGAAATCGAAGACGGTGAACGTCCGGCCTGCGTCATCGACACCATCAGCCGTTTCATTCCCGCTCCCTGACTGGTAGGCTGTGTCCCGGAGTCGGCCAGACGGTCGCTCGCGGGCACGCCCGCGGGAGGAAAGTCCGGGCTCCACAGGGCAGGGTGCCAGGTAATGCCTGGGGGGCGTGAGCCCACGGAAAGTGCAGCAGAAAGGATACCGCCCGGGTCACTTCGCAGAAGGGCGCGGGTAAGGGTGAAAAGGTGCGGTAAGAGCGCACCGCACGGCTGGCAACAGGCGTGGCGATGGCAAACCCCACCCGGAGCAAGACCAAATAGGAATCCGACACTGTGGCCCGCAGTGGATTCGGGTAGGTCGCTGGAGGCCGGTGGTGACGCCGGTCGCAGATGAATGGCCGTCCAAGACAGAACCCGGCTTATCGGCCGACTCCCCCACTTTCCCCGTCAACGGGCCCGGTGCAAGGCACCGATCCCGGCTGATGTAAGTTTTTTTCGGAATAAAAAACAATTTTGTAAGACTAAAATGATCATATAAGTAATGTACTTTCTCAATAAAAGTACTTAACACCTTATATTTATTCATTTTCGTCCGGAACTACCTTGTTCCCTTTCGGCAAATCTGCCGCTAAAACGCTGATATTCCAGAGTTTTTCCCTTCCAACTTGTACTTGACAGTAGTTGAAAAGCGGTTCTATAGTGTTGAAAAGTGGGAATTTATGGGAATTTTTGGCTTTTAGTGGTAATTGAAGTCAGTTTCGGGAGAGCCAACGGTGTTCCGTGGAGTACAACATATCAATATGGATGCCAAGGGGCGGCTGGCCATGCCAGCCCGACAGCGCGAACCCCTGCTGACTGAGTACGACGGCAATCTCATCGTCACCGTCGATACCCAATCCCGCTGCCTGGTCATCTATCCGCGGCCCGAATGGGAAAAAATCGAGCGGGACATCCAGGATCTGCCCACCCTGAAACCGGCGATAAAACGCTTTCAACGCCTGGTCATGGGGTATGCCACGGAACTGGAGTTGGACGGCAGTGGGCGGGTACTGCTACCGGCTTCCCTGCGCGAGTACGCCAACCTGGAAAAGAAGCTGGTGCTGGTGGGGCAGGGCAGGAAAATGGAACTGTGGGCAGAGAAGCTATGGCTGGAGGAGCGCGAAACGGCGCTGCAGGAATCTACCGCGACAGCCGCGGAACTGCCCGAAGAATTGATGTCGCTGACGCTTTAGGTGACGGGGGTGCATCGGGGCGTTTTGTTGCAGGAGTCGGTATCGGCCCTGGTGACGGTAGCCGATGGGTGCTACGTGGACGGCACCTTCGGTCGGGGTGGCCACAGCCGGGCAATACTTTCCGTATTGGGCGGGCAGGGTTTTCTGTTGGCGATGGACAAGGACCGGCAGGCCGCTGAGGCAGCGGCTGAGTGCAAGCGAAACGACGACCGCTTTGATTTCGAGGCGGGCTCCTTCACCCTGCTGCCCGGGCATCTGCGGCGCCGGCAACTGGCCGCGGTCGATGGCATTTTGCTGGATTTGGGGGTCTCCAGCCCGCAATTGGAGCAACCGGAGCGGGGATTCTCCTTTACCCGCGATGGCCCGCTTGACATGCGCATGGACACCAGTTCGGGAGAGACCGCCGCCCAATGGCTGGCACGAGTACGGCAGTCGGAACTGGCCCTGGTCCTGCGCAAGTACGGCGAGGAGCGATACGCGGGCCGCATCGCCCGAGCCATTGTGCAGGCGCGCAGCCGGGAGCCGCTGACCAGCACCGTCCAGTTGGCGAGCCTGATCGCCGCTGCCAATCCCCGTTGGGAAGATCACAAGCACCCGGCTACCCGCAGTTTCCTGGCGATTCGCATGTTCCTCAACCGCGAATTGGAGGAATTGCAGATATTTCTGCAGTTCAGTGTGGGCTTGCTGGCCCCGGGTGGTCGGCTGGTCATCATCAGCTTTCATTCCCTGGAGGATCGTTTGGTGAAGCGCTTCCTGCGCGACCGGGCACGGGGCGGCGCTCTGCCCGCCTCCGTACCGCTGCGCGAGATGGAATTGAAACGGGAACTGAAGCTGGTGGGCAAGGCGGTGAAACCCAGTGCTGCGGAACTGGCGGAGAATCCCAGGGCGCGCAGTGCCGTCATGCGAGTGGCGGAGAGAACCCATGAAAAATAGTCCGCACATCTCACCAGGGTTGGTAGCGAGCGTAGCGGCGTTCGCAGCGGGAGGTTGGTGAGATATGCGGGCCAAGCGCCGGGCCAAAAAAACTCGCGGCTGGCTGGTACTCAATGCCCTGCTGACGGTGGCGGTGCTAAGTACCGCGGTCGCGGTGGTCGAGACCACCCACCAGTGCCGCCTGCAGTACGCCCGGCTTCAGGATCTGCAGTCGAGGGAGTGGAATTTGCAGGAAAACTGGAGTCGGCTGCTATTGGAAGAGAGTACCTGGGCCGCCCCCCACCGGGTGGAGAAAGTAGCCCGGGAAGAATTGTCCATGCACCCGCCGGGTCGCAATTCCGAGGTGCAAGACATGAAACTGGTGCGCCGATGAAACGGTCGGCCAGCCCACCGGTCGCACCCTGGCGTCTGCAGTTGCTGATCACGATGGTGTGCCTTTCCTTTGCCCTGTTGTTGTGGCGCATGCTGAGTCTGCAGGTACTGGACACCGATCGCGGCTACGAATTCCTGCGCGGCCAGGGTGAAGCCCGCTTCCTTCGCACCGCCGCCATTCCCGCCTATCGCGGATCGATTACCGACCGTCATGGAGAAATCCTGGCGGTCAGTACGCCGGTGGTCTCACTGTGGGCCAATCCGCGCCTGCTGGCGCAATCAGAGCGCCTGCCGGAACTGGCCCGGGCACTGGACCGGTCCCTGGAGCATCTGCAGGCTCAACTCGACGCCTATTCGCAAAAATCCTTCATGTACCTGCGCCGCCATTTGCAGCCGAGCCGTGCCCAGGAAATCCTGCAACTAAAGATTGCCGGGGTCGGTAGTCAGCGCGAATACCAACGCTACTACCCGGCCGGAGCGGTAACCGCTCACCTGGTGGGTTTCACCAACCTGGACGATCGTGGCATCGAGGGCATGGAGTTGTCTTACGATCAATCGCTGCAGGGAGTATCGGGCCGCAAACAGGTGATCAAGGATCTCTATGGAGAAGTGGTGCGCGATGTCGGTGAACTGGAGGCGGCACGGCCGGGCCAGGACCTGGCGCTGAGCATCGACCTGCGCCTGCAGTACGTGGCCCACCAGGAATTGCAGCGGGCCATCGTCAACAGCGGTGCCGCCTCCGGTGCCGTGGTGACGCTGGACGTGCATTCCGGCGAAGTGTTGGCAGTGGTCAACCACCCGACCTACAACCCCAACAATCGGGTTGGGGTGAAGCCGGGGCAGACTCGCAATCGAGCCCTGGTGGACGCCTTTGAACCCGGTTCGGTACTGAAGCCCCTGGCGGTGGCCGCGGCCCTGGAATCGGGACAGTTCGGCCCCGACAGCGTGATCGATACCGCACCGGGCCGGGTCGCGGTAGGGCGCAAGGTCATCGTCGACCCGCTCGACTACGGCGAGCTGAGCCTGGCCCGGATCGTGGCCAAGTCCAGTCAGGTGGGCATTGTCAAGATGGCCCTGCAACTGGATCCGCATCTGGTCTGGAACGTGTATCGGCGATTTGGCCTGGGCCAGCCAATGGGCACCGGGTTTCCCGGTGAGAACTCGGGAACATTGAAATACCGTGAGAACTGGCGAAACATTGAGCGCGCCACCATGGCCTTCGGTCACGGCCTGATGGTGACGCCGCTGCAACTGGCGGTGGCGTATTCCGCCATAGCCAACGGCGGTCAACGCCACCAGGTCAGCCTGCTGCCGGTGAGTTCCGGGCAACTGGCGCCCGAGCGGGTCATCGATGGTGCCCTGGCCAGACAACTGCGCGACATGCTGGAAGGGGTGACCGAGCAGGACGGGACCGGCCGACGCGCCCGCGTCGAGGGCTTTCGCGTCGGCGGCAAAACCGGAACCGCACACAAGGCCGTAGCCGGCGGTTATGCCGAGGATCGCTATTTGGCCCTGTTCGCCGGCCTGGCCCCCGCCTCCCGTCCGCGGCTGGTCACGGTGGTGCTGATCGACGAACCCAAAGGCCAGCACTATCAGGGCGGCGTGGTGGCGGCGCCGGTTTTTTCCGCGGTGATGGGAGCGGCCCTGCGGCTCCTCAACGTGACCCCGGACCAGTATCCGGGTACCGACCTGTGATGGCCGGCAACGCCAACTCCCGGCAAGGCGTGGACCTCGCCCGGTTGCTGGATGAGCCGCTGCTGTCCGACGTGCGGATTTCCGGCCTGCAACTGGACAGCCGCCAGGTGCGCCCCGGAGATCTGTTTCTGGCCATGCCCGGCCACCGACAGGATGGTCGTGACTACATCGGTAGCGCGGTTGCCGCGGGCGCCGTGGCGGTGTTGGCGGAAGCGGGGCTGGACCCGCGGCAGCGCGCCGCTGCCGACCCGGTTCCGCTGCTGGAATTGGTGGGGTTGTCCGCACGACTGGGCCCGATAGCGGCGGCTTTCCACGGCAATCCTGGTGGTACCCTGTTTGTAGCCGGCATCACCGGCACCAACGGAAAAACCACCACCTCGCGCCTGGCGGCGCAGTTGCTGCGCGGTCGTTACGGTCAGTGTGGGGTAATCGGCACCCTGGGAGCGGTATTGGACGATCGGGTGGCCGAGGCGCAGAACACCACGCCCGACGCCATTCAGTTGCAACGGCAACTGGCCCGATGGCGTGCCCAGGGTGTTGGGCATGTGACCCTGGAAGTATCGTCCCACGGTCTCGAACAGGGCCGGATCAATGGGGCCGGTATCGACACCGCAGTGTTCACCAATCTCACTCACGACCATCTGGATTATCACGGTGATATGCAGCAGTACGCGGCAGCCAAGACCAGACTGTTTGCCCTGGACAGCGTCCGCACTGCCGTGATCAACCGGGATGACGACTTCGCTGCCAGCCTGCAGAGGGAGTTGTCGAAGTCGGTGGAACTGCTGGATTATTCCCTGCGCAGCAGCCGAGCGGCGCTGGGGGTGGCAAATATCCGGCACGCCAATGACGGCATCCGCGCCCGCTTGCGCAGCCCCTGGGGGCAGGGTGAATTGCATTGCCCACTGCCCGCGGATTTCAATCTGGCCAATTTACTGGCGGCCATCGGGGTGGCGGCCAGCGCCGGTCTGACCCTGCCTGAGATCCTGGAACAGGCGCCCACCCTGCGCGGGGTGCCGGGACGCATGGAATATGTGTCCAATCGACTCGGTCTGCAGTTGGTGGTCGATTACGCCCATACCCCCGACGCCCTGTTACAGGCGCTGTCGGCCCTGCGAGTGCACACCAGTGGTCAATTGATCTGCGTTTTCGGTTGCGGTGGTGGTCGCGATGCGGAAAAGCGGCCATTGATGGGGCGGGTGGCCACGGAACGAGCGGATCGGGTAATCGTCACCAGCGACAATCCTCGCGACGAAGCGGCAGCGGAAATCATCGAACAGGTGCTGGCGGGATGCGAGTCGGGAGTCGAGGTCGAGAGCGACCGGGCAACCGCCATCGCCAATGCGGTGCGCAGTGCCAGACCTGGCGATTGCGTCCTGGTCGCCGGCAAGGGGCACGAGTGCTATCAACAGGTCGGTGAGCACCGCCTGCCCTTCAGCGATGTGCAACAGCTGCGTCTGGCGGCAGCAGGAAAGGAGCAGTGATGCGCCCGCTGACACTGACGGAAATCGCCCAGCCCCTGGGGGGAACCCTGCTGGGCGAGGACGGCAGCTTCGCCGCGGTGGCCACTGATTCCCGCAGCCTGGCCGGCGGCGAGTTGTTCGTGGCACTGTCCGGCCAGCACTTCGATGGTCACGATTATGTGATCCGTGCCGCTCGGGAAGGTGCCGTTGCCGCCATCGTCTCGCGCCACCAGCCCTATCCGTTGCCCTGCCTGCAAGTGGCCGATACCACCCGGGCCCTGGGCCACCTGGCGGCCCTCAACCGGAGTTACTTCGACGGTACCCTGGTCGCCATCACCGGCAGCAATGGCAAGACCACGGCGAAAAACCTGTTGATTGCCATTTTCCAAATGGTGGGCCCGACCCACGGGACTTGCGGCAACTTCAACAACGAAGTGGGAGTGCCGTTGACCTTGTTGGGGCTGACTCCGGAGCATCAATTCGCGGTGGTGGAAATGGGTGCCTCCCAGGCCGGCGATATCGCCTACCTGACGGAATTGGCCCGCCCCCAGGTAGCGGTACTGCTCAATGCTCACCCTGCCCACCTGAAGGGCTTCGGCTCGGTGTCACAGGTTGCCAAAGCCAAAGCTGAAATTTTCTCCGCCCTGGAGACCCGGGGAGTGGGCGTGGTCAATGCAGACAGCGAGTACCTCGAGCTCTGGAAAAGAGAATTGGGGCAGCACCGCTGCATCAGTTTCGGGCATCGCCATGGAGCCGATGTAATGGCGGAGGAGGTGCAGGACCTGGGTGCCCATGGCAGCAGTTTCCGGCTGATCTGTTCCCAGGGCCAGGCCGACCTCCAACTCAAGTTGCCCGGCCGCCACAACGTGGACAATGCCCTGGCCGCCGCCGCTGCGGCGCTGGCCACCGGTGTGCCCCTCAGCGACGTAGTGCGGGGTCTGCAGTCTGTCGTCCCGGCGCCGGGACGCCTGCAGGTGACGGAGACCCAGGCCGGTGCCCTGGTGATAGATGACAGCTATAACGCCAATCCGGGTTCGGTACGCGCCGCCATCGATGTGCTGGCGGCCACCCCGGGCCGATCGGTACTGATCCTGGGGGCCATGGCGGAACTCGGTCCACGTGCCACTGACTGGCATGCAGAAATCGGTACCTATGCCCGCGCTCGGGGGGTCGATGAATTGTGGCTGATCGGCGCCGCCACGGCCGCGGCCAAAGGGTACGGCAGGGGCGCCCGAATCCATGCGACCGCCGACGCCCTGCCGGACACACTGCAACAGCGTTTTGGCGCCGGGGATGTGGTGCTGGTGAAAGGCTCTCGCAGTGCCGGTATGGAAGTGGTGGTGAACCAGTTGTTGCAGGGGCAACGGGGGGAAGACTGACATGTTGTTTTGGCTCGCAGAATATCTGACCAATATCGTCAGTGGCTTTCAGGTTTTTCAGTACCTGACGTTCCGCAGCATCCTGGGGGTGCTCACCGCCCTGGGCATCTCCCTGCTGATCGGACCCGCCATGATTCGCAAACTCAACTACTACCAGATCGGTCAGACCATACGCGATGACGGGCCGGAAACTCATCTGATCAAATCCGGCACGCCGACCATGGGGGGTGCGCTGATTCTGGTGGCAATCGGGGTCAGCACCCTGCTGTGGAGCGACCTGGGCAATCCCTACGTCTGGCTGGTGCTGTTCGTGACGCTGGCCTTCGGAACCGTGGGCTGGATCGACGATTACCGCAAGGTGATGGAAAACAATCCACGCGGGCTCTCGGCACGCTGGAAATTGGTGTGGCAGTCCGTGGCCGCCCTGGCGGTTGCCCTGTACCTCTACAGCCTGGTGGACAACCCGGTCGCCACCGTGCTCTACGTTCCCTTTTTCAAGTCGGTGGCCTGGCAGATGGGCCCGCTGTTCGTGTTGCTGGCCTTTTTTGTCATCGTCGGTGCCAGCAACGCGGTCAACCTCACCGACGGTCTCGATGGGTTGGCGATATTGCCCACCGTCATGGTGGGGTCCGCGCTGGGCATCATTGCCTATCTGACCGGCCATTCCCAGTTTGCCGAGTACCTGCACATTCCCTACGTCGCCGGGGCGGGGGAACTGGTGGTGTTTTGTGGTGCGCTGGGCGGGGCCGGGCTCGGCTTTCTCTGGTTCAACACCTATCCGGCGCAGATTTTCATGGGCGATGTCGGGGCTCTGGCCCTGGGTGCTGCGCTGGGCACGGTTGCCCTCATCACCCGGCACGAAATCGTGTTCTTCATCATGAGTGGCATCTTCGTATTGGAAACGGTCTCGGTCATTTTGCAGGTCGCCTCTTTCAAGCTGACCGGCAAACGCATTTTCCGCATGGCGCCGATTCACCACCACTATGAACTCAAGGGTTGGCCGGAACCACGCGTAATCGTGCGCTTCTGGATCATTACAGTGATTCTGGTCCTGTTTGGCCTGGCCACCTTGAAGTTGCGTTGAGCGGAGATCGATGGAGGCTGTCTTGAGCAATCCCGAGCAGGCGAAACCGGTGGTGGTCGGTTTGGGTAGCAGCGGTCGATCCTGCGCCCGATACCTGCAGGGCCGCGGCATACCGTTTGCAGCGATGGACAGTCGCGACCTGCCACCGGGTCTGACCCAACTGCGTGCGGATTGCCCGGACATGGAACTGCATCTGGGTGGTTTTGCGCCACATGTATTGCGCAGGGCCAGCCGCATGATCGTCAGTCCCGGCCTGCCCCTGACCGAGCCGGCCCTGGCCGCGGCACTGGCCCAGGGCGTTCCGCTGGCCGGAGATATCGACCTGTTCTGCGAAGCGGCGCAAGCCCCGGTGGTCGGTATCACTGGCTCCAATGCAAAATCCACAGTCACCGACCTGCTGGGGTGCATGGCTCGTCGTGCCGGTATGAAGGTAGGCGTGGGCGGCAATCTCGGCTTGCCGGCACTGGATTTGCTGGCGGACCAGAGCGAAGCCTACCTGCTGGAACTGTCCAGTTTTCAGCTCGAGCGGGCCGGAACACTGAATCTGGAGCTGGCGGTGCTGCTCAACCTCAGTGCCGACCACCTGGATCGGCATGGCGATTTGAGAAGCTATCGGGCTGCCAAACAGAAAATTTTCCACGGTGCCCGCAGCACCGTGGTGAATCGCCAGGACAACAATAGCCTGCCACCGGTCTCCGGACCGGAAATAGTCTGCAGTTATGGACTTGATGCCCCGGCCGCTGGGCACTTCGGGCTGCTCCTGGAAGCCGGCCGTCCCTGGCTCGGTTGCGGCGAACAGCGGCTGCTGCCGGTTTCCGATCTCCAGTTGCTGGGCCGGCACAATCTGGTCAACGCGCTGGCCGGCCTGGCGCTGGGCGCGGCGCTGCAACTGCCGCTGGCTGCCACGGTGGAGGCATTGCGGGATTATCGTGGCCTGCACCACCGAAGCGAACTGGTGGCCGACAGCGCCGGTGTTCGTTACGTCAATGACTCCAAGGCCACCAACCCCGGAGCCACCCTGGCCGCGCTGGAGGGCCTTGCCGAAGGGACCAATATCGTGCTGATTGCGGGTGGACAGGCCAAGGGTGCCGAGTTCAGTGTCCTGGGCGAACCGGTCAGCAGATTGTGCAAGGCGGTGGTGCTGATCGGTGAAGACGCGGCCCGAATCCGCGCAGTAATGAGACCCTCAGTGCCGCTGCGGGACGCGGATTCGATGGTCGATGCGGTGGCATTGGCGCACCAGTTTGCCACTGCCGGAGACCTGGTGCTGCTGTCGCCGGCCTGTGCCAGCTTCGACATGTTCGACAATTTTGAACAGCGCGGTGACTGTTTCCGCACTGCCGTGCACGACCTGGTCGGGAGCTTGCCGGCATGAGGGAGATGCTTGCCAATCCGCGCCGGGCCACTGCCTCGCTGTTTACCGATCTGGATCCGGTGCTGCTGCTGCTGGCCTGGAGTCTGATGCTGATCGGTTATGTGGCGGTGACTTCTGCCGCAGTGGAGTTCAGCGCCAATTACAGTGGCCGCCATCTGATCTACATGGTGGCGGCTGTGGGCAGCGGGGTGCTGGTCTTTGCGGCGACCCCAAAGTTCTGGCTCGACACCAGTTGGATCTGGTTGTTCCTCGCCCTGATATTGTTGATCCTGGTACTGATTCCGGGAATCGGGGTGGTAGTCAATGGCAGCCGTCGCTGGCTGCAGGTGGGTCCGCTCACGCTCCAGGCCCCGGAATTCGCCAAGCTGTTTTTCATTATCTATCTGGCGGGTTACCTGGTGCGCCGTGAACAGCAGGTGCGCAGTCATTGGAGTGGCTTTAGCAAGCCGGTATTGACAGTGTTTGCGATCTCGCTGTTGCTGATGCTGGAACCGGATTTCGGGGCCACGGTGGTGATCGTGGCCACGGCCTTCGGCATGATATTCCTGACCGGGGTGCGCCTCGGTCATTTCGTCCTGGTGGGCCTGGGTAGTGTGCTGGCCCTGGGCCTGGCAATGGTGGCTGAGCCCTATCGCGTGCAGCGCCTGGTTGCCTATATCGACCCCTGGGCGGATCAGTACAACAGTGGTTACCAACTCATTCAGTCCCTGATTGCCATTGGCAGAGGTGAGTGGCTCGGAGTCGGGCTCGGCAACAGCGTGCAGAAACTCTTCTACCTGTCCGCCGCGCACACCGATTTCGTCTTCTCCATCTGGGCGGAGGAGACCGGCCTGCTCGGCGCCGGGCTGGTGGTGGGCCTGTACCTGGCGCTGGTACTGCGAATTTTCTGGATTGCCAGGCGCAGCAACGAGGCCGGCGATCTGTTCGGGGCCAGCATCTGTCACGGTGTGGCGATCATCTTTGCCACCCAGGTATTCATCAATATCGGGGTCAGCAGCGGACTTTTGCCCACCAAGGGCCTGACCCTGCCACTGTTCAGCTTTGGTGGCAGCAGCCTGGTCAGTTGCTGTTGCATGTTGGCCCTGGTGCTGCGTATCGACCAGCAGCGGCGTAACGGAGGCATCCAGATGGCTAGCCCGTGGTCGCAATCATGACTGCCAGAGGCAATGTGCTGGTGCTTGCCGGTGGCACCGGGGGTCATGTCTACCCCGCCCTGGCGGTAGCGCAGGAACTGCAGCGGCGGGGTTACAAGCTGTTCTGGCTGGGCACCAGCAAAGGTCTGGAAAGCCGGGTAGTGGTGGCCGCGGGATTGACCCTGAACTGCATCGCGGTGCGTGGCCTGCGCGGCAAGGGGGTGTTGGCGCGGCTGACGGGTCTGGCGCTGTTGTTGGGGGCGACCCTGCAGTCGCTGTTGGCGATGCTGCGGATTCGACCCCTGTGTGTATTGGGTATGGGTGGCTACGTCGCCGGCCCGGGCGGCATGGCGGCCTGGTTGCTGCGGTACCCGCTGGTGATTCACGAACAGAACTCGGTGGCGGGCACCACCAATCGATTACTGAGACCATTGGCCACCCGCGTATTGGCCGGCTACCCCGAAACCTTTCCCCGAGCCGAGGTGGTGGGCAATCCGGTGCGTCGGGAATTGCTGGAGAATGGCCGCCACAACCGCTATGACTACGATGGCAGTCGCCCGTTGCGGCTTTTGGTGATGGGTGGCAGCCTTGGCGCCCGCGCGCTCAACCAGGTGATGCCGGCTGCGCTGCAGAAGCTGCCGCGCCGTGCCCAGGTGCGCCACCAGACCGGTGTGGGCCACGCCGGGCAGGTGCGCGACGCCTATGCCGAACTGGGCGTCGATGCAGTGGAAGTAGTGCCGTTCATGGAAGATATGGCGGCGATCTATCGGTGGTCTGACCTGGTGTTGTGCCGGGCTGGCGCACTCACTGTGGCCGAACTGACGGTCATGGGACGACCGGCCATTCTGGTTCCCCTGGCCAATGCCATCGACGACCACCAGGCGCGCAACGCCGAGTGGATGCAGCGACAGGGCGCGGCGCTGGTATTGGCGGAGTCGGAACTGACGGCAGTGCGCGTAGCCGACCTGTTGCAGGAACTGGAGGGCCAACCGCAACGCCTGGCCGATTTGGCCAGTGCCGCCCGGCGCGCTGCATTTCTCCACGCCACGCAGCGGGTGGCCGATGTCTGCGAGGAGGTACAGCGTGTCTGAGTCGGCAGCGCGCTTCCCCATACCGGAGATGCGTCGCATCAAGGGGATTCACCTGATCGGCGTGGCCGGCGCGGGCATGAGTGGTATCGCCGAAGTCCTGCTCAATCTGGGTTACCGGGTCAGCGGTTCCGACATCCAGGACGGGGCGGTGTTGCGGCGCCTCGCGGCTTTGGGCGTGCAGACGGTCGTCGGCCACGCCGGGGAGCAGGTCGATGGCGCCGATGTGGTGGTGACTTCCAGTGCCGTGCCGGCGACCAATCCCGAGTTGATTGCAGCCCGCGCGAAACGCATTCCGGTGGTACCACGGGCGGAAATGCTGGCGGAACTGATGCGCTATCGCCATGGCATCGCGGTGGCGGGAACCCATGGCAAGACCACCACCACCAGTCTGATTGCGGCCATTTTTGCCGAACAGGGGCTGGATCCCACCTTTGTCATCGGCGGTCTGGTCAACAGTACCGGCACCAATGCCAGGCTGGGCGCCAGCCGCTTCCTGATTGCCGAGGCCGATGAAAGCGATGCCTCCTTCCTGCACCTGCAACCCATGGTCACGGTGGTGACCAACATCGAAGCCGACCACATGGGTACTTACGGTGGCGATTTGCTGAACCTGCGGCGCATCTTCGTCGACTTTCTGCACAATCTCCCCTTTTACGGGGTGGCCGTGCTCGGGGTGGACGACCCGGTGGTGGCCGGGCTGGTGGATGATATCGGCCGCACTGTACTGACCTACGGTTTTTCGGAACGGTCCGACTACCGCATCGGCGACGTCGAGGCACGATCCCTGACGTCCGTTTTCAGCGTCCAGCGGCCGGCCGGTCTGTCGCCGCTGCAGGTGCAACTGAATATGCCCGGCTTGCACAATGTGCTCAATGCCACTGCCGCCATCGCCGTGGCCAGTGACGAGGGGATTTCCGATGCCGCCATCCTGTCCGGATTGTCTGCCTTTCAGGGTGTGGGCCGCCGCTTTGAGGTCTGTGGCGAAATCGCCCTGAGCCAGGGCCGGGCACTGTTGGTGGATGACTACGGTCACCATCCCACCGAGGTGCGGGCCACCCTTGCGGCAGTGCGCCAGGTGTGGCCGCAACGACGCGTGGTCCTGGTATTCCAACCCCATCGCTATACCCGCACTCGCGACCTCTACGAAGACTTTGTCCGGGTCCTGTCCACCTGTGATGTGCTGGTGTTGCTCGAGGTCTACCCCGCCGGCGAGGGACATATTCCGGGTGCCGATGGCCGCAGTCTCAGTCGCAGTCTGCGCCAGCGTGGAGCGGTGGATCCGGTATTCGTGACCGGGATCGACGAAATTCCCCAGGTACTGGAAAGCCTGTTGCGGGATGGCGACGTGCTCTTGACCCAGGGCGCGGGGAACGTGGCGGAATTGGTGCGAAAGCTGCGCGACCACGATTTTGCCGGGGGAGTGACGTGAATCCGGAACTGCTCCAGGGGAAGACCCTGGCGGTCCTGCACGGTGGCAATTCGCCGGAGCGGGAGATCTCCCTGCAAAGTGCCGCGGCGGTGGGAACCGCATTGGATAGTCTGGGTGTAAAAACCCTGCACCTGGACACTGCTCAACCCCGTTGGTGGCAGCAACTGGCAGGGGTGGATGCAGCCTTCAACATTCTTCATGGAGGTGACGGGGAAGACGGTACGGTGCAGGGTGCGCTGCAAACCCTGGGTGTGCCCTTTACCGGTTCCGGAGTGCTGGCCAGTGCGCTGGCCATGAACAAATTGTGCAGCAAACGCCTGTGGCAGGGTATCGGCCTGGCGACGCCGGATTTTGTCGAGTTGCATGGCGACAGTGATTTCCAGGCCGTTCTCGATTTGCTGGGTCCGGTGTTTGTCAAGCCGGCCAGCGGTGGTTCCAGCATTGGCAACAGTACCGCGGACAGTGCCCGGGCCCTGGCCACGGCCTGGCGGGAGGCAGAGGTTCACGGCCACCAGGTACTGGCCGAGCGCCTGGTGGTGGGCGGCGAATACACGGTAGCGGTGCTGGATGGTACCGCCCTGCCTGCGATCAAGGTGGAAACCGACAACCAGTTTTACGACTACCAGGCCAAGTATCTCTCCACCGATACCCGTTTCCTGTGCCCCTGTGGTCTCAGTAGCGGCGACGAGGCCGAATTGGCCGGGTTGGCCTTGCGGGCATTCGACTCGCTGGGTTGTGAATCCTGGGGACGGGTCGATTTCATGTGCGACCAGCAGGGCAAGTTCTGGGTAATGGAAGTCAACACCGTTCCCGGGATGACCAGTCACAGCCTGGTGCCCACCGCGGCACGAGTGGCGGGTATGGAACTGCCCGAACTGGTCGGACGGATTGCCGGTCATGCACTGGCCGGAGGCCGGAAATGAAGCGTCGCAGGGAGCTCGGCAGGCGCAGGCCAACGCTGCGGAAACTGTATCTGGCCCTCGGCTATGCCCTGGCCCTGTCGAGTGTGCCGGCGCTGTTGCTGTTGGGTGTATACGCCTTCCTGCAGTTGGCCCAGGTGTCGGTGGAACGGGTGGTATTCACCGGCGACGTGCCGCGGGCGGCACAGTCGGAATTGGAAACGCTGGTCAATGAAAATCTGCATGGCGGGTTTCTCAGTGTGGACATCGAGCGCATCCAGGATTCCCTGCACAGTCATCCCTGGGTCTTCAAGGCAGTGGTGAAGCGGCGCTGGCCCGGTGCCCTGGAGATACGGATCACCGAACAGACTCCCATCGCGCTGTGGGGAGAGCACAGCTATCTCAACCATCAAGGTGAGGTATTTGCCCCTCGCCACTACCAGGCCTTGCCCCATCTGCCGAAGCTGCAGGGCCCGGATGGAAGTCAATTGCAGTTGATGCGCCACTACCTGTTCATGCGCGAGCATATGCAACAACTGGGCCTGCAGGTGGTCGCCCTGGACATGGACGTGCTGGGTGGGCTGGTGGCGCGCCTGGACAACGGTAGTGAACTGGTGTTCGGGCGTGGGCAATTGCCGGAGAAGGTGGCCCGTTTCGTGGGTGTCTACCGAGCCGACCTGGCGGGCCGTGAACATCTGCTGCGTTCGGTGGACATGCGCTATCGCCACGGACTGGCCGTGGCCTGGCTGACCGGCCAGTCGTGACCGGAAAGTAAAGGGACAGTGATTCGATGGGCAGCAACCAGGAAAAGAGCATGATCGTGGGATTGGATATCGGCACCACCAAGGTGGTGGCCGTGGTCGGTGAAGTCGACAGCAACGGCGCCATAGAACTGGTGGGCATCGGTTCCCATCTCAGCACGGGCATGAAGAAGGGTGTAGTGATCAACATCGAGGCCACGGTTCAATCGATTCAGCGCGCCGTGGAAGAGGCGGAGTTGATGGCCGGCTGCCAGATTCACTCGGTCTACATCGGCATTGCCGGCAGCCACATCCGCAGTCTCAATTCCCACGGTATCGTCGCCATTCGCGATGGGGAAGTCTACCAACTGGATCTGGACCGGGTGATCGACGCCGCCCGGGCCGTAGCCATTCCCGCCGACCAGCGGGTGCTGCACACCCTGCCCCAGGAATACATCATCGACGATCAGGAGGGCATCCGTGAACCGCTGGGCATGTCCGGCGTTCGGCTGGAGACCAAGATACACCTGGTGACTTGCGCCACCAACGCTTCCCAGAACATCGAAAAGTGTGTCCGCCGTTGCGGGCTGGAAGTGGAAGACATCATCCTCGAACAACTGGCCTCCAGTTATTCCGTGTTGACCGCGGATGAAAAGGAACTGGGGGTATGCCTGGTGGATATCGGTGGGGGTACTACCGATATTGCCGTCTTTACCGAAGGCGCCATTCGCCATACCGGTGTGATTCCCATCGCCGGGGACCAGGTAACCAACGATATTGCCATGGCCCTGCGCACCCCCACCCAGTGTGCCGAGGAAATCAAGATCAAATATGCCTGTGCCTTGACCCAGATGGCCCGGCCCGGAGAAACCATCAAGGTCCCCAGTGTCGGCAATCGTCCGCCCCGCGACCTGTCCCGCCAGGCTTTGGCGGAGGTGGTCGAACCACGCTACGACGAACTGTTTTCCCTGGTGCAGACAGAACTGCAACGGAGCGGTCATGGGGATCAGATCCCTGCCGGGGTGGTGCTTACCGGTGGCACTTCCAGAATCGATGGGGCAGTGGAACTGGCGGAGGAAATATTCCACATGCCGGTCCGGGTCGGTTATCCGGAGACGGTGACCGGACTCAAGGACATCGTTTGCAATCCCATTTACTCCACCAGTGTGGGGTTGTTGCAGTACGGTGCCGAGGCCATGGCGGAAGCCGTGGCCGGTCGCAGTGGAACCGGGAAGCCACGGCTTTGGCGGCGGGCCAGGACCTGGCTACAGGACAATTTTTGAAGCGGTAACCATGCGCCGGGTGCGAATCCGGTATCAACTACGAGGAGTAGATCATGTTTGAACTAGTAGACGATGTACGAGAGGGTGCGGTGATCAAGGTCATCGGTGTCGGCGGTGGCGGCGGCAACGCGGTCAAGCACATGATAGCCAGGGGGGTTCAGGGGGTGGATTTTCTCTGTGCCAACACGGATGTCCAGGCGCTGTCCGATCTCGATCCGGCCCTGATGCTGCAATTGGGCGAGGGTATCACCAAGGGCCTGGGCGCGGGTTCCAACCCGGCGGTCGGACGGGAGGCGGCCCTGGAAGACCGCGACCGCATCTCCGACGCGCTGCGCGGTGCCGACATGGTATTCATAGCGGCCGGCATGGGCGGTGGTACCGGCACTGGTGGGGCACCGGTAGTCGCAGAGATCGCTCGTGAACTGGGGATTCTCACCGTGGCAGTGGTTACCCGACCGTTTCTGTTCGAGGGCAGGAAACGCAGGAACGTCGCAGAGGAGGGTATGCAGGAATTGTCGCAATACGTGGACTCCCTGATCACGATACCCAACGAAAAACTGTTGGACGTTCTGGAAAAGGATGCCTCCCTGCTGCAGGCGTTCGAAGCCGTCAACGATGTGTTGCTGGGTGCGGTGCAGGGTATCGCCGATCTCATCGTCCGCCCCGGCCTGATCAATGTGGACTTCTCCGATGTGCGCACGGTGATGGGGGAAATGGGTATGGCCATGATGGGCACGGGTAGCGCCACCGGTGACCAGCGTGCCAAGATTGCCGCGGAAGCCGCGGTTCGCAGCCCCCTGCTGGAGGACGTCAACCTGCATGGCGCCCGCGGTATCCTGGTAAATATCACCGCCAGTCAGGACTTTACCGTGGACGAGTTTCGCATGGTGGGCAACACGGTGGAGTCCTTTGCCTCTGAAGATGCCACCCTGGTGGTGGGAATGGCCATCGACCCGGAAATGGGCGAAGACATCAAGGTGACCATCGTCGCCACCGGACTGGGTAACGGGGTGGAGCAGACGCCGCCTCTGCAAGTCCTGTCAAACCGGGGGAAAACTGTGAGTCCCAATGGCGAAACCGGCCAACCCGAGCCGACGCATCAGGCGATTCCCCGTCGTCAGACCCAGGCCGCGGTGGCGGAACATTCGGAACCGACCCCGGCAGTAGGTCAGGAGGAATACTTCGATATTCCGGCCTTCATTCGCAAACAGGTGGACTAGGCTGCATGGTGCACCAGTGGATGCGATGCTCGCGCTAACTTCGTCGCAGCGGAATATCGTACTGGTGTAGGGTGTCCTCCAGCGTCGGACGACGCATGCGGATGCGTTCGTCGTTCAACAGGTAGGAGAACACGTAGCCAAGCAGGAGTAACAGAACGCCGATCAGAAAGCAGTAGATGATTGCCCGATCGGGATAACTGTCTTTCAGATAACCCACGTAGAGCGGGCCGAAGATTCCCGCCGCTGCCCAGGCGGTCAGTACCGCGCCGTAGATAACCGACATTTTCCTGTTGCCGAAGACATCGACGACGAAAGAGGGCATGGTTGCAAAACCGCCGCCGAAACAGAGCAGGATGTAGCACACCAGGGCCGAAAAAATCCACGGATCCCGTTCCGTCATCAAAACGCCGAACACGATCATCTGGCTGGCAAGCAGGATGCGAAAGGTCGTCACGCGACCGATTCGATCCGATAGCAGTCCCCAGAACAACCGCCCCACTCCGTTGCACAGTGAACTGACCGCGATCAGGGTCGCCCCGTAGCGGGCCAGGGTTTGTGGGTCCAGAGAGGGGTCGGCCAGTTCCCAGACATCCTGCAACAGCGGTGACTGGAAACTGATCACGGAAATCCCGGCCGAGATGTTGAAAAAGAACACCAGCCACATTATCCCGAACTCGCGGGAACGGAGACAGTCGGCCACCGAGCCGGTGTCTTCGGCTTCGGCTGGATCGGTCCCGGCGGCAGATTCCACCGCCGGTGGGTCCCGCAATGCCAGGCTTGACGGAATGGTGATGGCGGCAAACACGACACCGAGCCAGGCGAAGATGCGTGGCAAATCCCCTTCGGTGACCACCACCAGGAACGGCGCCAGCAGTTTGCTCAGCAGGAAGGCGCCGATGCCGAACCCCATGACCACGATGCCGGTGGCCAGACCCTTGTGATCCGGAAACCATTTGGCTGTGGTTGCCACCGGTGTCACGTAGCCAAGCCCGATACCGGCGCCGCCGATGACACCGTAGCCGAGATAGAACAATAGCCGCAGGTCCAGATGCAGGGCCAGACCGCCGAGCAGGTAGCCCCCCGAGAACATCACGCTGCCGATCAGGGCCAGTTTGCGCGGTCCGTAGCGGGGCAGCATCGCACCGGCCCAGGCCGCCGCCATACCCAGCGAAAATATGGCGATGCTGAACGCCAGGGCGGTGTCGGTGAAGGACCAGCCCAACTCTCGAACCAGCAGTGTCTGAAAGAAACTCCAGGCGTACACGGTACCGAAACAGATTTGCAGCAGTGTGCAGAATTGCACGATGAAATAGCGTTGCATGGTGGGTCCTCTCAGTGTGCAGACATCAGGGGAGCTGCCGCTCCCCGGAAGCCGGTGCAATCCGCTTGCGGTCGAACTCCGGGATATCGGTGAAATAGAGGAACATGCGGGCGAGGTGGCCCACCTCGTCGTCCCGGATCAGAAGCTGCCGCTGCCCGTCGGTGCCGCCCTGTCCTCCCTCCCGAGCCAGTGCCGCCGCGTAGGACAGCAACTCTTCGATCGGTTTGGCGGCGAAATTGATAAACCAGATGGCGACAAACACGCCGACGATAAAGATACTGGAAATGAGATAGGCCTGCTGCCCGATGGCCCGCTGAATCTTCAGCGCGATCAGGCCGGTATCCATGCCCAGGTGAACCGTGCCCACCACGCCGGCCAGGATCGGGCTGCCGACCTCCACAAAATCTCCCACCCCGGGCAAGTGCCGTTCCACCGTGGCGGTGCGGGAGTGGTCGCCATTCCGGATCTGCTCGGGAATTCCGGGAACGAAGGTGTGAGCCAGAAATTCCCCGCTTTCATCGGTGATGTAGATATAGCTGATCCCCTGAATTTCGACGAATTGATCGATCAGGGACTGCAGGGAAGACAGGTCGCGATTGAGGATGATATCGACGCTGGAGTCCGCAATGGTCTTGGCAATCCCCTTGCTGTTGTTTTCGTACTCTCGGGACAGGTGGGTATCCACCGTGTAGATGCACAGAATAGAGGTGGACACACCGATCAGCCCAAACAGGAGTAGAACGCCAAACAGCGTCATTTGAAACAGTTTTTGAATCTTCATGTCATGAAAACCTGCGCTCCCAGTTGTCGAGAGTGATAAAGCGATTCTGGTCGACGACGGTGTAATAGACCTTGTCCAGTCCCTGCCGGCTGGAACTGTCAAAGGAGACCATTTCGCCGATGCCGAGATCGAAATTGTCGATGCTGAAGGCGGCGCGTTCGAGTTGGCTCCGTCGCGGATCGTCGCCCAGCCGATGCAGCAGCTCGACCATCAACTTGGCGTCGAGGAAACCCTCGAGGCTGACAAAGCTGTGGGCGGAGGGGGTGTATTCCTCCTTGAGCAATTCCGCGGGCACCTGGGGGTCATGGCGCGCCATCAACTCCCGATACTCCCTCACCGCTGCAATCGACGTGTCCTCGTAGCTCGGCACTACCTGCGAGTTTACCAGCAGATCCGTATAATCACGGCTGGAGTCGCGCCCTTCCCGGATCAACTTCAGCAGGTTCTCGCTGCCGACGAAGGACAGGTTGGCGATCGGTACCCGCAGTCCATGGTCCACCGCATCGCGCAAAAACGCCGCGCAGGCGGCGTAGGCCCCGATGCAGATCACCGCATCGGGTTGCGATTGTTTCAGTATTTCTACCTGTTTGCGCATGCTGTTGTTGAAGTTGGTGCCACGCCGGTACGTCGCCTCTCCCACCATCGCCTCGCCGTGTTTTTTCAGGGCATTGCGCACCCCGGCCCAGCCGCTGCGGCCGTAGGCATCGGCCTGGTAGAACACGGCGATGCGGCGTTTGCCGATGGCCAGAAAGTTGTCGACCAGACCGGCGGTTTCCTGGTGATAGGAGGCGCGCAGGTTGAAGGCAAATTCACCGTAGGGGGGCTCGCGCTGGGGTTGGGCGCCGGTGAAAGGGAAAAACAGGTAGGCTTTCTGTTCCTGGAATTTTTTCAGCAGCGGCAGGACCCGGGTCACGGTCGGTGTGCCGACGTAGCCGAACAGGGCGAACACCTGGTCCTGCAGCATCAGGGTCATGGTGTTCTCGACGCAGGGGTCCGGCTGGTAGCCGTCGTCGTAGGTCTTGAGTACCACCCGGCGACCGCGTACGCCGCCGGACTGGTTGATGTGGGTGAAATACGCGCTGGCCCCCCGGTACAATTCGATGCCGAGACCGCGCGAAGGTCCGGTGAAGGCCGCTGACATGCCGAGTACGATCTCCCGATCTGTCAGCCCGGTGCCCTGGAGGCGGTCGGCAGCACCGGACTGCAGGTTTGATCGGCTGCTTCCATTTTCAGCAGCGAACACCGGAGCGGACAGCCCGGACGCAATCAAACAGCCGCCAAGACTGGAGCGCAGTAAATCTCTTCTGGTCATGCACCGCACAATCGCCTCCTTGGTCAAGCGGTTTGAAGCGGGGACAAGAGTGTAGAGCAGGCCAGTGGCGCGGGCAATTGCCACCCCGGTATCGCACCAACTGTCCGCTTTAACCGGGGAGCCCCCTTGTCAGCGGTTACCCGAACTTGAATTTAGGCGCTGTCTTGTGCAGGCTCAGAGATAGAAAAGGTGGTTCATGGCAAATCTACCCGTTCGCCGATGTACCCTGCTGTCGTTGGCTGTGGCGCTAGCAACGCAACCCGTGGAGTCAGTGGAGGCTGAAACTGGCCTGGCGCTGGAGGAGGTTATCGTCACTGCCCGCCGCCACGCCGAGTCGTTGCAGGATGCTCCGCTGGCGGTATCGGTCCTGACCGGGGAGGTGTTGCGGGATGTCGGCATTACCAACCTGGCGGACATCACCGAACGGGTACCCAACCTGCAGATCTCGCGCCCGTCGCGCAATGCCAACGTTTACATCCGCGGTCTCGGCCCCACCCGCGGCTCCGGCAACGTGACCGAACTCAGTGTCGGGGTATACGTCGACGACGTTTTTCTGCTCAAGCCCCACGGGCAGATCATCGATCTGGCCGAGGTCGAATCGATACAGGTGTTGCGCGGCCCCCAGGGCACCCTGTTCGGCAAGAACACCACCGGCGGGGCCCTGGTGCTGACCACGGTGAAACCGGCGCCGGACTTTGGCGGTTTTGCCCGGCTGAGCGCCGGAAATGATGGCCGCTTCAACGCCCAGGCAGGTCTCGATATGCCGTTGCGCGATGGCCTGCTCGGAAAGCTGACTGTGTCCCGTGTTCGGGCGGACGGTTTTTTTCGGGATCCGGTGCACGGCACGGAGTTGTCCGATGAAAACCGTCTGGGGGGGCTGCTGCAGATGCGCTGGTTGGCTTCGACCAGGATTACCGCCGACTTCTCTCTCTATTACAACCGCATTCGGGAGAATTCACTGGCCCTGGGCGATTGTGTGGTAACCAATCCCGAGGCCCAGGTTCCCGCCCGGGCCCTGATTACCCCGGTCAGCGGCTTCCGGCGAATGTCGGATTTTTGCGAGGCGGTCAATGCGCAGCACGGCGGCGTCGCGCCGTACCACGACGTTGCGGCGAAGTTCAGCCTGGACGCCGCGCAGGCTTCCCTGAACCTGAACTGGGAACTCGCTGAACATCACAAGCTGAAGAGCATTACTGCGTGGCGCGAACAGCAGGCGCCCGATACCTCACAGATCAACCCCTATGTGGGCTTTCCCGCTGGGGAGCGGGCACTGGAGGATGGCAATTCGAGGTACTTCAGCCAGGAGTATCAACTCAGTGGCGACTTCGCGGCAGGGGTTGTGGCCTATACCCTGGGGCTGTATTACATGATAGAGGACTCGGATAACGGAACCAAGGATTTCTTTCTGGGCGACAGGGGAATCTGGGGGTCGGTGGATGCCGCGGTACCCGTTGGGCAGGTGGCGGCACTGACCAATGTGGAGCGTACCGGTCTGGAAATCGACAACACCACCCGGGCCGCCTACGCCCAGTTGCGCTGGGATGTGACCGATCGATTTGAACTGACCGCGGGCCTGCGCTACGGGCGCGAGCAACGGAAGTTGACCACGCACCGGGCCGCAGGTTTGCCCCCCGACCAGGCCTATGCCGACCTGCCGGGGGCACTGCATATTCCGGGCACGGCTTCCCTGCTGAGTTATGACAGCTTTTTCAACGAGTCGCCGTCGGCATTGCCCCTGCCGCTCGGGCCGACCCAATGGCTGGCGGCCAATGAAGATTTTGAAAGCCTGACGCCGATGCTGAGCATTGCCTATCGTTTCCCGGAGCAGGCCTTCGGCAACATACTCGACGGGTTGATGCTGTACGCCAGCTATACCGAAGGCTACAAGGCCGGCGGCTTCTCCGATTTTGCCCAGGGTGAGCTGGTACCCTTCGATGAGGAGGAGATAGACAGCATCGAGTTGGGCGCCAAGGTGGAGACTTCGGACAATCGATTGCGGGTCAATGCGGCGTTCTTCAGCATGCGCTATCGGAACATGCAACTGTTCGTGGCCCGTCCAGACCCCCACCCCACGCGGGTCGGTTACCTGCAGGGGGTAACCAATGCCGGTGAGTCCACTATCGATGGCGCTGAAGTGGAGGTCACCTGGGTGCCCGCCGAGGGCTGGACCATCGACATCGCCGCCAGTCTTGCCGACGGCAGTTTCGAAGAGTTCGATGACTACCTGATCGATCCCGTCTCCAGGGACGCGATTCCCCTGGACCGTGCCGACGAGGACCTGCCGTCGCTGCCGGAAAACTCGCTCGGTCTGGGCATTCAATATCAGTGGAACAACCGCTTCGGCGACTGGCTGATGCGGTTCGACGCCTTTCACCGGGATCGGATCTACTGGGGTTTCGATGCCCTGACCTGGGACCTGCCCCTGGCCCGTGAACACGCCACGACCAACTCGGTCACCGTCTTCAACGGACGGCTGAAGTGGGTTGTCAATGACCGCCTGTCGCTGGCCATCTGGGGCAGGAATCTGTCAGACGAAGTGTACTTTGACGGCGGTGTGGGCGAGCAGGCGAACCTGGGCCACGTAACCAAAATCTTTTCACCCCCCAGGCGCTACGGCGTGGACCTCCATTACAGTTTTTGAGTGTGGGGCCACCTACAGCACCAGATCGGCCGCCGTTCGCAGCAACTCCACGTCACCGTGAATCAACAGGCTGGTGACCGGCGAGTTGCGCCAATCCGCCAGCTTTTCCCGAATGCGTCCAAGGGGACCGCAGAGGGAGATTTCGTCGGCAAATTGATCGGGCACCCTGGCGATGGCCCGATCCCGTTCACCGGCGAAGAACAATTCCTGGATTTCTTCGGCCTCCTCGGCAAAACCCATGCGTGCCATGAGGTCCTTGTGGAAATTGCGTTTTCTGGAGCCCATGCCGCCGATGTAAAAGCCGAGCGTGGCCTTGACCGGATACAGTGCCCGCTGCAGGTCGTCGTCGATGTTCATCGCCACTACGGCGGCAATCTCGAAGCCCGCTTTGGCGCCGGGCAGTTGATCGGCGTAGACCTGCTGCCGATAGGGAGAGTAGTACAGGGGCAGCCAACCGTCGGCGATTTCCGCGGCCAGGGCGACGTTGCGGGGTCCTTCGGCACCCAGGAATATCGGCAGCTCGGCGCGCAGGGGGTGGGTGATGGATTTCAATGTCTTGCCCATACCCCAGGAACCCGGGCCTTCATAGGGCAGGGGGTAGTGTGGTCCGTCGTTGTGAACCGGAGCCTGGCGCCCCAGAACCTGGCGGATGATGTCCACGTACTCGCGCGTGCGGGATAGCGGCATGGCGTAGGGTTGCCCGTACCAGCCCTCCACGACCTGCGGCCCGGAGACGCCGAGGCCGAGCATCATGCGGCCGCCACTCAGGTGGTCCATGGTCAGCGCCGTCATGGCACAGGAGGCCGGGGTGCGGGCGGACAACTGGGCGATCCCGGTGCCGAGCCGGATGGTTGAGGTCCGGGCGCCGATCCAGGCCAACGGAGAAAAGCAATCGCTGCCCCAGGATTCCGCGCTCCACACGGAATCGAAGCCCAGGCGTTCCGCCTCGCGCGCCAGTTCGATGTGATGGGCGGGATAGTCCGCCCCCCAGTAACCCAGTGCGAGGCCGAGCTTTAATGCCGACATGGTTGCTCGGAACCTCCCGGGGGCAGCCAAATAGGACAATGGGAGTATAATGCATATACTAGCCGGAATTCCCTGGCAGCGGGGGCGGTAATGAACACGCTAACTCATCTGGACAGCCAGGGCAGGGCGCAGATGGTCGATATCACTGCCAAGCAGTCCAGCGAACGCGTCGCGGTGGCCCAGGCGGTAGTGGAGATGCAAGCGCAGACCCTGGCCCTGATCGAAACCGGCGGCCATCCCAAGGGCGATGTCTTCGGGGTGGCGCGGATCGCCGGCATTCAGGCGGCCAAGCGCTGTGCGGAACTGATTCCGCTGTGCCATCCGCTGCTGCTGTCGTCGATAGCAGTAGAATTCCAGACTGCGGAAAGCCAGGTGCTGATTCGGGCCACCTGCAAACTCAACGGCCGCACCGGTGTGGAAATGGAGGCGCTGACCGCCGCCTCGGTGGCGGCGCTGACCATCTACGATATGTGCAAGGCGGTGGACCGGGGCATGGTCATATCGCAGGTGCGGTTGCAGGAAAAGCGGGGCGGGAAGTCCGGCAGTTGGCGGCGCCAGGAGCACGGTTCGTGATCCGGGTGCTGTTCTTTGCACGTCTTCGCGAGCAATTGGGTTGCTCCGCCATGGAGGTGGCCTGCGGTGCCGGTACCACCGACCTGGCCGCGCTGCGGGCCGGGTTGTGTGCGACATCCGGCTGGAAGGAGGTACTCACCGCTCCCAATGTACTATGCGCGGTCAATCAGCAACAGGTGGACCTGGATCACCCCCTGGTGGATGGTGATGAAGTGGCCTTTTTTCCACCGGTGACCGGAGGTTGACCGGCCCATGCGCCGCGTATTGCGTATCCAGCAGGAGGACTTTGACCCCGGTCAGCTCCAGAGCGAACTGGTAGCGGGTCAGGCCGAGGCGGGTGCCGTGGTCAGTTTTACCGGCTATGTGCGCTCCGGCAACGGAACCTTGCGCAGCATGGAAGTTGAGCACTATCCCGGAATGACCGAACGCGGTCTCGAAGAGATCGTCGATCAGGCCAGTGCCCGCTGGCCGCTGCTGGCGGTGACGGTGGTACACCGGGTGGGAGTGCTGGCCCCGGGCGCCCGCATTGTCTATGTCGGAGTCGGCAGTTGCCATCGCGGCGACGCCTTTGCCGCCGGTGAATTCATCATGGATTTTCTCAAGACCCGAGCGGCTTTCTGGAAAAAGGAGACCGACAGTGCCGGCTCCCACTGGGTGGCGACTCGTACCACTGATGAGCGAGCTACCGCGCGGTGGCTGGCCGATGAATAAATCCACGCATCCCGGTCGGGATCGGCAGTAAAAGGAAGTTGCAATGAACCTGGACCAACGGGAGTTTCGTGATGCTTTGGGTTGCTTCGCCACCGGGGTGTGCGTAGTCACCGCTGCGCCACAGGGTCACCGGCCCTTTGGCATGACGGTGAATTCCTTTACTTCGGTATCGCTGGACCCGCCGCTGGTATTGTGGAATCTGCAGCGGGATTCCGAGATGTTCGGGGCCTGGCAACAGACTCGCCACTTTGCCATCAATATCCTGCACAGCGGGCAACGGGCCCTCTCCGTCCAGTATGCCCGCAAGGGCGAGCACCTGCTGGACGCCGCGCACCAGGCTCCCGGCGACTGTGGTGTGCCGTTGATCCCCGACACCCTGGTCAGCCTGGAATGCGCCCTGGAAACCACTCACCCCGGCGGGGATCACCTCATTGTCATCGGTCGGGTACTGGCGGCACATCACCGCGACCAGGGGCAGCCGCTGGTGTTTTGCAACGGGCGCTACCGCCGGATTCAATAGGTTCGGGGCGATGAATTTTTGCAGTCAATGTGGCCTTGCCGTGGTCCGCCGAATCCCGCCCGGTGACGACCGTCCGCGCTTTGTCTGCGATGGTTGCGGGCGGATTCACTATGAGAATCCCCGAGTGATCGTCGGTTGCGTAGCCACTGTGGAGGACAGGGTCCTGCTCTGCAAACGGGCCATAGCTCCCCGCCAGGGATTGTGGACCCTGCCCGCGGGTTTCATGGAAAATGGTGAGACCAGTGTCGAGGGCGCGGCCCGCGAAACCTGGGAGGAAGCCCGCGCCCGGGTCAGTGACCAACAGTTGTACCGGATGTTTGATCTCCCACAAATCAACCAGGTCTACCTGTTCTATCGCGCCAAGGTGGTGGCGGGTGAATTTGGTGTGGGGTCCGAAAGTACAGCGGTGGAACTGTTTTCCGAGGCAGAAATTCCGTGGCGGGAAATCGCCTTTCCCGTGGTCAGTCAAACCCTGAAAGAATTCTTTCCCGACCGTCGGCAACGACACTACCCGGTCCGGGTCTCTTCCATCACACGCAAGGGACCCTCAGATCAATAATCACCACCTCCGCGTGGCCTTGTGGGAATCGCTATGCAGACCGCTGGCTCTCAGTTTATAGTTCAGCGCTGCGAAGTCTGGTCGGAGATACCTGTATGACGGTTTGTCCCCACATCGACCTGATGGCGCCCGAGACCTATGTCGGAGGCATGCCCCGGGAGATTTATCGTTACCTGCGCAACGAACAGCCAATTTACTGGCACGAAAATCCGGCCCAGAGTGCCGGTTTCTGGGCGGTAACCCGACAGAAGGATCTGGATTTCATATCCAAGAACCCGCAGTTGTTCTCCTCGGCGGAAAAATCCTCCATGCTGCACGACATCGACCCGGCGATCCTGTCCGTCATGCGTATGCAGATGATTCACATGGACCCGCCGGAGCACCGCAAATTTCGACAGTTGGTGCGCAGCGCCTTCACCCCCAGGAAAGTGGACAGCTACGGCGAGCGCTTCCGCCAGGTGGCCAGGGAAGTCATTGACCGGGTGGCGGCGAAGGGGCACTGTGAGTTTGTCGAGGAGGTGGCCTCGGAATTGCCCCTGGTGGCCATTTGCGAATTGATGGGAGTGCCGCTGGATTGGCGCAAGCGGATGTTCGAACTCACCAATATCATGATCAGCCCGGATGACCCCGAATTCTCCATCTCAGGTGATGAAAGTATCAACGCCATGGTGGAGATGTTCACGCTGGCCCAGCGGCTGGCTGACGAGCACAGGAAAAATCCCCAGGACGATATCGTCAACGTGCTGCTCAACGGCACCGTGGCAGACGAACCCCTGACCGACGATGAATTCTGTAATTTTTTCCTGTTGTTGATCGTCGCCGGCAACGAGACTACCCGCACCGTTACCACCCATGGGATGCGCCTGCTGATGGAACACGGCCTCTATCAGCAGTTGGTCGACAACCCGGATTGGCTGGAGGGCGCCATCGAGGAGTTCCTGCGCTACAATCCGGCGGTGATTGCCTTCCGGCGTACTGCCACCGCGGATGTGGAAGTGGGTGGGCAGTCGATTGCCAAAGGGGACAGTCTGCATTTGTTTTACGGTGCCGCCAGTGCCGATGAGGCGGTGTTCGATGATGGTGATGTGTTCGATATCAGCCGGGGGCAGCGCGAAGATATAAGAAACAAGCACCGCGCCTTCGGCTACGGTGAGCACTTTTGCATTGGTTCCCACCTGGCCCGGCTGGAACTGAAAGTGATGTTCCAGGAGATCCTGGCTCGAATCCGCAATCCTCGTTTCAACGGTGAGTTGCGCTGGCTGCATTCCAACTTTATCAACGGCATCAAGCAGATGCCCATTGCCTTTGATGTGGTTGAACGTTGAAGGTATACATCTCATGCTTACACTGGAAGAAATCTCTGATCGTCTGGAAATACAGGATCTGTGTTATCGCTATGCCCAGATCATCGACAGCAAGGACTTCGATGCACTGCGCAGCGACGTCTTTACCGCCGATGCGCATATCGACTACAGCGCATTCGGCGGCAGTGTCGGCGACCTGGAACATACCATTGCGTTTTTGCAGCAGGCGATGACCAATGAGGTCTTTCCCGCACACCAGCATCTCAACGCCAACATTCAGATCGAGTTGCGGGGCGACCGGGCCAGCGGTCGGGTGATGTGCCTGAACCCCCAGCAAATGACCTTGCCCGAGGAGGGCAGCCGGATTTTTTTCTGCGGGCTCTGGTACCTGGATGAGTACGTGCGTACCGAGCGCGGCTGGCGCATGAGCCGACGAGTGGAAGAGAAGAGCTTTCTCTTCAACGCCCCCGAATTCATGCAGGACCTGTGACGCAACCCATGCGCCAAAGTCCTGCTTACCGCGGGTTGAGCGGCCGGGCCGGAAAATGCTGAAAATTATCACCTGCAATACCAATGGCATCCGCTCGGCGCAGCGCAAGGGCTTTTTCGACTGGCTGTCGCGGCAGCGGGCCGACCTGGTATGTCTCCAGGAAACCAGGGCCCAGGAACAGCAGCTGACGCACCAGGACTTCTATCCACAGCAGTATCACTGTTACTACCACGACGCCCAGCGCAAGGGGTACTCCGGCACCGCCCTGTTCAGCCGGGTGCGGCCCCGCCGCATCCTCCGCAAACTGGGTTGGGAGCCGAGTGATAGCGAAGGGCGCTATCTACAGGCGGACTTCGAGCGGTTGAGCGTAATCTCGCTGTACCTGCCCTCCGGTTCCAGTGGTGAAGAGGCATTGCGCAGGAAATATCGCTTCATGGATCGGTTGTACGGGCAGTTGCGCGAACTGCGAAAACGGAAACGGGAGTGCGTCATCTGTGCGGACTGGAATATCTGTCATCAGCCCATCGACCTCAAAAACTGGCGATCCAACCAGCGCAATTCGGGTTTCCTGCCGGAGGAGCGGGCCTGGTTGAACCGGGTGTTTGACGAACTGGGCTATGTCGACTCGTTTCGACTGGTGAATCAGCAACCCGAGCAATACACCTGGTGGTCAAACCGCGGACAATCCTGGGCCAAAAACGTCGGTTGGCGGCTGGATTACCAACTGATTACCCCGGCTTTGGTCGAGCGCACCCTGGCCGCCGACATCTACCGGGAGCAGCGTTTTTCCGATCACGCCCCCCACACCATGGAATTTGATTGGGACCTCAAGCCCTGATACAGTCACGCTCCACTTTTGACGGACTACCCGCATGAATTTTTTCATTCCCCAAGCCCAGGCGCAGGCGGCCGGGCAGACGGCACAGGGTGCAGGAATGATACAAATCTTCATGATGATCGGCCTTTTCGTGCTGTTCTATCTGCTCTTCTTCCGACCCCAGCGCAAACGTCAGAAGGAGCACCGCGAAATGGTGGCGGCCCTGTCCCGGGGTGACGAAGTGGTTACCACCAGCGGCATGTTGGGAAAAATTGTCAGGTTGGAAGACAACTTTCTGGTGTTGCAGGTGGCCGATAAGGTGGAGTTGAAGTTCCAGCGTTCCCATATCAACGCGGTGCTGCCAAAGGGAACCCTGAAATCTATCTGAAATGAGCATGGCCTATCCGCCGCGCCTGCCGCTGGCGCAGTTGCCGACCCCCCTGCAACACCTGCCCCGCGTCTCTGCCGAATTCGGCCGCGGACAGCGCATCTGGGTCAAGCGGGACGATCTCAGCGATACCGCCCTGAGTGGCAACAAGCTGCGCAAGCTGGAATTCGTCCTGGCCAGGGCCAGGGAATTGGGTTGCAACACCCTGATTACCTGTGGCGGGGTGCAGTCCAACCACTGTCGGGCCACGGCCCTGGTCGGGGCCAGGCTGGGCATGACAGTGCATTTGCTGTTGCGCGGCGAGCGCCCCGCGGACGTCGACGGCAACCTGCTGTTCAGCCACCTGGCGGGCGCCCACATCAACTACTACTCCGCGGCGCAGTTTGCCGGGGAGTTGCCGCAGTTGGTGGAGCACTGGCAGGAGCACTACCGGCAACAGGGCGAGCGGGCTTTTTTCATTCCGGTCGGGGCCAGCGACGGGCTCGGCGTCTGGGGTTACGTGGCGGCGGCAGAGGAACTCGGTGCCGACATGCGCGAGGCGGGCCTGGGCCCGGCGCATTGGGTCAGCGCCACCGGCTCCGGCGGCACCCAGGCAGGACTGACCCTGGGTGCGCAACTGCACCATTTACCGGCACGCGTATGGGGGGTCAACGTCTGTGACGATGCGGCCTGGTTTATCGACAAGGTCAATGCCGATGTACTGGATTGGCAGCAGCGCTACCGTCCGCTGGAGCCGGTGCCGCAGCTCGAAGTACGGGTGCTGGATGGCTATGCGGCGCCCGGTTATGGCGAAGCCCTGCCCGAGGTGTACCAGATGATTGCCACCGTGGCCAGGTTGGAGGGTCTGATTCTGGACCCGTGCTATACCGGCAAGGCGTTCCTCGGTATGTTGCGGGAACTCGAACAAGGCCGTTTTGAAGACCGGGAAGATATCGTTTTCATTCATACCGGAGGCATTTTCGGCCTGTTTCCACAGCGCC
>CAZUGZ010000030.1:0-20501 GCA_964620555.1 uncultured Alteromonadaceae bacterium
TTGTGACAGTCGCCGTGCCGCGATTCCCGCCGCTCCAGGCCAATTCGTAGCCGCTTCGGGCAAGGTCCGCAAGGTCGAACTACGACAGGATGCACTCGACAAGCTGGGGACCAGCTCGCGCTCGTCTCTGACGATGGAGAGCTGTTGTTCTGGCTGACTTCATCATTATCCCTCTGGGCCTCGCAGCTCAACTCACACTTAGTATATTAATTATCCGCGACCGAACTCGACTGAGCGACGCGCAGCCATGGTTGCCATCTACTGATGCCGGAAGGGTAGATGCCCTAGGTATCCGAAGAGAAAGATACAGGGTGATAGCGGGAAAAACTCCCTCTGGACCTGAGGGCTGTGTTTTAGTATGCTAATAATGGAGAAACCGAACACAACCGGGAGCCATTCCACCATGGATACAGATTTCGACTTCAGCACCGACAACTTTCCGCCCCCCGCGGTCCCCCGCCCGCTCATCTCCGCCGACGCCCACAGCGGCGCGCCCAAGGGCGAGTTGGACAAAGTGCTCAGCCGAGTGAAGGACGGCGAGGCCGTGTACCCGATCATACTGCCCCCCGAAACGGGCGGCGGTGTTAAGGTCACGCCCGCCATCGAGCCGGAAGCGCGCCTCAAGGACATGGATCGCGATGGCGTCATCGCCGAGGTGATCTTCGGGATGACCGGATTCGAAGAGAGCGAGGACTTCGGCGACGCGGTCGCACGAATCCAGTCCGTGAACGACTGGACAGTCGAGACCTACGGCGGACACCTCGATCGCTTCGCGCCGTGCATCGAACTGCCTCTCCCGGTCGAGGGCTATAAGAAGGGGTGGAAGCCGATCGATGTCCAGCTCAAACACATCGAGGCCGCAGCCGCCGAGCTGCGCCGTTGCGCTGCGCTGGGTCTGCGCCCGGCGCTGCTCCCCGACCGGCTGCCGGGATTCGGGTACAACAGGCCCGAGTGGGATCCGATCTGGGAGACAGCCTGTGAGATCGATATCCCGGTCGCCTTCCACGTGGGCATCGGGCACAGCCCGGTGCAGGTCGGCGGACCCGGTGGCGCCATAACGAACTATGCCCTGGTGACCGGTGGGATCGTCGAGACCGTCTCGCATCTCGCGGCGGGTGGTGTGCTCGAGCGCTACCCGGATCTCCGCTGTGTGATCGGCGAGAGCGGTTCGGGGTGGCTCGCGTGGGCGATGGGCATCATGGACGAAGCCCACGTGAAGCACAAACACTGGGCGAAGCCGAATCTCCCACTGCCCCCGAGCGAATACGTGAAGCGCCAGGTGCAGGTGACGTTTCAGTACGACCCGGTCGGTGTCGCGAATCGCCATATCACCGGTCTGCGCTGCCTGCTGTGGGGTGCTGACTACCCGCACCACGAGGGCACCTGGCCGAACTCGCAGGGCGCGGTCGAAAAGCTCTTCGATGGCGTTCCGGAGGACGAGATCCGGCAGATGACGCTGACCAATGCCGCGGAGACGTTCGGCTTCAAGGTTCCCGAGCTGACCGCGCAATCGTAGCGAAGCGAGCAGCCCCACCTATCGCCTGTTAGCGCAGGATCTGGAATTCCGCTATGTTGCCGCTGCGGCGCCTTTGGGCGCTGCCACAGGGCCACGATGAAATACTTGCCCAATCAACAAAGCAGGGCTCAACTGAGCGCTTGAGAAGAGTCGAAGAATATGAGTTACGATCCATATACCGTACTACAAAGCATTGACGATCATACCTTCGCCGTTATGGCATTTATGTCGCTCTGCCTTTATCCAGAATACACCCCCGCCGAAGCGAGATTCGCGTAACGGCCGGGAATCACACTAGAGTTCAGAGTTACCTGTGCTGAACCAGCTTCTCAGCGCTTTGAACGGAATTGGAACTGGGTGCATCGGTACCGGTGTCATAACAGATGCTTGATACCCTGATCTTTCTACTTGCCAAAGTACAGCGATTGATGTAAACAGGGAATTATACAATTATTTCCTGTTTTGCGGGTGGCCATGTTCCATAGCTCAGATATACACACAATCACTGATTTTAGCCGCAAGCCAGCCGAACATATCAAGCGCCTGGCCAAAAGCAAGCGCCCCGAGGTACTGACCGTTAATGGTAAAGCGGCGCTAGTGGTTCAGGATGCCCAAAGCTATGAAAGAATGGCTGCACTCGCTGACTATGCTGAAAGTATCCAGAATATCCGTCAGGCACTGTCCGAGCCAGGCAGACCGTTGGGGGAATTTACCAAAGAGTTTGAAGCCAAACACGGTATTAAGCGTTGAAAGAATACCGTGTCGAGATAAAGCCGACAGCGGAACATGACCTTGCCACCCGGTACCGGCAGATAGCTGAAGAATCCCCGCAAAACGCGGTAAATTGGTATCTCAAAACCATAGAGGCTATAGAGAAGCTGGACATATTGGCTGAACGCTGTCCGCTGGCTCCAGAAGATGAGGATATCCAGCAAGGTATCCGCCATTTGATCATCGGAGGCTATCGCGCCTTGTACCTTATCAATGGTGATGCTGTCGAAGTGCTGCATGTACGTCACACGCGCAAAAAACGTGAGCTATGACGTGTATACCTGCTATCGGTAAATTTCGGATGGTTGCAGGTCATAATTTGGGTTCCACTCACACCCTTCATCCCTTCGTGGTTCAACGAGAAACTGCTTCGTTCCTGTTGACAGAAAAGGCCATATCAGAGTTATTTTTTAGCCACTCTTGGAAATCGCATAAGTTGTGAAGCTGACTCACGCCACATCAGGAGTATTATGAGCTAAATTAACAGGAACACCTATGTCGGATTATAAAGCACCCCTTCGTGATATTGAATTTGCTATGAACGAGGTGTTGGATTTTCCGGCACACTACGAGAGTTTGCCTAACGGTGGTGAAGCTTCCGATGACATGGTCACGGCGATACTGTCGGAAGCTGCACGATTTGCGGAAGAGGTCGTTGCGCCGCTAAATCAATCGGGTGATCGTGATGGCTGTCGCTGGCAGGATGGTAGCGTAACCACTCCACTTAATTTCAACAGGATATAGAGTTTCGCGTAGTTTGCGTTCCACTCACGTTCCACAGTCCAAAATGGCTGAAAAAGTGAGTTAGAGATTAAACGCCGGTTCCATCAATTTTTGCTCACTTCTGCCAAGCCCGATTGAGCTCGCTTTAGCCTTCCAGTTGCTAACACTGGCGAGTACTTCATCTTTAATTTTCGTTGCTTCCCCACTGTCGAGTTGCAAGAAGTCGATGACTTCCATCGCCAACTCATAATCCAAACTGTTATCGCTGTCGGTGATATTGAGGTGCAATCCATTGGCAGGTGTAACTGGGTTGATATCGTATGCTGGAGACAGCAGCCAGCCTCCCTGGTCATAAATGAATCCGTGGTTACGGAGGTGGTCATCTGTATTGGAAATGGCGATGTAAAACACAATACGGCGCCATAACTGCGCAAGGTCTTCTTTGGTGTTTGCGCCGTTTTCTGTCAGGAATTGCGCGAGTTCCAGATAACTGGCCTCATAGTCGCCATCGTAATAGCCGAGTTGGGTCATTGCCGAGGTAAAGTGAAGGCGGCTTTCCACGGTACGGTCAAAGCGCTTGGTCAGGAAGGTATGATGGTGACTGCCGAATTTTTCAATCCGGCTCTCCGGCATTCTGACACCGGCGTCCAGTGCAAGCTTGTAAGCAACATATTCCCAGGCGGCAATATCATAATCATCATGCTGGCTGGGGAACTTGGCAATCCATAGCTGTCCATCTTCATCGGTCACGCTGGCTTTGGGGCGGGCACCGCCTAGCGAGGAGCCCGGTGACATGAGCATGTATAACCATTTAACGTACCCAGGATCATCGCTATCGGCGTTTTCTTCCACTTGCCTGGCCGCGTGCTCAAGCTCTCTCAACGATGAGAGTGGTGGTGCGGCAAGGCGTTCATCGCCATCTAAAAAAGGCCCGTTCAATTCGCGCTTGAATCTTAGTGCGCCAGCTCGGTGAAGATCGTGTACGCCCAGCAAGTAATCGATTTCATTCAGGACTCGTGGACGACGTTCTTCCTGGCGGGCATGAATTGCTTCGCGCCGTTTCATTAACAAACGCCCCCAGCGATCCGGGCATGAATCTAAAAATACGCGGAAATTCTTATCGTCTTCGCCATGCTGTTCGCCGGAATAGAGGTTGAGTTCAGGGTCAATTTGCTGGGCATAGGGGGACTGCAGCCAGTCAGTGTCATAGCTGAAGCTAAAATGCTCTTTTTGGCGAGCGGTGGACGAGCGAAGTGATCCAACAAGCGTTGGCTCTTCAAACTCCTCCCAGTCTGCAAAGACAAGGACTTCTGTATTCATGGTCGCTCTCCTAGGCTCATGGCTGTGTTCCCGATTTTTTGCCCATCAGTTTGATGTCCTGCAGCTTATGACCCAGTTCATCGTCCAGCGCGACGTTGGCAAAGTCACCAGCCAGGCCGAGGACGCTGAGCACAGCCAGATAGTGGCCGATTGAAACGCTGGGATCTCCCTTTTCAATCTTTCGAATAGTCAGGCGACTAAGCCCAGTGCGCTCGGAAATCAAAACCTGGGTATAGCCTCTGCGCTTACATGCGAGTTTGATGTTCTCGCCAAGCTGTTCCAATAGGCGTCGATTTTTGGGAAAGACAACAGCAGATCGACCTTTTTCCGGTTTTTTTCTGGACACTATGGTTACCAAATTGGTTGAGAATGGTAATTATAGTGACTATTTCATATTTTTCAACCCATGTGGTCACTGTGGTTACCAAAATTTACAATAATGGTAATTGTAGGTGTCATGCGGGGTGCTGGCGGTTGCGTGAGCTGAGCTGGCGTGCAGGGAGTATGGCATATCAGGCCAGAGTTATTACCGCTGGCGTAAAGAATACGGTGGTCTGGATATTACCCAGGTCAAGCGCCTGAAGCAGCTGGAGCAGGAGAATCAGCGACTGAAGAAGATGGTGGCTGACCTGTCACTGGATAAAGACAACCTGAACGAGGCCCTGAAGGGAAACTACTGAGCTCCGAGCGTAAGCGTCGCCGCGCCGACTAAAGCGGCTTTCTCCGGTTCCGCTGATCACGGCCTGCCTCGAACTGCTCATGGTCTACGCCATAGTTGTTTGCCGCCGCGAGTTGAATAAGGGACGCAATTACTCATTCAGTAGTTGGGGCAAGTCTTTGCGCTTCAGTTTACCGACGACGGTGCGGGGCAGCGGGTCCCGCTGAATGAGTACTTTGCCCGGGCGTTTTACACGACCCAGTTTTTCCAGGCAGAGTTCGACAATCTCCTCTTCGGTTACATCTCCAAGCTCTTTGACGACGATCACTGCCAGCGGAGTCTCGCCCCATTTTTCGCTCGGAATGCCACACACTGCGGCTTCAACAACCGCGGGGTGTTCAGAAATGACGTTCTCAAGTTCAGCGGGCCATATATTGAGTCCACCTGAGATGATCATGTCAGAGGCGCGATCGACCAGGTACAGGTACCCATTTTCATCAATATAGCCAATGTCTCCGGTGAGCACCCAGCCATCTTTTATGCGCTCGGCCGTCATTTCGGGTTGACCCCACAACTCGCGCATTGCGCCGTCACAGAGGATGGCAATTTCGCCTGGTTCACCGACCGGAACTGGCTGATTATTCTTATCGCGTGGTTCGGCCTCACAGAACGGCGCAATGCGTCCCACGGAGCGGAGCGGTTCAGATCCTGGGACCTCGGAAAACCATTCTTTTGGCCCCATGCATGAGCCCATAGCGACTTCGGTCTGGCCGAACCACTGGTATAGCGTATCGCCGAATACCTCTCTCGCCCTGAGTGCCAAACTCGGTTGCATTGGTGATCCCGCGATCAAGATCGTCTTCAGCGAAGGAAACGTACAGTCGCCTTTTTCTTCTGCATATTGCACGAGGCCATTGAGCATCGTAGGCACACAAAAGTAATAGGCAATATTCTCGTTACAAAAACGATCAATTGTCCGCTCCGCGTCGTGGCTTTCAACCACGGCACAACCGCCTTTCATCCAGACCGGATAAAGCAGATACCCGGAGCCGTGCGAGATAGGCCCGGTGAGCAGAACTCGATCGCCACGGTCGACAGGGGGTACAAAGTAGAAGATGTCACGTCCAGCGCCAAGCCAGGCTTTGTGAGTCAATACAGCACCCTTTGGCGTCCCGGTGGTGCCCGATGAATGCCGAATGACAAAGATATCGTCGGGATCAACCGGTATCTGGGGATCTTCGTTGCTCTGCTTCGCCAGCCATTCTTCATAACCATCGTCTCGAAGAACAATTTGTACGTCCTCAAGATCAATACCTTCGATTTCCGGCAGTGCCTCAGCTGAAACGACAAGTGCCTTACAGCCCGTGCCAATAATCATCTTCCGGTGGGCTTCTGCACTGTTTTTTCGATACAGGGGAACACGCGCGAGATTGGCGATCGCGGCACCGAAAATGAGGTCGCTCGATTCCAGACAGTTGTCTTCAAGTGTGGCCACGCGGTCGCCAGGCTGCAGGCCGAGCGCCCGCAGACCATTCGCCACGCGAACGCCGCGGTCCCAAACCTCGGCAAAGCTAAGCTCTTTTCCGTAGGAGCGGACAGCCGCCATCGATTGGTTTTGTGCTGCGGCGCGTCGGAGTCCTGAGGTTACCGTCATCATAATGGGGTTGTCTCCTTGTTGTTAGGCCTGATATCGGAAGAAGCTGGAAGCTTAAATAAGGAATCCCATGGAAGGCACCTCGCCATCCTGATCGAGCAAATTGACCAACTTGAGGCTCATGCGGATGCCACCCGGGGTCGCTCTGAGATGATACCGGGTGCGCCCCGCCCATAGCTCACGGCGCGTCAGTGCATACTCAACCATCACGAAGTTGGCTTCTGTATGTCGTCAGAACATTCCGGACAGGTTGCCGCCTGATTTGAGAGACACTTCGGCTCATCAGGGTTGTAATCTCAGTTGGTTATCGTAATGCATCTTGCGGCGCATGGCCAAGGTGTTCAATTTAATCTCCTCACGCCTATCCAGAATCTGTTGACCACGCCCGTAATACACATCGGCCGGAGTCAGGTTACTCAGTGACTCGTGATAGCGTTGGTGATTATAGTAATCAACAAACCGCCGGATGCGATTTTCCAATTCGCCAGGCGCATAATAGTTTTCCAGCAAGATCTGGTTTTTCAATGAACGGTGCCAGCGTTCTATTTAACGTAATCAGGATCATCGCTTCATGAACTTGGCATCAAAATCCCGGTTTTGCGTTCCACTCACGTTCCACTGGCGTTCCACAGAAGGGACAATTCGAGACTATGAGAGACAAGATGATTGATGGCCGCAAACAAAAAAACCGTTTAAGAATCAGTGTCTTAAATGGTCTCTCGCGGTCTTTCGATGTTTTTCAAAATGGTGCCAGGAGAGGACTACTAAAAACATCCTAACCTGTTGTATTAAAACAAAAAAATAATTATAAAAATTGTGATGTTAGTTACAGTGTTCATAATACCTGCCGTTTTTTCCCCAGTGCCAACCTTCGATTGTGTCGAATATTGACATTATTCGACATCCAGCCTAAGCTGAGCAGGATATTGGCAACTAAGGAGTTTGGAATGGCCAGCAGTATGAACTTATCCCTGACCGACGAGCTACGCGATTTTATCAATAGCCGCACTGGTGATTCAGGCCTCTACGCCACGCCCAGCGAATATCTGCGCGACCTGATCAGGCGCGATATGGAATCCCAGGCAACAGTGGCGCATGTGATGCAAGGCCTGGATGACATCGCCGAAGGTCGTTTTTCAGATAAGTCTATTCTCGACATCGCCGAAGGGCGCTAACGATAATGGCAAGGATGCGTCGAAATTACGTTTTAACCGAGACAGCCGAGCGTGATTTTCGAGCGGCACGGAACTGGTCATTATCCCGCTGGGGCAGGGAGCGGACCCAGCAGTATTTCAAGGACCCTCACGAGTGCGCTGAGCGTATTGCCCAAAACCCCGAGCAGTTTTCGTCGATAGGGCATGCTACCGGCATCGCTAATCTGGCTGTTTATCCCGTTAGGGAGCATTACCTTGTTTATATTCCTATTTCTGGCAAACGTATTGTTATTGTCGCTCTGATACGCCAAACTCGTGATGTCCCTGCAATTCTTAATGCCAATGGTTTTGTGATCCGGAGGCAGCTTGAGGATATAGCCAAAAAGCTGGATCAAGGAGCGATACCAGGCTTGGATAAATGATCATCCACTGCACCAGAAAACTGGCAGCAAAATTGCCCGAAGTTTCCGCAAAAGCGCTAACAGAAAACAGTCCATTGGGGAGCTGGCACGCTCACGTTTACGTGATAGATCGCCGCAACTGTCTGTTGTTTTGTCATGACGAGACTCGCTACACCGTCGGAAGGTATAAAATCTTAAAATGGTGCCCAGGAGAGGACTTGAACCTCCACGACCTTGCGGCCACTAGCACCTGAAGCTAGCGTGTCTACCAATTTCACCACCTGGGCAGGTGTTGCGCTTTGTCGAGGGCGCGAACTCTACTTTTGCAGGGCCGGGTTGTCAATTGAGGCGGCGGTTGCGCGGCTGCTCAGCGGCGGATTTCAGCGGCGGATTAGGGCTACCGCGAGCCGTAGCTCTTCACTGAATTCGGCGTTTGCCGATTCACCGTAATCCAGCAGCGCATTGCGCATTCGCGAATCCCAAAATCTGTTGATGTGCTCCGCGGCTTTTTCCGCGACCGCTGCGTGGTCTTCGGAGAAACGCAGGTTGTCGCAAATCTGCTCTGCCATGCGCAGCAGTTTTTCTATCTGTACGGTCACACTGGAGCCTCTGCCCGTTCCCCGGGCAGCAACTCCTGTTGCTCGTGGGTGAACTGCCGGAACCGGGTCTGCCAGCGGGAGGGCTCGTTGACAGGGTAGGCCTGTATCGCGGTGACCTTGTATTCCGGGCAGTTGGTGGCCCAGTCCGAACTGTCGGTGGTTACCACGTTGGCGCCCGATTCCGGGTGGTGGAAGGTGGTGTACACCACCCCGGGCTGAATGCGATCGGTGACCTCCGCGCGCAGTACCGTTTCGCCCGCCCGCGACTTGATCCCCACCCAGTCACCGCTTTTGATGCCGCGCATTCCTGCGTCGGCCGGATGAATTTCCAGGCGATCCTCATCGTGCAGGGCCAGGTTTGCGGTGCGCCGGGTCTGTGCGCCGACATTGTACTGGGAGAGGATGCGGCCGGTGGTGAGCAACAGTGGGTAACGGCTGTTGGTGCGTTCGTCGCTGGCCACGTAGGGAGTGGGAGAAAAGTTGCCCTTGCCGCGCACGAACTCGTCGACGTGCATGGTGGGCGTGCCGTCGGGTGACTGTTCGTTGCAGGGCCACTGGATGCTTCCCAGTTGATCCAGTTTGGCGTAGCTGACGCCGCTGAAAGTTGGCGTCAGGGCGGCGATTTCATCCATGATCTCGCCGGGATGCCGGTAGTGCATGGGGTAACCCAGCGCCTCGGACAGGGCCATGGTTACCTCCCAGTCCGCCTTGCCGGAAAGCGGTTCCATGACTTTCCTGACCGGTGAGATGCGTCGCTCGGCATTGGTGAACGTGCCGTCTTTCTCCAGGAACGAGCAGCCCGGCAGGAACACGTGGGCAAACTTGGCGGTTTCGTTCAGGAACAGGTCCTGCACGATCACGCATTCCATCGCCGCCAGGGCCGAGGTTACGTGCTGGGTGTCCGGGTCGGACTGGGCCATGTCCTCACCCTGGATGTACATGGCCTTGAATTCGCCATCGATGGCGGCGTCAAACATGTTGGGAATGCGGTACCCCGGGTCGGCTTCGAGTTCGACCTGCCAGGTCTGCTCGAATCGGGAGCGGGTCGAGGCATCCGCGATGTGCCGGTAGCCTGGCAGTTCGTGTGGGAACGAGCCCATGTCGCAGGAACCCTGCACGTTGTTTTGCCCGCGCAGCGGGTTGATGCCCACTCCTTCGCGGCCGACGTTGCCGGTCGCCATGGCCAGGTTGGCGATGCCCATTACCATGCTCGAACCCTGGCTGTGCTCGGTTACGCCGAGACCGTAATAGATTGCGCCATTGTCCGCCCCGGCGTACAGGCGTGCCGCCTCGCGCAGCGTTTGCGCCGCAACACCGGTCACCGCGGCCATGGCCTCGGGAGAATTTTCCTCCCGCAATATGAATTCGCGCCAGCTTTGGTAGGCCTCCGGTTCACAGCGCGCGGCCACGAAATCCGCGTCTTCCAGGCCCTCGGCGATGACCGTATGCGCCAGCGCATTGATCACGGCGACATTGGTGCCGGGGATCAGCTGCAAATGGTGTTGCGCCCGAATGTGCGGGGTTTTGACCAGTTCGATGGCGCGCGGGTCGATCACGATCAACCTGGCGCCCTGGCGCAGGCGCCGTTTCATCTGCGATGCGAACACCGGATGGGCGATGGTCGGGTTGGCGCCGATCACCATGATCACATCGGCTTTCATTACCGAGTCAAAAGCCTGGGTGCCGGCGGATTCGCCCACGGTCATTTTCAAACCGTAGCCGGTGGGTGAGTGGCACACGCGGGCACAGGTATCCACGTTGTTGTTGCCGAAGGCGGCGCGCACGGTCTTTTGCACCAGGTACGCCTCTTCGTTGGTACAGCGCGAAGAGGTGATGCCGCCCACCGACTGTTTGCCGTAGCGGGCCTGAATCTCGCGAATGCGGGTGGCCGCGTGCCGGATCGCGACCTCCCAGGAAACCACCTGCCACTCGTCCTCGATGGAATCGCGAATCATCGGCGTAGTGATGCGGTCCGGGTGGGTGGCGTAGCCGAAGGCAAAGCGCCCCTTGACGCAGCCGTGTCCGTGATTGGCGTGTCCGTCGCGATTCGGCACCATGTTGACCACTTCGTCGCCCTGGGTTTCCGCCCGGAACGAACAACCCACGCCGCAGTACGCGCAGGTGGTCACGGTCGACTCGGTGGCCTGGCCTTTGGCGATGATCGAGTTTTCGGTCAGGGTGGCGGTGGGGCAGGTTTTTATGCAGGCGCCGCACGACACGCACTCCGATTCGCTGAAGGGCTCGTCCTGGCTGGCGGAAATCTGGCTCTCGAAGCCGCGCCCGCTGATGGTCAGGGCAAAGGTGCCCTGCTGTTCCTCGCAGGCCCGAACACAGCGGGAACAGACAATGCATTTGCTGGGGTCGAAGGTGAAGTACTGGGCGGAGGTGTCCTTTTCCAGTTGCAGATGATTGTCGCCCTCGTAGCCGTAGCGCACCTCGCGCAGGCCCACCACGCCGGCCATGTCCTGTAACTCGCAGTTGCCGTTGGTGGGGCAGGTCAGGCAATCCAGCGGATGGTCGGAGATGTACAGTTCCATCACGTTGCGGCGCAATTCGCCGAGTCGCGGCGATTGCGTCCTGACGCGCATTCCCTCCTCCACCGTGGTGGTGCAGGAGGCCGGATAGCCGCTGCGGCCTTCGATTTCGACCAGGCAGAGCCGGCACGAGCCAAACGCCGACAGGTCTTCGCTGGCGCAGAGTTTGGGTATGCTGGTGCCGGCCAGGGAAGCGGCGCGCAGTACCGAACTGCCCTCCGCGACGCGCACCGCGGTATCGTCGATGTAGACGGTAAGCTGCCGGGTACTGGCCGGGGCCGGGGTGCCCCGGTCCAGCTCGGGTCGGGTCGGTTCCCAGACTGTAACGTTCATCAGAGTTCCTCCGGGAAATGTTCCAGCACACTGAGTACCGGGTTCGGTGTCAGCCCGCCCATGGCGCACAGCGAACCCTCGGTCATGGTCTGGCACAGGTCGCGCAACAGTAGGCGATTCTGCCGGGGGGCGACACCCAGTCTGATCCTGTCAATGGTTTCCTTGCCGCGCACCGAGCCGATGCGGCAGGGCGTGCACTTGCCGCAGGATTCGATCTCGCAGAATTCCATCGAGAATCGGGCCATGCTGCCCATGTCGGTACCCTGGTCAAAAACTACCACGCCACCGTGGCCCAGCATGGCGCCCTGCTCGTCGAACTTCTCATAGTCCATTTCCAGGTCGAATCGCGAAGCCGGAATAAAGGCTCCCAGGGGCCCCCCCACCTGCGCCGCCTTGACCGGTTGGCCACTGCGGCTGCCGCCGCCCAGTTGCCCGATCACGGTGGCCAGGCTGACGCCAAAATCCAGCTCGTAGAGGCCGCCGCGACGGACATTGCCGGCCAGTTGCACGGTCAGGGTTCCGCGCGAACGCCCGACGCCGAAATTTCGATAGTAATCGGCGCCCCTGGCGAGGATGACCGGCACCGTGGCCAGACTGATCACGTTGTTGACCACGGTGGGTTTGCCGAACAGGCCCTCGACGGCGGGCAGCGGTGGTTTGTAGCGCACCATGCCGCGTTTGCCTTCCAGGCTTTCCAGCATGGCGGTCTCTTCGCCGCAGATGTAGGCCCCCGCGCCCACCCGAACCTCGAGTTCAAAGCGCTTCCCGGAACCGAGAATGGACTGGCCCAGGTAGCCCTCGCGGTAGGCCGTGGCAATCGCCGCATTGAGGGTCGCCACCGACTGCGGGTATTCCGAGCGCACGTACAGGTACCCCTGGGTAGCGTTCACCGCCAGCCCGGCAATGGTCATCCCCTCGATCAGCACCCAGGGGTCACTTTCCATGATCATGCGGTCGGCAAAGGTGCCGGAGTCGCCTTCATCGGCATTGCAGACGATGTATTTCTGTTCGCCCGGCGTGTCGAGGACGGTCTGCCATTTGATGCCCACTGGAAATGCCGCACCGCCACGCCCGCGCAAACCGGAGTCGGCCAGGGTCTGCACGATATCCGCCGGCTCGCTGGCCAGGGCCCGGGCCAGGCCCTGGTAGCCCTGGTGCGCCAGGTAGTCCGGCAGTGACAGCGGGTCGGTGATGCCGACCCGCTGGCAGGTGAGGCGATTTTGGCAGGCCAGTTCCGGCAGCGCCTCGGTCGGGCCCAGGCAGGCGGGATGGTCGGTGTCGGGAATGCCATCGGCAAATAACTCTCCGGCGCGCTCGGCGTCGACCGGGCCAAAGGCAATTCGCCCGCGCTCGGTGGCAACCTCGACCAGGGGTTCCAGCCAGTACAGCCCGCGGGAACCATTGCGCACCAGTTCCACCGGTACGTCCAGGTGCTCGAGTCGTGCCGCTATGGCGCGCGCGGTCTCGTCCGCACCCACCGAACGGGCCGTGGTATCGGCCGGGACGTAGACGCGCCTGCTCACGGGCTCCCCTCCAGCAGCGCGCCGACCTGTTCGATGGTCACTCGTCCGTACACACTGTCCCCCAGCATGATCGAGGGAGCACAGGCGCAGTTGCCGAGGCAGTACACCGGTTCGAGACTGACCGCCTGGTCCTCCGTGGTTTCATGGTAGTCGATACCCAGTAGCTGCTTGACCCGGGCTTCCAGCTCCAGGGCGCCAACCGACTGACAGGCCTCGGCGCGGCAGATTTGCAGCAGCCGGCGCCCCACCGGCCGTTGGCGAAAATGGTGGTAGAAGCTGATCACCCCGTGCACTTCGGCACGGGACAGGTTCAGTGCCTCGGCTATGGGCTGAACCGCTTCGCGGGGTATGTAGCCGTATTCCTCCTGAACCGCGTGCAGGATGGGTAACAGGGCCCCCGGCAGGTCGGCCATGGCGTCGGCGATGCGGGCGGCGCCGGTGGCAAAATCCCTGGGGCTGGTGGTGGCCATGGTCTACAGGAGCCGGTCCGGCAGATGGTACAGGTTGGACTGGCGCTCGTTTACAAAACCGAGCAGGGTCATGCCGTATTCCCGGGCGCAATCCACCGCCAGGGAGGAGGGTGCGCCCACCGCGGCGACTACCCCGCAGCCCGCCATCATGCTTTTCTGCATGAGTTCGAAACTGGCCCGGCCGCTGAGAATGACGGCGTACGAATGCAGTGGTATCAGGTCGTTGCCGAGGCAATGCCCAATGAGTTTGTCCAGGGCGTTGTGCCGGCCCACATCCTCGTAACACGCCACCAGTTCCCCCTCCCGGTTCATCAGCCCGGCGGCGTGCAGGCCCCCGGTGTCTCCGAACAGGTATTGTTCGGCACGCAGTTTCCCCGGTGCCGCCTGCAGGTCGGCGCGCTTGAACAACTGCCGGGGTGGGGCCATGGCAAAGGCGCTTTGGGTGTACAGGGCCTGCAACGACGCCTTGCCGCAAACGCCGCAACTGGAAGTGGCGTAAAAATTGCGCAGCAACCCATCCACATTCACCTGGACTTCGGGTTTCAGCTCGACCCTGATCGAGTTCTGGATCCCGTTTTGCTGCACCGGGCCACAGGTCTCGACTTCGGCAATTTCCTGCCGGGAGTGAATGATGCCTTCGGTAAACAGGAATCCCTGGGCCAGTTCCCGGTCCGCACCGGGAGTGCGCATGGTGATGGAAATACTGCGCTCGTCGGGCTGGTCGTCCCGCCGGTGTCGCAAACGGATTTCCAGGGGCTCCTCCACCGCTACCAGGTCGATCCTGGCCCTGCCCCTGGCATCGTTCAGGGCTATCTCGCGTACACCGGCTGCGTAACCGTCCCGGTTGTTCGTCATCGCCGGGCTCCCCAATACTTGGGCGTTTATTATAGCAAAAGTCGCAACCTGAGACTCTGCGCGGTCTTTTCCAATAGGAGATGAGCCTGAAGGACTCTACCCCCACCCTTCAGGCTCATATCTGGATTGGAATATACTCTTTGGCGCGATCCAGCCAGTATCAAGATTAGCGCCATGTTCGGTCAGCACATGAAGAATCCTGAGGCCGGGATTGAACAGATAAAAATGCTGGGTGTTGATCGCATAATGGTGTCCAGCTATTTCTTTTCGGGTCCGGACGGTCTCGACAAGCTTCAGGAGTTTGGCGAGAAGTTGATACCATTGGCGAACGATTAGAGAGTAGGCCGGCCCAGCCACCTTCCAGGAGTACCACCATGACCTCATCCGATCCACGGCCATTGTCGATGGCCGCGACCGTACTGGCCCTGTTATCGTGCTGGTCGCTGCCTCCCGGCACAATGGCCGAGCCCTCCACGCAGGCCAGGCGGTTGGCCCAGGAATTCATCATCATCGACGGGCACATCGATGCGCCCTACCACATTCTGCTGCGTGGCGCCGATCTCGCCAGCGGTGAAAACAGCGTCCAATTCGATTACGAGCGGGCGCGGGCAGGGGGCCTGGACGCCCCCTTCCTGTCGATTTATGTGCCCCCGGAAAAAGAGGCCAGCGGTGGCGCCAAGGCCCAGGCGGACATGTTGCTGGGGCTGGTGGAAGGCGTGGTGGCGTTGCACCCTGATAAATTCGAGATCGCCCGTTCCACCGACGATGTTCGGCGCATCCACGGGAGCGGCAAAATCGCCTTTCCCCTGGGTATGGAGAATGGCTCGCCGATCGAGGGAGACCTGGACAACCTGCGGCACTTCTACCAGCGTGGAATTCGCTATATCACCCTGGCTCACTCCAGGGCAAATCACATTTCCGACTCCTCCTACGACGACAACGAACGCTGGAACGGCCTTTCCCCATTCGGCTTCCTGCTGGTACGGGCCATGAACGAACTGGGAATCATGGTGGACGTCAGCCACCTGACCGACCGCGCCATCGAAGACGTGCTGGCAACCTCCGTTGCGCCGGTCATTGCCTCCCATTCCTCGTTGCGTCATTTCGTTCCCGATTTTCATCGCAACCTGCCCGACCGACTGGTGCAGGAGATAGCACGGCAGGGTGGTGTCATCATGATCAATTTTGGCTCGGCCTTCGTCACTGCCGAGGCGAATCGGTACTCGCAGACTATCAAGGCCCTGCGCGCCGGCTCTGATCCCGATGACAGCGCCAGGGTCGCGGCGGTAGAGAAATGGCGGAACCGGAATCCCTATCCCTACGCCACTCTGGAGGATGTGCTGGACCATATCGACCGGGTGGTGCAACTCAGTTCCGTGGACCACGTCGGTTTCGGCTCGGACTTTGACGGCGTCGGCGACTCGCTGCCGGAAAACCTGAAGGACGTGGCAGATTATCCGAACCTGATCCAGGGGCTGTTGGACCGGGGCTACGCTTCCGGGGAGATCAGGAAAATGGCGGGAGAGAATCTGCTGCGGGTCTGGGGAACCGTGGAAGACCTGCCCAGGAAAGTGGAATGAACCGCTGGACCGCGGTGGCGGTGCGCCGGGCTTGCGGCGGATTCGCCCCACCAGCGCCGAGCGGGGTTATACTGTGCGGCACGCGGTACCGGGAGCGTGACGAGCGCGACGATGATTGCATTTAAAAGAATTGGTCTGATCGGGCGCGGCCGACACCGGGGTTCGGCCCGGACCTTGCAGCGCCTGGTGCAACTGCTCACAGACCGGGGCCTGGAAGCGCTGGTCGAACAACGCCTGTACAAATTGTTGAATGGAGCCGGCGGCCGCGCCAGTGACCGCGATGAAATCGGTCGCAGTTGTGACCTGGCGATCGCGGTGGGCGGCGATGGCAGCATGCTCAGCGCCGCCAGGGACATGTCCCAGCACGACACCCCGGTACTGGGAGTCAACCGTGGCCGCCTGGGCTTTCTCACCGATATTTCGCCCGATGATATCGAGCACAAGGTGGCCGCCGTGCTGGATGGCGAGTACCAGGAAGAGCAGCGCTTTCTGCTCGAGGTGCTGATGAGGCGCGACGGCGAAGTGGTGGGACAGGCGGATGCCCTCAACGATGTGGTGGTCAATTCGGGCACTTCCGCGCAGATGATCGAGTTTGACCTGCACATCGACGACAACTTCGTCTACCGGCAACGGTCCGACGGCCTGATCGTGGCGACCCCCACCGGTTCCACCGCCTACTCCCTGTCCGGGGGCGGGCCGATCATGCACCCTGCACTGGATGCCATCGTGCTGGTGCCCATGTTTCCGCACAGCCTCAGTTCGCGGCCGATCACGGTGGTGGGAAACAGCAGAATCCGCATCGAGATCGTGACCCGTGATCGCATACGCCCCTCGGTCACCTGTGACGGTCAGGTCAGCATGAAAGTGCTCCCGGGGGACCTGCTGGAAATCTACAAGAAAGCGGACCAGTTGCGACTGATTCAACCCCTGGGCCACGACTTTTACGCCAGTTGCCGGGACAAATTGCGCTGGAGCACGGTCCTGGTTGAATAGCCCGTGACACCACTCAGCATCGACCACTGGCGCCGCCTGCCGGCGACCCTGCTGTTGCTGGCGCTGAGCGCGGCGGGTTTCCTGCTGGTGTCGCTGCCGGCGCCCCTGGAGTGGTTGGCCGCCGTGACGTTTACGCCGTTTCGGGTGGCGTCGGGAGAGCTGGTGTTCGGGTCCGCACCGGGCCAGTACTGGCGCTACCTGACCCCGCTGTTTCTGCACTTCGGCTGGCTCCATATCGTCTTCAACTGCCTCTGGGTGTGGTTGCTGGGGGGTAAGCTGGAACTGTATCTCGGCCCCTGGCCACTGCTGGCACTGGTGGTATTGATCGGCGCGGGTTCCAACGGCGCCCAGCACCTGCTGGCGGGCCCGGCCCTGTTTGGTGGCATGTCCGGGGTGGTGTATGGATTGCTGGGGTTTTCCTGGGTGTACGGTCACCTCAAACCGATGCCGGCACTGCGCTTGTCAGCCGGGGTCCTCTGGTTCATGCTGGGCTGGCTGCTGTTTTGCGTCCTGGCGCCCACCGAAGTGCTTGGATTCGGCAGCATCGCCAATACCGCCCACGTTTCCGGTCTGCTGTTGGGTGCCGGTTCGGGCCTGGTGGCCCTGGGATGGAGCAGGACCAGAGCATGAGTACCTTGCTGGCGCAGGGCACACTGCGCAAGATGCAAACTCGACTGGAGTCGCCGGTGCAGTATCAACTGCCGCTGGGCGACCAGTTGTTGCCCATGAACGAGTTGCTCGGCGAGTCGCTGGAATTGCGCTACGGCGGCGTCATCCAGTGCCTTCACTGCGGGCGCAACACCCGCAAGAGCTTTGGCCAGGGCTATTGCTACCCCTGCTTCAAGCGCCTGGCGCAGTGTGATAGCTGTATCGTCAGACCGCAGTTGTGCCACTACCACCAGGGCACCTGCCGGGAGCCGGAGTGGGGTGAGCAGAACTGCATGATCGACCACATCGTCTACCTGGCCAATTCATCGGGGCTCAAGGTGGGCATTACCCGCGGCTCCCAGGTGCCGACCCGGTGGATGGACCAGGGGGCGATACAGGCGCTGCCGATCTTTCGGGTCGCCAGCCGTCTGCACTCCGGGCTGCTGGAAGTGGCTATCGCCCGCCACGTGGCCGATCAGACCAACTGGCGCGCCATGCTCGGGGGCGCGGTGACAGCGCTGGACATGCGGGCCGAACGGGACCGCCTGCTGGCGGAATGCCAGCGGGAGCTCGACCAACTGCAACAGCAGCACGGTGTGCAGGCCATGCAGGCGCTGCCCCAGGCGGCGCCGCTGGAAATCCACTACCCGGTGCGGGAATATCCGCAGAAGATCAATTCCCTCAACCTGGACAGGGAAGGGACCGTCGGTGGCAGGTTGATGGGCATCAAGGGGCAATACCTGATCTTCGACAGCGGGGTGATCAACGTGCGCAAGTACGGCGGCTACGGGTTACAACTGCATCGCCTGAGTGGCGGCTGAGACCGCTGAGCGCAGCCCGGACTCAGGCTCGATAGAGCGGCGGCAGGGCCTGTCCGGAACCCCCACCCCCTTCCTTTTCCCGGGTTTCGCCGAGCACTGCGTCCAACGCTTTCATCAGGCGCCCGCCGCCCTCCCAGTTCCCGCTCTCGGCACCGAACAGGGCGAGTTCCAGTTCCTCCAGCGCCCTTTGCCACTCGCGATTACCCAGGGCCTGCAGGTCGCCGATGCCGGGGTGGTCGGTCTCGGGCAGCAGGACCTCGGCCAGTTGCAACAACAGGGCCCGGCTCTTCGCTGCATCCTGCAGCCGGCAACTGGTCCGTAGCTGGCGCCGCAGGGTTTCGGTTTGCGGCGGCTGTTTCGCTGAGGGAACGGCCGCGGGGCGACCCCGGCGCAGCAGCAACAGGGTGCTGAGCAACCAGCCCAGTGCCAGGGCTGCGCTGAGCCAGGGCCAGGGCAGGGTAGTGGGGGCGGCGGGAAGGTTGTCCTGTACCGGCGCCTCGATTGGCGGCGGCCCGGCCGATGCCGGGCTGGCCGCCGCCACTCTCAGGGTCTGCGCCGGCAGCGTCGCCCAGCGCAGTTGGTTCGAGCCGGTATCCCACCAGGGTATCGAGATTTCGGCAACCTGGTAGTTGCCGGCCGCCGTTGCCACCCAGGCGGTACGGCTGACGGCACGGCTGGAAATACCCTCGGCGGTGCCGGATTGGCTGGTTTCGGGGCGATCCGGGTAGACCTTGACGGCGTCGAGTTGCGGTTCCGCCAGCGCCGGCAGTTGGGCGGCGGTGAGCCCGTCGGCGCGGATGGTAACGGTGCGGGTAATGGATTCGCCGACGCTGAGCTGCCCGGGGTCCAGCGACCAGGCGGCGTCGATCTCCAGCGCGCCGGCGGGCAGCCAGGCGGCGGCGGGAAATTCCGCCGGAATCGCCAGTACCTCCACGCTGGTAGCGGTGCTGCGGCGGCGCAGCAGCCTGCCGCGGTTGTCCAGGGCGAACAGGCCCTGTCGCGCAGCAGCCTGGCGGGCGCTGATTTCCAGTGCCGGTATTTGCAACTGGCCACTGCGCTGGGGAAAGACGGCGAACACCAGTTCGTTGACCTGGTAGTCGATGCCGTCGATCTCCCGAAATCCTTCGCGACGCTCGACTTCCTGTACCTCGGCCGCCGCCAGTTGCAGCCCGTTGAAGCTGATGTCGCGCAGCACCACCGCCCGGTAGATGCGCAGTGTGAGCAGCAACTGGGCTTGCACGTAGACCCGCCTGGCGCTGAGTTCGGTTTCGACAAAAAAGATATCCCCCGGCGAATTTGCGCCGGCATCGGCCTCGACCAGTACGCCGATGGCCCGGGTGTATTGGCCATCCACTTCCAGTGCCGGCACCCGCAGTCTGCCCTGGCGCCGAGGCAGCAGGGTGAGGTGCAATTCGGCAGTGCGCCGGGTCTTGCCGTTGGCGATGGTGATATTGCTGGAACTGCTGCGGTCCAGCACTTCGAAGTCCGCCAGCAGCGGTGACAAATCCGTTTGCTGCAGGTCTTCGCCGTCCGTGGCCTGCAACATCAGGGTGAAACTTTCGTCGCTGCCCATGCGGCTGCGGTCCACGCTGGCAGTGACCGCGGCCTGCACACTGCCAGCCAGCAGGCAAAGCGCCAGCAACAGGGCACATCTACCAGTCATCGACCGACTCCGATGCCTGCCGCTGGCGGTTGCGGGATTCGTATTCGAATTTGCGGCGCAGCAAACCCGCCGGATCATCGGGTACCCGGCGCAGCCATTGCAAAGTGGCCTGCTCGCGCCGCTGCTCCTGCTCCCGGGACGTTGCCGCCCGCTGTTCCGCCGGCGCTGCTTCCCCTTCGGGTTGGGCCGGGGCCGCCGCCTGTTCCAATTCGTCGGCCGCCTCCCCCGGGGGCTGGGGGCGAGGGGCTGCCTGCTGCGGCTCGTGGTCCGCGGGTTCCCCGGGCG
>CAZUGZ010000030.1:20601-29947 GCA_964620555.1 uncultured Alteromonadaceae bacterium
CTGGCCGGGTTGGTCCTGGCCGGATTGCGCCTGGGAGCCTGCCGGTTCCGGCCGGGCGCCCTGTTGCGCCGGGGCCGCCTCTGACTGTTCCCCCTGGGGGCCCTTCGAGCCCTGCTGCGATTCCTGTTGTCGCTGCAGCAATTGTTCCAGCAACCGCTTGTTGTGAACGGCGTCCTCCAGATCCGGCTGGCGTTGCAGGGCCTCCCCATAGGCGCTGATCGCGGCTTCCAGTTCACCGCCGTGCGCCAGGGCGTTGCCCCGGTTGTACCAGGATCTGGCGCTGTCGGACTGGGCATAGCGTTGCTCGGCCTGCTCATATTGCCCGGCCCGGTAGTGAGCCGCTGCCGACCAATCCGGATTCCTGAAAAGGTTCGCAGCGGCGGCGGCTTCACCCGCCTCCAGCAACTGCTGCGCCCGCTGATCGCGGTTGCGCCACCAATCCTGCCAATCCCGGGCCTGGACCTCGGTGGACGGCAGGACGGTGAGCAATACCAGCCCCACCACCCAGTTGCGGCGAAAGCCCGCCAGCGCCAGTGGCAGACATAGCAATACCAGCCAGTACCCCTCATCCCGCCAGGTGTCGGCACTGCGTTCCCGCTCGGCGGCATCCACAGCGACCGCGGCCGATGCGTAGTCCAGGTTGGGGAGCAGCGCGTACAGGTCGCTGTCGTCCAGGGACAGGTCCCGGTAGTCGCCCCGCGCGCCGCGCGCCAATTGCAGCAGCGAGGCACGCTCCAGGGCCGCCACCACGATGGCGCCCCGCTCATCCCGCAGCAGGCTGCCATCCGCCAGCGGTACCGGGGCTCCGTCTTCACTGCCGATACCGATGACGGACAGCCGGTAGCCACTGCCCTGCAACAGTTCCACCACCTCGGCGGCCTGGTCCCGGTGCACGCCATCGGTCAACAGCAGCAGGTTCCCGGCGGGTTCTCCGGCTGCCTGCATCAGTTCCGTGGCCAGCGCCACGGCGGCAGGTACGTTGCTGCCGGGTACCGGCATCAGTTGTGGCGACAGGGCGGGAAGCAGGTTGGCAATGGTGCGTACATCGTCGGTGAGCGGGCTCACCACGTGGGCGTCCCCCGCGTAGGCGATCAAGCCGGTGCTGCCCTCGCTGCGCAGTTTCAGCAGGTCCAGCAGTTTGCGCTGTCCCCGTTGCCAGCGCGAGGGCGCCACATCCTCGGCCCCCATGGAGGGGCTGAGGTCCAGCAGAACCACCAGCGCGTCCCGTTTGGAGAACACCGGCTGCGGTATTTTTTCCCAACTGGGGCCGGCCAGGGCGAGCACCAGCAGCAACCACCAGCACGCCAGCATCCACAGCGGCAGGCGCCTGCCTGTCTCGCCCTCGGCGCTCAGCAGGTACGGCAGCAGGTCGGCGTCGATCACCTGTTGCCAGCCCCTGTGACCGCCATCGAGGCGCCGCAACCGCCAGTAGAGCCATGCACAGGGCAGCAGCGCGAGCAGCCACCAGGGCCTCAGCAAATGCAGGTCCCAGAGCGCTTCCATCAGCGGCTCCTGGCCAGCAGGGCCAGCAGCAGACTGCTCACCAAGGCCACCGACAGGGGCCAGTGAAACAGGCTGTATTGCGGGCGGAAGGTTTCCAGGTCCTGCTCGATGGGCTCCACCTGGTCCAGCAGCCCATAGATCTGCTCCAGTTCGTCCGGGTTGCGGGCGCGAAAGTAGCGCCCTCCGGTGACTTCGGCCAGATGTCGCAAGGTGGCCTCATCAAGGTCGCGGGAGGGGTTGGTCTTGCGGCTGCCGAAACTGGAGCCAAAAATACCGGGCACTACCATCTCTTCGGCGCCCACGCCGATGGTATGGATGCGAATCCGGTTTTCCGCCGCCAGTTGCGCGGCCTCACGGGGGCTGACCTCGCCGGCGGTGTTGGCGCCGTCGGTCAGCAACACCAGCACCCGGCTGCTGCCGGGACGTTCGCGCAGGCGCTTGATGGACAGGCCAATGGCGTCGCCAATGGCAGTGTCGTTGCCGGCGAAACCGATCTGTGCCTCCTGCAAAAAACGCTGGATGGTAGGTAAATCAAATGTCAACGGCGCCTGCAGGTAGGCCTGGCTGCCAAACAGTATCAAACCGAGGCGGTCGCCGCGGCGGCGCAGGGTAAATTCACCGGCCACCTGTTTCACCGCGCTGAGCCTGGTGACCTGGTCGCCGCCGAGCCGCATGTCCTCGGTGCGCATGCTGCCGGAGATGTCGACCGCCAGCAGCAGGTCGCGGCCGCTGCTGGGCAGGTAGATGGGCTCGCCCTGGAACACGGGGCGCGCGGCGGCCAGCAGCAGGCAACACCAGATCAGCAGCATGGTCAGCATCCTGGGCCAGTGGGTGGCGGCCTGGCCGGTCGCCGGTTCTCCCTGCAGCGTTTGCCATTGTTCAAAAAAGGGGGCACGCAATGCGGCCTGCTGAAACCGGGCCGCGGACCACCAGCGATACACCAGCCACGGCAGGGGCAGCAGCAGCAACAGTTCCGGCCAGCGCCACTCAAGCATGTCGGAGCCTGCGCCTCGCTGCCGGCCAGCGCAGGGCCAGTTGCTGCACCCTGGCCAGGTCTGCTTCGACCGGCTCGGCGCAGTAGGGCCCCTGGGCCAACGGGCCGTCGCTGAAGTTGCCGCCCCCCGGTTCCAGGTGGCGGTCGAGAAACCGCGTCCAGCGCTGGCCCGACAGCGCGGCGACCTCGGCCTCGGGGAAGCATTGCAGCGCGGTCCGCTTGAGCACCTCGTTGACCCCTTGCAGGTAGCGCTGGTCGTCGTGGTCGAGTTGCCAGAGTCGATACTGTCGTACCAGCAGCCGCCTGCTTTGCCGCCGCCAGGCGGTGGCGAGCAGGTAGCGTCTCGACCCGTACAGAAGGCCCGCCAGCGCCGCTGCCACCAGCACCCCCAGCAGCCACCAGCCCGGGGCGGGGGGCCACCAGGATACCGGCTCGGGCAGGTGAATGTCGCGAAGCTGGGACAGCGGGTGCTGCGGATTCATGAGTTTGCCCTGAGCGAGCGCTGGTACAGGGGCAGCAACTGGTCCAGCGGTTGTTGCGTGGTGCTGAGTTCCAGCACCGGGATGCCGAGCTTGCCGTACTCGTTTTTCAGTTGTTCGAGGCGTTGACGGTAGTCCTGCTGAAAGCGCTTGCGCAACGCCCGGTTGCCCGTAAACAGGGCAGCGCTGCGGCGACCGTCGGTGACTCGGTAGTGACCTGCCGCCGGCAATTCACTTTCCAGCGGGTCGGAGCAGTGCAGGGCGTTGATCTCCGTGTGGCGAGACAGGTGGTAGAGGTTGTCGCGGGCCCGCTCGCCCGTGGCGCCGCGGAAATCGCTGAGCAGGTACACTGAACTGCCGGGTCTGGCGATGCGGCGCAGTTCCACCAGCGCATTGCCGAACGACAGGTCGCTGGCAACCGCTGCCTCGGCGGGCAACTGCCGATTGCGCTGCACCAGCAGGTTGAGCAAGGTCAACATGGCGTGACGACTGCGTCTGGGGCGGACCTCCCGGTGTTGCCGGTCGCCGAACACCAGACCACCAACCTGGTCGCCCTGGGCCAGCGCCGCCCACCCCAGCAGCGCCGTCAGGTGGCAGGCCAGCACCGATTTGAAACGGTTGCGGCTACCGAAAAACATGCCGTTGCGCAGGTCGGTGACCAGCAGAACCGGCCGTTCCCGTTCCTCGCGGAATACCTTGGTGTGGGCGGTGCCGGTGCGGGCTGTGACCCGCCAGTCGATGCTGCGGATGTCATCGCCGGCCTGGTAGGCGCGGACTTCCTCGAAATCGATTCCCCGGCCCCGGAAGTTGGATTTGTTGGAGCCGCTGAGCAGGCTCAGGGCAGGATTGCGCCGCAACAGGTTGAGGCGCTGACCGTAATGCCGTTGTCCGATCAATTCGGGCAGCTCGCAGTACGCGCCCGGACACTCCTTCATGCGACCGGCACGCAACGCAACAGTTCGGCGATTGCCGAGTCACTGGTTATGCCATTGGCTTCGGCCTCGAAACTGAGGATGAGGCGGTGTCGCAGCACATCCGCCAGCACCGCCTGCACGTCATCCGGGGAGACGAACTCTGCCCCGCGCAGCCAGGCGTGGGCCCGGGCACAGCGGTCCAGGGCGATGGTGGCACGAGGGCTGCCGCCGTATTCCAGCCATTGCTCCAGTTTGCTGGAATACCCGGCGGGTTTTCGCGTCGCCAGCACCAGCTCGACGATATAGCGTTCCACCGGCTCCGCCATGTACATGGCCAGTACCGCTTCCCGAGCGCTGAAAATGGCCTGTTCCGCGACCGGCTGCGGCGGCCCCGCCACGGCTTCGGCGCCGGCTTCGCGACGGCTCAGCCGGAGTATTTCCCGCTCCGCCGAGCGCTCCGGGTAGCCCACCTGTACGTGCAGCAGGAACCGGTCCAGTTGCGCCTCCGGCAGGGGATAGGTGCCCTCCTGCTCCAGCGGATTCTGGGTGGCCATGACCAGAAACAGCGCGGGCAGCGGGTAGGTCTGGAGACCCATGCTGACCTGGCGCTCACCCATGGCCTCCAGCAGTGCCGACTGCACCTTGGCGGGGGCGCGGTTGATCTCGTCGGCCAGGATCAGGTTGTGGAAAACGGGGCCCTGCTGGAACCGGAACTGCTCCTCCCGCGGACGGTAGATATCGGTACCGGTAACGTCGCTGGGCAGCAGATCCGGAGTGAATTGTATGCGCTGAAAACTGCCCTCGATGCCCGCTGCCAGCAACTTGATGGCGCGGGTCTTGGCCAGTCCCGGAGCGCCTTCCACCAACAGGTGGCCATCGGACAGCAGCGCCAGCAGCAGGCGTTGTACCAGGTGTTCCTGGCCGATGATTTGCTGGCTCAGCCAGTCTTTCAGGCCCTGCAGGGCGACTTGGTAGTGGTCCACCGGATGAAATATGCTGGTTGGTTGCTATGATGGGGCTATGGCGAAAAAGCAGTTGCTCATAGTATACCACTCGCAGAGCGGGGCAACCGCCCGGCTGGCGGCGGCGGTGCGCCGCGGTGTCCTGCACGAGGAGGCAATCGGCCTGACCTGTTGTCGAGCCTGGGATGCGGGGCTGGCCGAGTTGCTGGCCTGCGATGCCCTGTTGCTCGGCTTTGCCGAAAACTCGGGCTCCGTTGCGGGAGCGATGAAGGATTTTCTGGATCGTTGCTACTACCCGATTCAGGACCGACAGCCAAGCAAGCCCTGTGCGCTGTTTGTCAGTACCGGCAATGACGGGCGCGGGGCGGTGGCGCAGGTACAGCGCATCTTGCGTGGCATGCCTTTGCACGAAGTGGCTGAACCGGTGATCTGCCGGGGGCCACCCGGGCAGAGGGCATTGCAGCGCTGTGAAGAATTGGGGCATACGCTGGCGGCGGGCACCGCCTTTGGCATCTATTAGCCGGCATCGTTCAGCACGGTTCGTTTCGCAACACCCGGCTTGACGACTTTTGGTGGCGCCGTTATCTTTGGGTGCATCCGGCCCTGCACGTCGTTCGCAAGGGCGAATCCACCTGCGGACAGTCGGCAATCCGAGCCCTGACACTATCCAGGAGGCTGCTGAAACCGCCATGTCCGAGTTGACCACTATGCAGGCAGTCGCTGCCTTCCTCACGCCGACGGCAATCTTCGCCATTCTCATCGTCCTGCACGCGCTGCTCCCGGCACTTCAGGTTGAGGGTCATCCACGCGTCGCACCGAGCCGGTACCGAATCAACGGTCTCGCAGTCTTCGTCGCCGCCCTCGTCATCTGGTGGTTGCAGTGGACCACCGCTCCGCTCGACTGGCTATGGCTGGCGAAGTGGCACGCCCTTGCCGGCGCGGTCGCCCTGAGCGTCGTGATCTCCGCCTGGATGGTGCTGCGCGCCCCCGCCGACGACCGCAGTCTGCTGGTCCAGTGGCTGGAAGGCCGTTCCCGGAACGTCCAGTTTGGCCGCGGCGTCGACGCCAAGATGTTCATGTACATATACGGTGGCATCTTCCTCGGGCTGAATGCCGCGTCGAGTGCCGCCTATCACTACGGCATATACGGCCAGGCGGCGAATGTCGGCCTGCTCCTGCATTCGGCAATGTGGTTGTGGTTCGTGGCAGACTACTTTTGCTTCGAGCGCGTTCAATTGTTCACCTTCGACATCATCGAGGAGCGCCTCGGCCTGAAGCTCATCTTCGGCTGCTTCGCCCTCTATCCCTGCCTGTATCCGATCGCGCTCTGGGGAACCGCCGGTCTGCCGGCGCCGGACATCGACCCGGCGTGGAATGCGCTGTGGCTCGGGGGCTCGGCGGCGGTGTTTTTCGTCGGCTGGCTGATCACGCGTGGCGCCAACTTCCAGAAGTACGTGTTCAAGCGGTTCCCCGAGCGCCGCTTTCTCGGCTTCATCAGGCCGGTCACCATCAGCGACGGGGAGCACGAGATCCTCTGCAGCGGGTTCTGGAGCAAAGCCCGGCATATGAACTACACGGGAGAGATTCTGGAGGCGCTCGGCATGGCGCTGGCGCTCGGGCACTTCACCAACGCGTGGGCCTGGATCTATTTCGTCTACCTGACTGTCTTCTTCATCGTCCGCGAGCGCATCGATGATGGTCGCTGCGCCGGCAAATATGGAGAACTGTGGACCGAATACCGGGGCCGAGCCCGCCATCGTCTGGTTCCGGGCATTTATTGAGCCCTCGATACTCCCGCTTCCGGATAGAACTGCCGGCAATACCGGCGATACGCCCCGATGGGGCCGTCGGACCGGCATAGCTGGGGCTGCCGCAGATAGCGCTTCCGTGCCCAGATGACCACATCCTGCCGGACATCCCGTTTCTGTTGGGTAAGCAGAATCTCATTCATCACACAGTGACGCAGCTTCACGGGAAGGAAGCCGAGGCCCATGATGAGCCGCCGGGGCCTGCGGATCTCCCGCACCTGGTTGGCCAGCACCAGGTGAATGCGCTCGCTGTCGACGGGCGTTGCCAGCACCCAGTACCTCGCGTGCAGGCCGATGGTCTTCTCGTGGATTTCGACGAAGGAGTAGCCCAGTCCATGGACGTGAGTGACGGTTGAGACATCGTACCTCAGTTCGATGCCCGCGAATGTTCGAACGCGTTTGAAATCGAAACGGGACCGCAGGTACGCTCCCGAGACCGATAGCGAACCGGTCGGAGTCACCTCGTCGTAGCCGTGTATGTAGGACAGGTGTCCGAAATCCACAGAGTTCTCTGCCATGTCCACGATGTGCCCCGGAAACCGGAGGTGTCGAAATCCTACCTTGCACCACTCGGTCCCGGTGTGCGGCACATCCGGCAGCTGCCACTGCGAAGGCCGGCCGCCACTTCCCCACCAGGCGAAGACCATCCCCAGGATTTCCCTGGTCTCGTAGACCCTCAGCTTTTCGTTCCCGGTGGCAGGGCCGTCGGGAGTCGCGACACATTGACCGGTTGCATCGTACACCCGCCCGTGCAGGGGGCATACCAGGCAGCCTTCGCGAATCCTGCCGCCGGCCGCAGGCCCCAGGGACGAACCCAGGTGCGGACAGGTGGCGCTGGCGACACAGATGCGTCCTCGCGGGTCGCACCAGACGACGATTTCCTCTCCCAGCCAGGTCCTGTGGATCAGTTTCTCCCGCTGAATCGACTCGCGATCTGCGATGAAGTACCAGCCCTCGGCGAATGGGGGCAATTTGTCGATGAACCGTTCCATCCAGTTTCCCCCATCCCCGGGATCGAGCACGGCCAGCCCGACAACATAGCGCCATCGGCGTTTCGCTTCAACCGGGTTCCGGGCCCACGCCGTTCGGGGATTCTGTGGCGCTCTCTGCTACAATCCCAGCGTCGCCACAGCCGTGTGGAAGTGAAGCAGATGCCTGGACTCGACCTGTTGAATCATCCCCTCTCCGGCCAGCCATTTGGCAGCGCCCTGGATCTTTGCCTGATCCTCGTGCTGCTGATGTGGGTGGAGTCGCTGTTCTCCCGCAACTGTGCGTGGATGGATCGCATGTGGGCACTGTGTCCACCGGTGTACTGCCTGCTGGTGGTCGCAGGGAGCGACTTCGAGGTGTTGCGCCTCAATCTCATGACGGCGCTGGTGTTCCTCTGGGGCGCCAGGCTCACCTGGAATTTCGTCCGCAAGGGCGGTTTCCGAAAAGGCGGCGAGGACTATCGCTGGGGCGTGGTGCGGGGGAGATTCAGCCCCCTGGGCTTCCAGTTGCTGAACGCCACCTTCATCGTGCCGGGCCAGATGCTGCTGGTGTGGCTGTTCACCTCGCCCATACACACGGCCTGGCTGTGGCGCGACCAGTCGCTCGGCTGGCTCGACTGGTTTTCCGTACTGCTGTTCCTGGTGTGTTTCGTCGGTGAGGTCATCAGCGACGAACAGATGTGGGCGTTCCAGCAGGACAAGAAACGCAGGCTCGCGGCCGGTGAGGAAGTCGCGCAGCATTTCATCGACACCGGACTGTTTCGTTACAGCCGCCATCCGGCCTATTTTTTCGAAATGGGGATGTGGATCGCGTTCTATCTCTTTGCCGTGTCGGCCTCGGGTCAATGGCTGCACTGGACCGGACTCGGCGTGGTGCTGCTCGTGGGGCAGTTCTTCGGCACCATACGCCTGACCGAGTCGATATCCGCGGAAAAGTACCCGGACTACCGGGAGTACCAGGCGCGGACGCCGATGCTGGTGCCCCTGCCGGGGCGACGGTAGTAGAACTCGCCCCCGGCAGGTGTTCAATACAACTGTTCGATAAAGGCCCGCGCCGCATTGCTGAGGCTGCGCCGGCGATGATAGATGTAACCGAGTTCCCGCTGCGGGGTCGGTACCGGAACCGACAAGGTCAGCAGTGAGTCATCCACCATGGAGCGCGGCAGCACGGTCCAGCCCAGCCCGGCCGAGGCCATCACCCGAATGGTTTCCAGGTAGTTGGTGGACATGGCAACGTTCAAACTGAGCTGCCGGCGATCAAAAATGCTCTTCACGATCTGGCCGGTATAGGTGTTCATGCCCGGCAGTATCACCGGCAGCCCGCTGAGCGTCTCCAGACTCACCCCGTGCTCGCCGGCCAGTGGATGGTCACGCGCCACCATAAAATCCAGTGGGTCGGGCCAGATGCTCTCGGCCACCAGCCCCGGGACCTGCTGCAGGGCAAGGGTCACCACCGCCAGTTCAATTCTGCCCTGCATCACCTGCTCATGGGCCTGCTCCGAATCCATGAACGCCAGGTCCAGCTTGACCTCGGGGCAGCTTTGATTGAACCGCCGCAGTACCGGCGCCAGCCGGTGCAATCCGATATGGTGACTGGTGCCCAGCAACAGGCGGCCGCCAATGTCGCCGGACAGGTCGCGGACCACCTGTTCGGCCTGCTGCAGGTGCTGGATAATCGAGCGGGCGTGAGGCAGCAG
>CAZUGZ010000031.1:0-2097 GCA_964620555.1 uncultured Alteromonadaceae bacterium
CGGTGAGCATGGCCGCTCGGCAGTGCCCGGAGCAATCGCAGGAAGGCTCACCTGGTGAAGGACAACGCGCTATTGGTACTGAATGGCCCCGGATTGGCGGACCTGTTTGCCGGCGGGGGCGGCAGCGGCAACCTTGCTCTGGAACAACTGCGGGACGAGTGTTCCGCACATTGCCGGCGACTCGGCCTGGAGGTCGACTTTCGCCAGACAGATGACGAAGAAGAGCTGTTTCGCTGGATTGCGAAAGACAGCGAGGAATTTGCCGGGCTGATCATCAACCCGGCGAGATACTCGATATCCGGCCCCGTCGATTTCGAAACGTATCGCTCGGCGGTCGGAATGGTCGCGCATCGGAAACAGCCGGTGGTGGAAGTTCACCTGAGCAACATCTTTCGGGAAGGCGCCGAATCTGCCAGGCCGCTGCAGGTGCCGGACAGCGGGATGGGCTTTATCTGCGGGCTGGGTTCAGATGGCTATCTGCTTGCCATTTCCGCCATTGCGAAGCGGCTGCCAGGTGCGCCGTGAAAGTCTTTTTCATCAATGGCCCCAACCTGAATCTTCTGGGGACGCGAGAGCCTGAAATCTACGGTACCGTGACCCTGGAAGAGGTCGCCGACCGGTGCCGGACTCGCGGGGCGGAACGCGGACTGGAGGTCCGCTTCCTGCAGTCGAATTTTGAAGGGCAACTCGTCGACTGGATACAGGAGGCGATCGATGCGGCCGACGCGATCGTCATCAATGCCGCTGCGTATACGCATACATCCGTTGCGATTCATGACGCACTGAAGTCCTATCACGGTTACAAGATCGAACTGCACATCTCCAATCCGCATCTGCGAGAGCCCTTTCGCCATATCTCGTACGTGTCTCCCGTCGTGGATGCAGTGGTAGCCGGGATCGGCATCGACGGATATTCCCTGGTCGTCGACCTGTTGCCCCAGGTGCTCGAAAAGAGAGGCGCGTCTGATCCGGGAGGAAATCCGCGGCACCGCTGACTCCCGAGTCTGCTATTCGCCCTTGCCGAGCCGTTTGGACAGCCAATTGAGAGCCTTTTTGGCGATGATCGGAAATGCGCCAAGCAACGCGAACGAAATCAGCAGGGTCGGCGACAGGATCCCCCGGAGCGACTCCAAGCGGCCGATTTCCCTGCCGGCGTTCACGTACACCACCGTTCCGGCCAGCATGCCAACCTGGCTTACCCAGTAGAAAGTCCAGAGCCGAATCGGTGTAAGGGCCATGACCAGGTTGACGACGAAGAAGGGGAAGATGGGAACCAGCCTGAGGGCGAACAGGTAGAACGCGCCATCCCTCTCCACGCCCTCGTTGATCTTGCCGAGGTACTTCCCGAAGCGGTTCTGCACGGCGTCCCGGAACAGGTACCGGGCGAGCATGCACGCGAGTGTCGCCCCGATCGTGCTGGCGAAAGACACCAGCACGAGGCCGACTGCCAGTCCGAAAATCGCACCGGCGGCGATCGTCATGATGGCCGCGCCGGGAAGCGACAGGGCGGCCATGACAATGTAGACAGCCATGAACGCCGCGCTGGCCAGTGTCGGGTTGTCATCGTAGAAGCCGACGACCACGGAGCGCTGGGCCTGGAAAAACTCGAGGTTGAAATACCGGCCCAGGTCGAACGCGAAGAACGATGCCACGAGTGCGACCACGGCCCCGAGCAGGATAAGCTGGTTTCGCTTCAAGATTCTCTTACTCGTACCGGCCCCTGCCCGGCGACAGCGAGCGTTGGCCGCGGTCAAGGTTCGGTACGACTTCGGGGAGACCCAGAACTTCCCTGAGCGCGTCCGCCCCACCAATGTAGGTTCCGTCGATCCAGATCTGCGGAACCGTGACCGGCGTCTTGGGGCCGATGATCGGCTTCACGCGGGCCAGCATTTCGTAGAGCGCTCGGGTGTCCCTGATGACATCGTAGTATTGGTGGGGAAGGTCGGTTTGCGCCAGGTAGTCCCTGGCCCGAATGCAGTGGGGGCAGGACGCCTTGCCGAAGATATGGTTGCCCTCCAGCGGTGTGTCGGCCGCGGCGGCCTCGATGACGGTTTGTGTGAGCAGGCCGCGGTTGAGTGCACGTCCCTGTGAGATGAC
>CAZUGZ010000031.1:2107-17500 GCA_964620555.1 uncultured Alteromonadaceae bacterium
CCCTGCCGTTGACGAGCACGATGGGCGCGTGCCAGCCGCCCCTGGGCAGGGGCCTCCACCACTCACTCAGCCAATCGCGCAAGTCGAGTTGTACGTCGATCCCGGCCAGTTCGGTATCGATGCAGTCCTGGATAATGTCTTTGGTAAGCGAGCATTCGCCGCACGGTATATTGACCTTGAATGGCCCCCATGCGCCCGCCCAGCGGAAGACCGTGATTTCGACTGGATCGCTCACCTTGATTTTTGTCCGGGCTTGGCCTGCCGCCGTTTGTCCTGGGGGGCAGTATACACAGTTGGCCTGTTCGGCGGTATTGAGCTGGAGATGGCAGTATCTGTCACCACGATTCCGATTCCCTGTATTATCGGTCTCCGATTTACAGAACAGCGAGGAATCCAATGCCGTTCGGAATAATGCCTGCCAACCCCGGTTGGTATCGGCCGCTGTCGCTATCGCTGTGCGGGGTACTGCTCGGCGCCTGTGGCGATGAACCGTATCCGATAGCGCAATTCGAGGTACCCCGGCCCGTGCCGGCAGTGGCGCCGGAAACCCCTTGTGACGACCGCAACCCGTGGCGCAACGCCTACTGGGGTGATCTCCACGTCCATACCGCCATCTCCACCGACGCCTGGCAGGAAGATGTGCGCATGATGCCTGACGATGCACTGCGCTTCGGCTTCGGTGGCCCGGTTTCCCTGCCACCGATGGACGATCAGGGCAATCCCACCCGCACTGTCAGTATCGACCGGCCATTGGACTTCGTGGCGGTAACCGATCACGCAGAGTTTCTGGGTGAGGCCTGGCTGTGCACCTCCGAAACTTCGGGCCGCTACGACAGCGATTTCTGCCAGAACTACCGCGACCTCGAACCCATCGATCTGTCTTTCCTCAAATACATCGCCAGCCCCTGGGGTTTCCGCAACGACGATGCCTGTGGTGAAGACGGCCAGCGCTGCCGGGATGCAGCGACCAATTACTGGCAGCAGAACATCGCCGCTGCGGAAAAATGGGACGACAAAAGCAGTGCCTGCGAACGCACCGCGTTTATCGCCTACGAATACTCCTCGTACCGAATGGGTTCCAATCTTCACCGCAACGTCATTTTCAGGAATAACGTGGTGCCCCGATTGCCCGTCAGCCATATTGAGGAACCATTGGAATGGAACCTGTGGCAACGCCTGAAAGAACTGTGCAAGGACAGCGGGACGGGCTGCGATGTGCTGGCCATACCCCACAACTCCAATATCAGCAACGGCCGCATGTTCAACGTCGATTACTACGGCGCCCGCACCACTGAACAGGAAGCGGCACGCGCTGCACTGCGCCTGGAAATGGAGCCCGTAGTGGAAATCATGCAGCACAAGGGGGACTCCGAATGTCGAGACGGGATCGTGGGCATACTCGATTCCGAAGACGAACTGTGCGCCTATGAAAAAATGGAGGATCGGATTATCCAGTTCGACAAGGGCAAGGATCCGTTGGTGGATGATTGTCCCACCGGTGTCCTCGGGCACTGGATGCCCCACATCGGGCCGGATTGCTACTCGCCGCTGAACTACGCCCGCTACGCACTGATTGAGGGTCTGGCCGAGGAAGAACGGCTGGGGGTAAACCCCTTCAAGTTTGGCCTGAGTGCCAGTACCGATACCCACAATGCCTTGGCCGGCGGCGTAGAGGAGCGCAGTTTCCCGGGGCACCTGGGCATGGGCGACCATGACGCGACCGAGCGCACCTCCTATGTTTCCACCGAGCGGGGCGGCTCCTCCAACAATCCGGGAGGTATCATAGGAATCTGGGCCGAGGAAAATAATCGGGGTGCGCTGTTCGACGCCATGCGTCGCCGGGAAGTTTTCGGCACCAGTGGCCCGCGAATCACACCGCGTTTCTTTGGCGGGTGGGATTACCCCGAGTCATTCTGTGAGCGGGCAGGCACCGATGGCGACTGGCTGCAAAGTGCATATCAGCAGGGTGTGGCCATGGGCGGGGACCTGCCGGGCGCGAGCCCGGGGGCAACCGCGCCGAGCCTGGTAGCCATGGCCGCAGCCGACCCCGGCACGGCAAAATACCCCGGTACGCCGCTGCAGCGCCTGCAAATCATAAAGGGTTGGGTGGACGATGCGGGCAACCGCAGAACCAGGGTATACGACGTGGCCGGTGACCCCGACAACGGCGCCACCGTCGACACCGCTACCTGCCGACAAAGCGGCGCGGGTTTCCATCAATTGTGCTCGGTGTGGCGCGACCCGGATTTCGATCCCTCGCAACGCTCGGTCTATTACCTGCGTGCCGTGGAAAACCCCAGTTGTCGCTTCGATGCCTGGCAGTGTATCCACCTCGAGGGCGATGAACGGCCGCCGAACTGCGACGTCGACACCCGCGAACAACCGAAGTCCCAGCAGGAGCGTGCCTGGAGTTCACCCATCTGGTATACGCCGGAATAGCCGACCAACGGGCATACTCGGGAATCCAGTTGCTTTGCTGTTAAGACCTGTTATCAACTGCTATTATAAGACCACTTCATAGAGCAGGAGATAGTGGCCATGGGTACACGGTTCTCCGAAGACATCGTTCCCCTGACCGACCTGAAGGTAAATCCGGGCCGAGTGGTCAAACACGCGGAGGCAAAGGCGCGGCTCGGGCTCACCTGACTTGAGATGAATCAGGCACAGCTCGACCGGCGGGCGGGTTTGACCGAGGCGCAACTGCACGCGCAGTGGATGCCCTTTACCGGCAATCGCCAGTTCCGGAAGGATCCGAGGATCATCGTCAGGGCGGAGGGCAGATACTACTTTTCGGCCGACGGACGGCGGATTTTTGACGGTCTGTCCGGCTTGTGGACCTGTGGTGCCGGGCACGCCCGGCGGGAAATCACTGAGGCGGTGAGCCGGCAGATCGGCACGCTGGACTACGCCCCGGCCTTTCAATTCGGTCACCCCGGCGCCTTTCAGTTGGCCGAGCGCATCGGCCAATTCATGCCGGAGGGGCTGGACCGGGTGTTTTTTACCGGTTCCGGTTCCGAATCGGTGGATACCGCCCTGAAGATCGCCCGCGCCTACTGGCAGCAGCAGGGTATGGCCGGCAAGACGCGGCTGGTCGGCCGCATCAAGGGCTACCACGGAGTCAACTTCGGCGGTATCTCGGTGGGTGGGCTGGCTCCCAACCGGTCGCTGTACGGGGCGCTGCTCGAAACCGACCATATTGCCTCCACCGCCCTGCCGGAAAATACTTTTGTGCGCGGCATTCCCCAGTCCGGTGCCCACCTGGCGGAGGAACTGGAGCAGTTGGTCGCGCTGCACGGCCCGGATTCCATCGCGGCGCTGATCGTCGAGCCGATGGCCGGTTCCGGTGGGGTGTGGCCGCCCCCCGCAGGTTATCTGCAACGCCTGCGGGAACTCTGCACCCGGCATCGCATTCTGCTCATCTTTGACGAGGTGATTACCGGTCTCGGTCGGCTCGGCGCCAACACCGGAGCGGCTGCCTTTGGTGTATGCCCCGACCTGATCACGCTGGCCAAGCAGATCACCAACGGCGCGATACCGATGGGCGCAGTGGCGGTGCGCCGGGATATCCACGACAGCTTCATGCAGCACGGCGGGCCCGAGTACGCGCTGGAACTGCCCCATGGCTATACCTATTCGGGGCACCCGGTGGCCTGTGCCGCCGGCTTGGCGACGCTGGATCTGCTGGAGGCTGAAGGCCTGATCCAACGGGTTGCCTCCACTGTGGCGCCGCTGTTGGAAGACGCTATCCACAGCCTCAGGGGGCAACCCCTGATCACGGATATTCGCAATTGCGGGGCCGCCGCCGCCCTGACCCTGGATGCGATGCCAGGGGAACCGCTGAGGCGTCCCTTCGAGGTGGCCATGCGCATGTGGGAAAAGGGCTTCTATGTCCGCTATGGCGGAGATACCATCCAGCTCGGTCTGCCCTTCACCACCGAGGCCGAAGAAATAGACCTGCTGATCAGCGCCTTGCAGGACAGCCTCGGCTGACCCTGGCCAGGACCACTGGCCGTGCACCGCTGGCGCGCCACCCCCCCCCGCATCGCAAATACCGGGAGTGCCCCATGAAACGGATCAGAGCAGACTGGCAGGAGCTGCTGCAACAACTGCAAACCCGACACGGATCGGCCCGGGCCATGGGTGGCGAAAAGCGCATCGCCCGCCAGCACCAGCGCAACCGGCAGACTGCCAGAGAGCGGCTGGCGGCCCTGTTGGACGGCGACAGTTTCAGCGAAATCGGTGCGTTGGCCGGAGCTAACCATCCGGGTGGCGCGGCAGCGGTGCCGGCGGATGCCCTGGTGGGTGGAACCGGCAGGATCGAGGGTCGCCCGGTAGTGGCCCTGGCCGAAGACTTCACCGTCAAGGGCGGCTCCATCGGCCACCCCAATGCCGCCAAGCGGGCCAGACTGGTGCGTCTGGCACTGGAGCAGCGGCTGCCCCTGGTGCTGATGCTGGACGGCGCCGGGGAGCGGGCCGGGAACAGTGGGGAGCGCTACCCGGTGGCGCCGAATGACCTGCAACTGGTGGCGGACCTGCAGGGTCGGGCACCGGTAGTGACCCTGATCATGGGTACCTCGGCCGGCCACGGCGCACTGACCGGCATGTTTGCCGATTTCATCGTGATGACCGCAGGCTCCGCCCTCTTTACCGCGGGTCCGCCGTTGGTGAAGGCGGCCCTGGGCATCGACACCACACCGGAAGCGCTGGGCGGCGCCAGCCTGCACACCCGCGACAGCGGAGTGGCGCACAATTGCGCCGCCACCGAAGACGAGGCCATGGCCCTGTGCCGTCACTTCCTGTCCCTGCTGCCGACCCGGGCCGGAGACCCGCTGCCGGCGGCAACCGATGAGAACAGCGCCCGCCCGCGCCAGGTCGACCAGTTGCTGGATCTGATTCCACCCCGGCTCAACCAGGCTTTCGACATGCGCGAACTGTTGCAGTGCCTGGTGGATGACAACTCCCTGCTGGAATTGCAGCCCGATTATGGCGGCAGCCTGATCACCGCCCTGGCCCGCCTCGGAGGCGTACCCTGTCTGCTGCTGGCCAATCAGCCCAGCGTACTGGCCGGGGCGATCACCGTGGACAGTGCGCGCAAGGCAACCCATTTCATCGCCGTGGCCGATGCCTTCGGGCTGCCCCTGGTGAGCTTGCTGGACAACCCGGGAGTGCTGCCCGGCACCGACTCCGAACGGGCCGGGATTTTGCGCGCTGCGGGCCAGATGTTTGCCGCCCAGCGCCGCTATCGGGGCAAAAAAATTGTCGCCACCCTGCGCAAGGCATTTGGTTTCGGCAGTTCGGTGATGGGCATGAACCCGTGGGACCGGCAACTCATCAGTCTCGCCCTGCCCAGCGCCAGCCTGGGCGGGGTCCCTGCCATTGGCGGCGCAGCGGCGGCCCGGGCCTCGGCCGAAGAGGCCGCCCGCATGCAGCGGGCCCAGTCCGGTGCCTGGGTACCCGCGGACGCCATGGCTTTCGATAAGGTAGTGGCGCCGCCGGATCTGCGCAACGAAATCATCGCCGCCCTGCAGTTATGATGTCATCCGCCTTTGCCGCCGTGCCTATTCTTCGGTGCGGTAGTCGCCGAACTTCTGGTCCCTCTGTTGCAGGGATTCGGTCAGTTTGGCGCCCCCGTCGGTGGCCTTGAGGAAATCCTTGAAACTCTTCTGGTGAGTGGCCAGGGTGCAGATTTCCGTCCCCTGGCGCAGACCGTCGCGCAGTCCCATGATTTCCATCTGGCGGTGAACGGCGCGCTTGTTCAGGGCCAGGATATCGGCTGGCACCAGGGCGACCCGCTGCGCCTGTGCCACTACCGCGGCCTCCAGTTCGTCCTCGGGGAAGGCGCGGGTGGCCCAGCCGTAAGCTACCGCCTCCTCTCCCGAAATGGCATCGCCGGTCAACAGCATCTCCATGCCCTTGCGCATCCCCAGCAGCCAGGGGTGAAACTGCATGTCCGGTACCCCGAAGCGTACCGCCGGGTAGCCGATTTTGGCGTCGTTCGCCACGTACACCAAGTCACAGCCGGTGGCCAACTCACTGCCTCCGGCCAGGCAATGACCGTGAACCTGGGCGATTACCGGCTTGGCCAGGTCCCAGATCTTCATCCAGCCCTCCACCACGTGGCGCGGCCATTGGCCGTCACCACCGGCAGTTTGAAAAGGATATTCAAAGCCGGCGTTGCCGCCCCCCAGGTCGTAGCCCGCCGAGAAGCAGGGTCCGGCCCCGCGCAGGATCATGACCCGCACCTGCGGGTCGGCGTCCGCGCTATGCAGGGCGTGCAGCAGTTCGCCGCGCAATGGATGGTTCAGGGCGTTGCGCTGCCCGGGGCGGTTCATGGTGATGCGCCGCACCCCGGTGGCGGGCTCGTCGATCAATACCACCTGGTAAGCTTCTTCACCGTCAGGGCCGCCATTGCCGGCCCCAGTGCCGTTGCCGCCGCCGGTGCCCCCCGATTCCGTGTTGTCTGCTTCCGCCATGTTGCCCCTCCCCGTTGCGGTCCGCTGCGGATTTGCCGGGCAAGTCCATGGCATCCATTTGTCCCTTGGGCAGTAGTCGCCTTGCCGCGGTTGGGACCAGACTACACCAGACCTGCGACGAGAGACAAAAGTTCTCCAATACCCGCAGCGCCTGTGGCGAAGGCTGGTTTGAGCAGGTAGGGCAGAGCGGTATCGTGGTGCTACGTAACGAAAAAGAGCGGAAAAATGGGCCGCTGTGCCGCGTTCGCAACAGGATTATTTTCTACGGCGCAGACTCCTGGCCCGCGCCGTCGTCGCCGGCCGCGGCTACAGCGGCGAATTTCACCACTTCCGCGCGCGGGGTCTGCACCGCTTCCCGGGGCAGGAAAAAGCGCCAGAAGACCAGCCCCAGGGGGCGCCCCTCGGTATCGAGCCAGTTGTCACAGCCCGGATCACTGTGGGCCAGTACCATGCGGAAATTGCCCTCGGCGTCGGCCCTGGTCTGGGCCCGGTTCAGGGATACCTGCCGGTTGTTGTAATCCAGGGTCTGCTGAAAGCGGGTCCACAGGCAGACGTTGCCCATGCGGCATCGCGGCCACCTGCCGGTGATCACCAGGGCCTCATCGGGGCCCAGCAACCAGGGGGCCATGGAATAGGCCGCATCGATGGCCGCCAGCCCCATGTCGCCGGGTACCACCGGCTCGGGAAACTGGTTGGGGACGATGGATAAAAATGGGACCGAGTCGGCGCTTTCCCTCATCTGGGGCATGCCGATGGTGCGGCTGCGCAGGAACTGGGCAGCGCGGCGGATGCCGGCCGCGACACTGGCGTCGTCCGGCGGCGGTGGGGCGGCCGTGCCGCGGTCCAGTCGTCGCAGGGTCATCGAGGGTACCCTGGCGGGGTCCGCCGCCACGCAGGTCACCTCCTCGAAGTAGTGGCGCGTGGTAATTCGCGAGGTTTCCGGGGTGAGGCCCAGCCAGTTGCGCTCCCGGGCCTCGCCGCCCAGGGCAATTTCGAAGCGGCCATCGGCGTCGATATCGAATTGGGTGTCATTGATGATCCCCGCCGTGCGCGTACCCAGGCTACCGTCTTCGGTGCCCTCTTCCAGGGTGACCGACATGTACACCGCGCCGTTCATCTCGCCGCACAGCAGGTAGCTGTGTCGACTGCTGACCGGCGCGTCGAAATAGATGGCGTCGGAGTTGTCACCGGTGAATTTGCGGGTGGGAGTGACGATGCGGCGCAGCACGGGGTCGGCGGGGTCATTCTCGAACATGGTGCCGACAGCGCCATCCAGCAGGTGCATCAGGGCGCGATGCGCGGCCACGACATCCTCGGCGCTGTGCAGGTTCCACTCCTCCCCGGCCCAACGCCGGTCCACTTCCTGCAGCAGGCTGATCAGTTCGTGCAGGGCCGCACGACTCTCGGTTTTCACACTCATTGTGTTCTCCGGTTGCTGGCCTTTGCCTATGATGCCGCCTAGCGATCCCCCCCGGCAAGGAATGCCGCAACGAACCGGGTACCTGGCCGGACTTCGGTCGGCATTGTTGTACCGGGCGTGGGAACCGGCAGTCGACAATCGATATCGGCAGGCGTATCGCACATAATCCGCCATCGACACCATCGCGAGGAGAGGGGATCATGGTGGAATCGGACAGCATCACCGGAGTTTTACGCCGGCGCGGATATTCAGGTCGTGGAGTGCTGCGCCTGGCACTGTCTGTCAGTACCCTGGTGGTGGGCACTCTGCTGTTGACCGCGCCGTCGTCCGCGGCCCGGCCCAACGTCATCGTGCTGGTGGCGGATGATCTGGGTTGGGCCGATGTCGGTTATCACGGCAACACCCAGATCGACACTCCCTCGCTGGATCGTCTGGCGGCAGAGGGCGTGCAGTTGAATCGTTTTTACACCACGCCGATCTGCTCGCCCACCCGGGCGGCGCTGATGACCGGGCGCGACCCCATGCGGCTGGGAATTGTCTACGGCGTGCTCCTGCCCTGGCACTCCAACGGCGTGCATCCGGAAGAGACCTTTCTGCCGGAACTGTTCCTCGATGCGGGCTATCAGACCGCCATGGTGGGCAAGTGGCACCTGGGCCACGCCCAGCAGACCTATCATCCCAATAACCGGGGATTTCAGCACTTTTACGGACATTTACATACAGAAGTCGGCTATTTCCCGCCATTTTCCATGGTGGGCGGCAGGGACTTCCAGCGCAACGGGGTCTCCATCGACGACCAGGGATACGAAACGTTCCTGCTCGCGGACGAGGCGTCCCGCTACATTCGGGAGCGGGACCGGAGCAGGCCCTTTTTCCTCTACATGCCCTTTATCGCTCCCCACACGCCACTGGATGCGCCTCCTGAACTCAAGGCCAAATACGCCGATATGGAGGACCGGCGGGGCCGCGCCCGCAGCAAATCCACCGACCAGAGCCGCCTGATCGCAAAACTGATGCGGCGGCCCAGTGCCAGGCCGATGTTTGCCGCCGTGGTGGACGGCATGGACCAGGCCATCGGCCAGGTGCTCGACACGCTGGACCAGGAGGGGATTGCCGACAACACGCTGGTGTTGTTCTTCTCCGACAATGGTGGCGCCGCCTACGCTACCGGCGGTGCCGACAACGCTCCGCTGCGCGGTGGCAAGGGCGAGACCTTCGAGGGTGGTATCCGGGTGGTTGCCTCCATGCGCTGGCCCGCCCAACTCGAGGCCGGCGGCAGTACGGATTCCATCATGTCGGTCATGGATGTACTGCCGACGCTGGCCGCCGCCGCCGATATCGAGGCGCGTACCAACTTTCCCCTCGACGGCCGCAACGTGCTGCCCGCGATACGCGACGGGCAAAAACTGGCGCGCCGGGACTACCTGTTTTTTGGTTCGGAAACGCCCATCAAGGGCCACTACAATCTAACCGCATTCAACGATGAGTGGAAACTGGTGCAGGAAATCGTCAGCGGGCTGTCCTCGGTGGAGATCACCAACTACCTGTTCCGCATCGGCGAGGACCCCAACGAATACAACAACCTTGCCCCACAGTACCCCGAGGTGGTCGCGGCAATGGCAGAGGCGATTCATCGTTGGCGCAGTTTGTATCCGGTGGCCGGCACCCGCTCCGAACTGGTACCACCGCCGGGTTGGCGGGCGCCGCTGGATTGGGCCGACTATCCGATTCCGCTGGAGAAACTGCAGCAACAGGCATCGCGCGGCATGCCTCCGGAAAACACCCTGATTCCACTGGACTGGCAACACGGTGAATCCGGCCGACTGATCTACAACTGCGAGCCCTGGGATCTGCTCGGTGGCGGGCTGTGTAAATAAAGGGCGTTCAGATCGGGCGTTTGCCCATTATCAGCGCGCGGAATTTGTCCAGCAGGGTTTCGTATTTGAAATCGCTAAACTCGCCGGCATCCATGAAGATGCCGTGCTGGGCGCAGATTTCGTACCAGATATGAATCTGGCTCGGATCGTTGGTCTGCTCCATGCGGTCGCCACAGCGAGGGCAGTCGATATCCCCTCCCCCTTCACGTCATTCCGGCCCCCACGTTCGTCATTCCGGCGAAAGCCGGAATCCAGTGGCTTTCGGTCGGCATGGAAAAGACGCTGGATGCCGGGTCAAGCCCGGCATGACGGGGTGTTGTGCCGGGTCAACGAAACATTCGGCCATGCGTTACCCTGTCTGCTACAAAATCCTGCGTGATGTACACTTCCCGTCATGTCCAGAACCGTCGAATTCGTGTCCCCCACCCAGCGCCCGCTGGACAACGTACTCAGCGAGTTCCGCTGGTCGTTGGCAACGGATTCGCCCACGCGGATAACCTACACCTTCGCCGATCAGCCACAGGACTACCTGCTGGACCGGGAAATCGGCTATCACCAGGACGTGGAGGAGTGGAGCCAGCCATTTCGGACCGGTTTTGGCGCGCTCGATGAGGCACAGCGGGAGACGGTCGTCGGGTTGTTGCGAATGCTTGAACGGGCCATCGGGGTCGAGTTTGTGGAGGTGGAGGACGCCCGTGCGGCCCATTTGCGCTTTTCTCTCACCGACCTGGGCCCGGAACAGGCCCATGCCCTGGCCTATCCGCCCAACCCCGACCTGCTGCCATTCCGGGTGGACTATGAGGAACTGCACCGGGCTTCGGGCATATCCAGTGATATCTGGCTGCATCACGATCTGGACGCCACTGCCTTCCTCGCTGCGTTACCCGCCGCGATCGGTACTGCCCTGGGGCTCAGTGCAACCACGAAAAACGGTTTTTCGGTCAGTGAAGGTTCCGCCGCGGACCCGTTGCCGGAGGCACTCGATTACGTTCGTTACACCGTGATGTCAGAGCATGGGGCGGCGCCGGGTTCAACCGACAGCGGAATGAACGCAAGTTTCGCCGCCATGGACCTCGAGGCGCTGCGCTACCTGTATGGCCCGTCCCATGACAGCGGCAATGACCTCTACATCATCGACCGCTCCATCGACGATCCGCTGCCCGGGGAAAATCTGGACTATGGCGACAGCTTTAGCTCACACAATTTTATCAACAGCTACCTGGCGATTGCCGATAGCGGTGGCCGCAATGTGCTGGTCATCGATGTGGAAGCAGACCTGGTCGTCGATCTCAACCCCGATAGCTGGTCCGACACCCGGGGTGGCAATGGCAGTGGAGCGTCGTCCGATCCCAATCTCTACCTCGACCCGGACACCAGGATGCAGGAAGTCATTACCGTGGATGGCAACGACCGGGTCACCGGCAACGATCTCGACAACCGAATTCAGGTTCGGGGAGGCAATGACTGGGTTGACGGAGGCCCGGGCAATGACTGGGTGCAGTTGGGTTCCGGCGACGACGAGTACCGCTACAGCGTCGGCGGCGACCAGGTGTACGCTGGCTCGGGTCAGGACCTGGTGCATCTGAATGAACAGAATCTCGGTCGTTACAAACTGGTTACCGACGACGGTGTCCTCATCATCAGTGACCTCGTCAGTGGCGATGAGGCCCGTTTCTTCGAATTTGAAAGGGCCGGATTGGCTGGTGAATCCACATCCCTCAGCCAGGCAGGCAACCTGATTCAGCAGTACAACCTGGCGGCGGGGCTGTTTCAGCCGGGGGTGCCGCTGTACCAGTCCACCATCGCTGGCGTCGATGGGGAGATCAGCGCGGAGGAGGCACAACTGTACCGCATGTATTACGGCAGCCTGGGCCGCGCTCCGGACCGGGGCGGTTTCGATTTCTGGTTGGATACCATTCGAACCGGCACGTATTCCATCGAGGAGGTGGCGGACCGCTTCGTGAGATCAGACGAGTTCATCGGCCTGGCCGACAGCAACGACAGCGGCAATGTCGGGGCCGAAGAGTTTGTCACCCACATGTACAGAAACGTGTTTGGGCGCGCCCCGGACCCGGGCGGTTTTGCCTGGTGGATCGGTCAGCTGTTCACGATTCAACACACCCAGGGCAGCGCCTTCCTGAACATGGTGCAGTCCGATGAGTTCGTCAGTCTGACCGCGGCGACGGTTGCGGATTTCTTTTTTCTTTGATCCTTGGCTGCGGTCGCGGCATGGTGCATCATTGCCGCCATCCCCGCATTCATCTTTACCGTAACCAGGGAGCACCAGCATGCAGGAATTCAACGGGAAGGTCGCCGTCGTCACTGGCGCCGCAAGTGGCATTGGCCGCGGGCTGGCGCAGCACTGTGGGCAACTGGGGATGTCGGTGGTATTGGCTGACATCGATCCCGGCGGGCTGGAAAAACTGGGTGCCGAGCTGGAAGAGCTTGGGGTTGCCAACCTGGCGATGCCCACCGATGTCGCCGATGCAGAGTCGGTGGAGCGTTTGGCGGAAGCCAGTTTTGGCGAGTTCGGTCAGGTGGATCTGCTGTTCAACAATGCTGGCGTGCTCAGGCTTGGCAATAGCTGGCAACAATCGGTTGAAGATTGGCAGTGGCACCTCGGCGTAAACCTGATGGGAGTAGTCCACGGTTTGCGCAGCTTTGTACCGCGCCTGTTGGCGCAGGGCAGTGCTGCCCACATTGTCAATACCGCGTCACTGGGCGCGTTGTTGACGATGCCGATGCTGGCCCCCTACCAGGCATCCAAGGCGGCAGTGAGAGCCTTGACGGAAACCCTGCACATGGAACTGCAGAAGTCGAATCCGGAGATCGGGGTGTCCGTGTTGTGTCCCGGTCCGGTGGCCACAGCGATGCTGGATTCCGCCAATCACTTGTCCACTGCCGATGACGTCCCCTCGGCGGGGCAGCAGGCGGAGGAACAGGCCATGAAAACCATGTCACCCGCTCGCCTGGCCAGGATTGTGTTCGAGGCCATTTGCGAACGACGGTTCTGGATTTTTCCCCACCAGGAATTCAAGCCGCACTACCGGCAGCAGGTGGCGGACATGCTGGAGGAACGCTGACCCGCATATATCACCAACCTTCTGCTGCGAACGCCGATACCCGCCAAGATTCAGTGCTATAATACGCGCCTTTCCCCGTCCCCCCCGACAACGCAACTCGGAGCAAGTTATGGGCTACACCCACATCAAGGTGCCTTCTGAAGGTGAAAAAATCACGGTCAATGAGGATCACTCCCTCAATGTTGCCGACCATCCGATTATCCCTTTCATCGAAGGTGATGGCATCGGTGTCGATATCAGCCCGGTGATGCTGAACGTGGTCAACACGGCGGTGGAGAAAGCCTACGGCGGTGCCAGGAAGATTTCCTGGATGGAAATCTACAGCGGAGAAAAAGCTGCGGAGTTGTACGACGGCGACTGGTTCCCGGAGGAAACCCTGCAGGCGATCCGGGATTACTCGGTGGCCATCAAAGGTCCGTTGACTACCCCGGTAGGTGGTGGATTCCGTTCACTGAATGTGGCCCTGCGTCAGGAAATGGACCTCTACGTGTGTTTGCGCCCGGTGCGCTGGTTTCGGGGTGTGCCCTCACCGGTCAGGGAACCCCATAAGTGCGACATGGTGATCTTCCGGGAGAATTCCGAGGACATCTATGCCGGCATCGAATACCAGGCCGACTCCGAGGAAGCCCGACAGGTGGTCGATTTCATCGTCAATGAAATGGGCGCCACCAAGATCCGCTTTCCCGAAGGGGTGGGGATCGGCATCAAGCCGGTTTCGGAGCAGGGCACCAAGCGCCTGGTGCGCAAGGCGATTCAATACTGTATCGACCAGGATCTGCCCAGTGTCACGCTGGTACACAAGGGCAACATCATGAAGTATACCGAAGGCGCTTTCCGCGACTGGGGCTACGAGTTGGCCATGGAAGAATTCGGCGGTGAATTGCTGGACGGTGGCCCCTGGATTTCCCTGACCAACCCCCGAACCGACAGACAGATCGTGATCAAGGACGTAATCGCCGACGCCATGTTGCAGCAGATTCTGACCCGGCCACAGGAATACAGCGTGGTGGCCACCCTGAATCTGAATGGGGACTATCTGTCCGATGCACTGGCGGCCCAGGTCGGCGGTATCGGGATTGCCCCCGGGGCCAATCTGAGTGACCACATCGCCCTGTTCGAGGCCACTCACGGCACCGCCCCCAAGTACGCCGGGCAGGACAAGGTCAACCCGGGTTCGCTGATTTTGTCGGCGGAAATGATGCTGCGGCACCTGGACTGGAATGAAGCCGCCGACCTGATTATCAAGGGCATGAACGGAGCGATCCAGGCCAGGACCGTTACCTATGACTTTGAACGGCTCATGGAAAATGCCGAGTTGAAAAGCTGTTCCGAATTCGGCCGGGAAATCATCCGACACATGGGATAGCGCCCCCGGGCTTGCCTGCCCACGCCGCCTGCCTGGGGATTTATGGTCGATCATTTTCGCTTATACTATGGCGATGAAAGACCCAAGGCGTGAGGACACCTATCTGATGGTCGGCGATGACGCCGAGGACCGGCCCTGGCAGGAGGGGGATACCGCCGTACTGGAGGAGGACCCCCAGCTCGAGCACCCGCCGCTGTACAAGGTGATCTTGATAAACGATGACTACACCCCCATGGAGTTCGTGGTGGAGGTGCTGGAGCGGTTCTTTCGCATGTCCCGGGAACAGGCCACGCAAATCATGTTGATGGTGCACACGCGCGGTCGTGGTGTGTGTGGGGTGTTTTCCCGGGATATCGCCGAAACCAAGGCCACCGAGGTAAATCAATATGCTCGTGCGCACCAGCATCCGCTGCTGTGCGAAATCGAGGCATCAGAGGACTGATACGAGGCGGAGGAAAGCCACATGCTGAGCAAGGAACTGGAGCAAACACTGAACCAGGCTTTCAGCAATGCTCGTGCCAAACGACACGAGTTCATGACCGTGGAACATCTGCTGCTGGCCCTGCTGGACAACCAGTCTGCGCTCGAGGCTCTCACCGCCTGCGGTTCCGATATCGCCAACCTGCGCGGAGACCTCACCGAATTCGTCGACGCCACTACCCCGCTGATAGGCGCAGAGGGCAAGAATCGCGACACACAGCCCACCCTGGGTTTCCGGCGGGTGCTGCAACGGGCGGTATTTCATGTGCAATCCTCGGGTAAGGCCGAGGTCACCGGAGCCAATGTACTGGTCGCCATTTTCAGCGAGCAGGAAAGTCAGGCGGTGTATTTTCTGAAGATGCAGCGCATCGCCCGGCTCGATGTGGTGAATTACATCACCCACGGCATTTCCAAGGTGGGGGAAGAGAGTGAGGAAGGCACCGTTCCCCTGTCCGATGAGGAGGGCAGTGAGGGCAAGGGCAGCCTGCTCGAAAAGTTTGCGATCAACCTCAATGAAATGGCGGCAGCGGGGCATATCGATCCCCTGATTGGTCGTCTGGCGGAAGTCGAGAGGGTGTCCCAGATTCTGTCGCGGCGGCGCAAGAACAACCCCCTGCTGATCGGGGAATCCGGAGTTGGGAAGACCGCTATCGCCGAGGGGCTGGCCAAGTTGCTGGTGGACGGTGATGTACCA
>CAZUGZ010000031.1:17510-27861 GCA_964620555.1 uncultured Alteromonadaceae bacterium
GGTCTACGCCCTGGACCTGGGCTCGCTGCTGGCCGGCACCAAGTACCGGGGTGATTTCGAGAAGCGGTTGAAGGGCCTGCTGGCGGAGTTGGGCCAGCTGGACTCCGCCATTTTGTTCATCGATGAAATTCATACCATCATCGGAGCCGGCGCCGCTTCCGGTGGTGTCATGGATGCCTCCAACCTGCTCAAACCCATGCTCGCCTCCGGCAAGTTGCGTTGCATCGGTTCCACTACCTTTCAGGAGTACCGCGGTATCTTTGACAAGGACAAGGCGCTCAGCCGTCGCTTTCAGAAAGTGGACGTGCTGGAACCCTCGGTCGAGGAGACCTACCTGATTCTCAAGGGCCTCAAGAGCCGCTTTGAGGAACATCACCACCTGCGCTATTCGGACAAGGCCCTGCGCGCGGCGGCCCAACTGGCCGAGCGCCATATCAATGACCGCTTCCTGCCGGACAAGGCCATCGACGTCATCGACGAGGCCGGCGCCTACCAGCAGTTGCAGCCCCCCTCCCGGCGCAAAAAGCTGGTAGGGGTGGGTGATGTGGAGATGGTGGTCGCCAAGATTGCCCGCATCCCGCCCAAGTCGGTCAGTGCCTCCGACAAGGAGGCATTGCGCAAGTTGGAGGCCAACCTGAAGATGGTGGTGTTCGGCCAGGACCGGCCGATCGAGAGCCTGGCCACGGCCATCAAACTGGCTCGTGCCGGGCTCAAACCCTCCACCAAACCCATCGGCTCCTTCCTGTTTGCCGGCCCCACCGGTGTCGGCAAGACCGAGGTGAGCCGCCAGTTGGCCCGCATTCTGGGCCTGGAACTGGTGCGCTTTGACATGTCGGAGTACATGGAGCGGCACACGGTATCGCGCCTGATCGGGGCACCCCCCGGTTACGTCGGCTTCGATCAGGGTGGCCTGCTCACCGATGCGGTCACCAAGAACCCACACTGCGTGGTGTTGCTCGACGAAGTGGAGAAGGCCCATCCGGAAGTGTTCAACCTGCTGCTGCAGGTTATGGACCACGGCTCCCTGACCGACAACAACGGTCGGCGCGCCGACTTTCGCAATGTAATTCTGATCATGACAACCAATGCCGGGGCCGAAAGTATCAGCCGCCGTTCCATCGGTTTTAGCGTTCAGGACCACAGCAGTGACGCCATGGAAGCGATCAAGCGGATGTTCACTCCGGAATTTCGCAATCGCATCGACTCCGTGATTCAGTTCAACCCGCTGGATACCGAGGTCATCCTCACCGTGGTGGACAAATTCCTGATGGAACTGCAGGCACAACTCGACGAAAACCGGGTCAACCTGGTGGTGGACGAAGAGGCCCGTCACTGGCTGGTGGAAAAGGGTTACGACATCACCATGGGGGCACGTCCGCTGGAGCGTGTGATTCAGGAAAATATCAAGAAGCCGCTGGCGGAAATGGTGCTGTTCGGTGAGTTGTCCAAACAGGGGGGCACCGCGCTGGTCAGCCTGGCCGGGGACGGCGACGGTCTGCAGGTCAGCGTGGAGAAGGTCAAGGATTTGGCTGAAGAACCGGCTTGACCTTGCCGCCGACGGATTCCGGCATGGGCTATCCTGGACGAGGGGATTCCGAGCGCGGCCGGGCCGCTGGAATCGGTGTTCTGATCAGCAATCTCGGTACCCCGGAGGCGGCCACGGCGGCAGCCGTACGCCCCTGGCTGCGACAATTCCTGTCCGACCCCCGAGTGGTTGAGCTGCCGCGGTTGCCGTGGCTTCTACTACTCAATTGCGTGGTGCTGTTGACTCGACCGGCGCGCTCGGCAAAAGCCTATCGCTCCATCTGGACGGCGGCGGGCTCGCCGCTGGCGCTACACACCCGCGCCCAGGCCCAGGCCCTGCAACAGCTTCTGCGGGAGCGACACGGCGACCAACTGGAACTCCGCCATGCCTTCCGCTACGGCCGGCCCTCCCTGGCCGACGGAGTACAGGCGCTGCTGCAGGCGGGTGCCGACCGGCTGCTGGTGCTGCCGCTGTATCCCCAGTACTCGTCCGCTACCGGCGGTTCCACCTTTGACGCCATTGCCGCGGAATTGCGCAAATGCCGCCGGGTTCCCGACCTGCGGCTGCTCAGCCACTACCACGACCAGCCCGGCTACATCCAGTTGCTGGCCGACGCCATCCGCGAGTACCAGCGCTCGCACGGTGTGGCGCAGCAACTGTTGCTGTCCTTTCACGGTCTGCCGCAACGTTCCGTAGAGCAGGGCGACCCCTACTACAACCAATGCCGGAACACCGCGCACCTGCTGGCCGGGAAACTTGGCCTGCGGGACGATCAATACCTGGTGACTTTCCAGTCCCGGTTTGGCGCGGCCCAGTGGCTGCAGCCCTACACCGGCGACGCGCTGGTCGACCTGGCCCGCAATGGCACCCGCTCGGTACAGGTGGTTTGTCCGGGATTCGCGGCGGATTGTCTGGAAACCCTGGAGGAAGTCGCCATTGGCTACCGGCAGGTATTTCTCGATAACGGGGGAGAGCAGTACCAGTACATTCCTGCCCTCAACGCCAGTGCCCCCCACATCCGCTTTCTGGCCGACCTGATTGGCGACAATCTGCGGGGCTGGCTGGATGAGCGGACCATTTAATCCGGGAGTGTGGCGCCGGTTCGGCTTTTTACCTCCGGATCAAAGGTGATCGGCATGGACTTGATGGTGTTGATGAAGAAATTGCGCATGTAGGTCACTTCCCCGGCAAAGCGGGGGTTGCGCAGACGCGGCAGCATTTCCTCGAAAATGATACGCAGTTCCAGTCGCGCCAGGTTCATGCCCAGGCAGAAATGTTCGCCTATGCCGAAGGAGCGCAACTGGCGGGACAGGTTGTCGGTGCGTTTGGCCCGGTGAATGTCGAACTGCATGGCGTCCTCGCCGAAAACCTGCTCGTCGTGATTGACAGCGTGGTAGTGGAGGATGATCTTGTCGCCCTTGCTGATCTGTTGCCCGGCGACCTCCACATCGGCCATGGCGGTGCGGCGCATGGCGATGAAGGCGGTGTTGTAGCGCAGGATTTCTTCCACCGCGTCGGGTATGTCCCGGGGGTGGTCCAGCAGTTGCTGCAACTGGTCCGGGTGTTCCATCAACAGGCGCATACCGTGGGCGGTCACCGTGCGGGTGCTTTCGTTGCCGCCCACCACGATCAGCTGGAACATCCAGGCAAACATTTCGGCACTGACCGGCACTCCGTCCACGACACCATTGAGCAGGGCCTCGACGACCTGGCTGGTGGGATTCCGGCGCTGCCGTTGTGCGTGCTCATAGGCGTAGGCAAGTACCTGGGTGTTGGCCTCGACAGCTTCTTCGCGGCCGCTGGCAATGTCGGGGTCATCTTCGAAGGCCATCACATTGGTCCAGTGGAAGAACTGCTTGCGGTCCTCCAGGGGCACGCCCAGGATCGCCAGAATTGCCATCAGCGGCAGTTCCGCGGCCACGTCCTCGACGAACTCGCATTCGCCCCGGCCAGCTACCCGGTCGATGATTTCGCGGGCAAAGCGGCGCAATCCGGGCTCCATGTCGGCCACCGCCCTGGGGGTGAAGGCATCGCGCACCACCTTGCGGTATTTCATGTGCCGGGGCGGGTCCATGTAGATAATAAAATTCTCCGCCATCAACTTCTGGTTTTCCTCATAGTCGTTTTCTATGGGAAACGGGCCCTGTGCCGCCGAAGAAAAGAGTTGCGGATTCTGGGAGATGTAGTCCAGCGCATCGCGCCGCACCACCGCCCAGTAAGGTACGCCGGTATTGGGATCATCCATTTTCACCAGCGACCCGGCGGCACGAATGCGGGCCAGTTCGTCGTAGGGCATGCCCTGGGCATAGGTGTCGTTGTCCAGCAGGTTGATGTAGGGGCACTGGCTCATGTGAATCCTCTGCGGCGTCGCTTTTCCTGTCAGTTGTCCTCGGACCGCCCTGAAAAAAACGCTACAGTGCAGCAATGACAAGGTGTCTTCTTATACCAGTTTCCTGGGACTGACGAGGAAATTCTGCTCAAATCCGGCGCAGGAGTACAGCTATTTGCCCCATGTGGTCCGGCGTGCCCCCCGAACCGCGTCTGGAAGAATTTGCACCAGATTGAAGGCTGGCGATTGCCGCTCAGTGCGCTTCGACTTCTTCGGCCTGGGGCCCCTTGTTGCTGTCGCGGACGACAAAGGATACCGGCTGACCGTCCCGCAGGGAACGCCGCCCCTTGCCCGACCCGGTAATGGAGCGGGAGTGGACGAAAATTTCTTCGCCATTTTCCCGGATGATGAAGCCGAAACCCTTGTTGCTATTGAACCACTTTACCTTGCCCCGCTCCCGTTGGCCGGCGCCGGCAGTACCGTGGTCAGGCAGCGGAAGCCGGATATCCCCCAGCAGCGATGCCAGGACCGCGACCACGGCAAAAGTGATCCCCAATGGTACGGCACCATGTAGATTCAGTTTTGTAACCAGGACAGTGGCGATGGCGGCAATGATCAGGCTGACTGCCAGTTTGGGAAAAAAGTTCATGGAATTCTCGTTAAGCAGATTCGGATTGTGTCAATGGAACGTGTCGAAGGATGTTGTCGTGCAAGCCCGTCGTTACAGGCACTGCAAACTATACCAGACTGCACCCGGGAACCCCATGCCCGCCGGGGCCAGGCTGTTGGTTGCTGTCGCCCTGGATTGAATGGGGCACCGGCGACGCGCCCGCGGCATGGCTGCAGGAGTCCCGGGGCTGCGCCGGTGCTACAGCTTGGTGACTTCTTCAGCCTGCAAGCCCTTGGGGCCCTTTACGACCCTGAATTCGACTTGCTGGCCTTCGTCCAGGGTCCTGTAGCCTTCCCCCAGGATGGACCGGAAGTGGACGAAGATATCTTCGCCATCGGGCTCCTGCCCGGCGATGAAACCAAAGCCTTTGCTGTTATTGAACCACTTCACCTTGCCGGTTACTCGCTCACTCATTTATCTACCTCACCAAAGCTGAGTTGTGCTATCGGGATCTGGATGACCCCCCTACCGTGATGCCGGGCTCGACCCGGCATCCAGCGTCTTTGACCGCAGCTCCCGAATCGACTCACGACGGCTGGAACTCGGCGTGGCGGCGTTGCAGTTTTTGCAATGCCTGCTGCTGACTGGCCAGCTTTTCCCGCGCCCCGGCCACCACTGCGGGCGGAGCGCGGTCTATAAACTGGCGATTGGCCAGTTTGCCGGTCAGTCGTCGAACCGTTGCTTCCAACTTGCCTATCTCCCTGGCCAGACGCGCCAGTTCCGCCTCGCGATCGATCAGCCCGGCGATGGGCAGCAGTATTTCCAGTTCTCCCACCAGGGCAGCGGCGGCCATCGGTGGGACTTCCCCTTCGTCGAGAAAACGGATTTCCGTGAGTTTGGCAAGTTTCAGGAGATAGTGCCGGTTGGCAGCCAGCCGCTTGCGGTCGTCTTCGTCGCCGTTGCGCAGCAGCACCCGCAATTTTGCTCCCGGTGCGATATTCAATTCAGCGCAAATTGTGCGAATGCCCACGATAACCGCTTTGAGCCAATCCATGGTGGCGCTGTCCGACTGCGCGGCCGGGTCTGAACTGAGGTCGGCGCCGTCCGGGTAGGGCTGCAGCATGATGGTGGGCCCCGATTTGCCGGCCAGGGGGGCCACCCGCTGCCAGATTTCCTCGGTGATGAAGGGCATTAGCGGGTGGGCCAGGCGCAGTGTGGCTTCCAGTACCCGCACCAGGGTTCTGCGGGTGCCGATCTTGTCGGCCTCGGTTTCCGCCGGATCCCAGAGCACCGGCTTGGAAAATTCCAGGTACCAGTCACAGAACTGGTTCCAGACAAATTCGTAGACGGCCTGGGAGGCGAGGTCGAATCGGTAGTCGGCGATGGCCCGCTGCACCTCGGCGGAAGTGGCCGCCAGCCGAGCCGTAATCCAGCGCTCGGCCAGCCGCAGAGGGTAGTCGCCATCCTCGCCGGCGCCACAGTCCCGCCCTTCGCATTGCATCAGCACGTAGCGGGAGGCATTCCACAATTTATTGCAAAAGTTGCGAAAACCCTCGATGCGGCCGATGTCGAATTTGATGTCGCGCCCGGTGGAGGCCAGGGAGTAGTAGGTAAAGCGCAGCGCATCGGTGCCGTGGGCGGCGATGCCGTCGGCAAACTCGCGGCGCGTCTGCCGTTCGATTTTCCGAGCCAGATCGGGTTGTAACAGGTCGGCAGTGCGCTTGGCGATCAGGTCTTCCAACCCGATACCGTCTATCAGGTCAATGGGGTCCAGCACGTTGCCCTTGGATTTGGACATTTTCTGGCCGTGGCTGTCGCGCACCAGACCGTGCACGTAGACCGTGTGAAAGGGCACTTCGCCGCGGAAATGCAAGCTCATCATGATCATCCGGGCCACCCAGAAAAAGATGATGTCGAACCCGGTAACCAGTACCGAAGTGGGGTGGAAGGTGTCGAGGTCAGCGTTGTCCTCGGGCCAGCCCAGGGTCGAGAAAGTCCACAGCGCCGAGGAAAACCAGGTATCGAGGACATCCTCGTCCTGGCGCAGTTCAAGCTCCGCGGCCAGCTGGTGTTCCCTGCGCACTTCCTCTTCGTCCTCGCCGACGTACAGGTTGCCGCTCGCGTCGTACCAGGCTGGTATGCGGTGTCCCCACCACAACTGGCGGGAAATACACCAGTCCTGAATGTCCCGCATCCAGCGAAAGTAGGTATTCTCCCACTGTTTGGGAACAAAGCGGATCGCACCCTGCGCGACGGCCTCGATGGCGGGTTGCGCCAGCCGCTCGGCAGCCACGTACCACTGGTGGGTGAGCCACGGCTCGATGACTGCGCCCGAGCGGTCGCCGCGGGGAACGCTGACGCTGTGGTCTTCGACCTTGTCCAGCAGCCCCAGGGTTTCCAGGTCGGCGACGACCCGTTGCCGCGCTTCGAACCGGTCCAGACCCCGGTAGGGTTCGGGAACCTGGTCGTTGAGGCTGGCGTCGGCATGGAAGATGTTGATCATTTGCAGTTGATGGCGCTGGCCCATGCGGTAGTCGTTGAAATCGTGGGCCGGGGTGATCTTCACGCAACCGGTACCGAATTCCCGGTCCACCTGGTCGTCGGCGATGATCGGTATCCGGCGCCCGCTGAGAGGCAGGGTGATGTGCTGGCCCAGCAGGTGGGCATAGCGATGATCCTGGGGATGCACCGCCACCGCGGTATCGCCGAGCATGGTTTCGGGGCGGGTGGTAGCTACCACCAGGCTGCCCTCGGCGTCGCTCAGCGGATAGCGGAAGTACCACAGGGAACCGGCCTCTGCCTCGGCCACCACTTCCAGGTCGGAGACTGCGGTTTGCAGGGACGGGTCCCAGTTGACCAGGCCCGGTCCCCGATAGATCAGGCCCTCCCGGTACAACTGGCAGAACACCTTGCGCACTGCTGCCGACAGCCCGGGGTCCAGGGTGAAGCGTTCCCTCGACCAGTCCAGGGAGGAGCCCAGACGACGCAGTTGCCGGGTAATGGCAGCCCCGGATTCTTCCTTCCACTGCCAGGCCCTTTCGATGAACTTCTTCCGGCCCAGACTGTGGCGGGAACTGCCCTCCGCTTCCAACTGTCGCTCCACCACAATCTGGGTGGCGATGCCGGCGTGGTCGGTGCCGACCTGCCACAGGGTATTGCGGCCCTGCATCCGGTGGTAGCGGATCAGCGCATCCATGATGGCTTCCTGAAAGCCATGCCCCATGTGCAGCGTGCCGGTCACATTGGGCGGCGGGATCATGATGGTATAGGCATCGCCCTCGCCGCTGGGGGCAAAGTAGCCCTGCTGCTCCCAGTGTTCATACCATCGGGATTCGATCCGGGCTGGCTGGTAGGTCTTGTCCATGGCGGCCTTTGGAACGGCGGATGCCCGCTTCAGGAGGCTGGAATCTCGTTGCGGTGCAACGGATATCCCCGGTCCCGGTAGAACTTCCAGGATTCCCGCAGCGGCTCGCGAATTCCCGGTACCGGCACCACCACCTCCACCGCGCGCTCGAAACGGCTGAAAAATTCCGGCACGGACAGGGACAGGTTGATCATAACGTCCTGGTGCCCGGCCGGGTCGTCCCCCCAACCGATGGCGATGCGTTCGGCATCGGCACTGCCCAGCAGGCCGTGGGGAAGAAAGGCCGAGGGAGAATAACTCCACAGCAGATCGTCCAGGGCCCGGGCCGCGCTTTCATCGATGGCATGCAGGTACAGCGAGCGGCCCCGGCGGTAGAGCGTATTGACCAGTTTGCAGGCGAAGCGCGTTCGCTCCTCTGCCTGCTGCCGCTCCAGCAGGTAAAAATCCACCCTGGTCATTGGTCGGCGGCCCGCTCCATCAGAAATTGCAGCAGCATTCCGGCCGGACGACCAGTGGCGCCCTTGAGACCGCCACCGTGCCAGGCGGTGCCGGCAATATCGAGGTGCGCCCACCGATATTTTTTGGTGAACCTGGCCAGGAAGCAGGCGGCGGTGACACTGCCGGCGCCGGGACTTCCGATGTTGGCCATATCCGCAAAGTTGGTCTTCAATTGTTTCTGGTAATCCTCCCACAGCGGCATGCGCCAGACGCGATCGTGGCTGCGGGTCCCGGCCCGGCGCAACTGCCGTGCCAGGCCGTTGTGGTTGCTGTACATGCCGGTGGCGTGGGAACCCAGGGCCACCACGCAGGCTCCGGTGAGGGTGGCGATATCGATCACCGCGGCCGGTTTGAAGCGCTCGGCATAGGTCAGGGCATCGCACAGCACCAGGCGGCCTTCGGCGTCGGTGTTGAGAATTTCGATGGTCTGCCCGGACATGCTGGTCACCACATCGCCGGGTTTGCTGGCCGCACCACTGGGCATGTTTTCGGAGGTGGCAATGATACCGATGACATTCAGCGGCAACTGCATGGCGAGGACGCTTTGCATCACGCCCAACACGGTGGCGGCACCGCACATGTCGAATTTCATTTCATCCATCTTGGCGCCGGGTTTGAGGCTGATGCCACCGCTGTCGAAGGTGATGCCCTTGCCCACCAGGACGTAGGGTTGGTGGCTGTCGTCGGCACCCCGATACTCCATGACGATCAACTTGGCGGGCTCGTCACTGCCGGCGCTTACCGAGAGCAGGGCGCCCATGCCCAGCTCCCGCATCTGCGCCTCTTCGAGAATCTGCAGGCTGAACCGGCTGTCGTCCGCACCCAGTTCGCCGGCTTGCTCGGCCAGGTACGTGGGAGTGCAGATATTGGCCGGCAGGTTGCCCAACTGCCGGGTGTAATTGATGCCGTCACCGATCTTTTGGCCCTGCAGCAGTGCTGCCTTGCACTGCGCGGTAACCGCGGCACTACTGGTAGCCAAGAGGATCTTTTTCAATTTGGGCCGTGCCCCCGGTTTGCTCAGGGTTTCCCGGTACCGGTAGCTGGAATGGACAGCGGCGACAGCCAGCAGGGAACTGAAACGCGCGTAACTCAGTTTTTTGCCCTGCAGGGGCTCCAGTAACAGACACGCCTCCCGGGCTCTGCTGGCCAGCAGCGTCTTGAGCAGTGTGGCTATGATCTTGCGGGCATTTTTCTCGTTGGGTCCGCTGGCCTTGCCACAACCGAGCAGCAAAACGCGCCTGGCGCCGGCCTCGGGTTGGCAGTGCAGCAGTTGTGCCTGGCCGACTTTACCGCGCAATTCTCCATTGCTCAGGGCCGAGGTCAGCAGGCCCCCGTTAGCCTCGTCCAGTGCCCTGCCGGCCGCATCGAGTTTGCCGTCGGCAAAAACCGGCACCACGATGCAGTCGGTCTTCAGCAATTCCGGTTGGGTAATTTTTCTGGCGGTGAAGTCCATGGCAACTCCTCAGTTCAGGATGGTGCAAGTGTATGACGAAATGGGCGGGGACGGCGAGGGATCAGCCCTTGTTTTTGGGCAGCAGGTACAATTCGGTAGCGGACAGGTGATCGTGCCAACTGCGGCTTTCCCGATCGAACAGGCACCACCAGAAGCCCATCCCCAGGGGCAGCAGGGAGAGCACCGCACAGCCACAGCGCAGCAGACAGCGCCACCAGGTCAATGGCCGGCCGCCGCGGCAGCGCAGCTGGATGCGCCAGGCCTGCATGCCCAGGGTCTGGCCCTGCAGCCGCCAGAACCCGCTGTAAAAGCCCAATATTGCGATCACCACCAGCACCTGCACCAGTCGGGGATGGAGCTGAACCGGGTCACCCGCCGTGCCGCCGCCCCCGGTCAAAAGGGCCTGCAGACCGGTGGCCAGGGCCACCAGCAAGAGGATCAGCGACAGGATCAGCAGGCTGTCGTAAAACAGTGCAGCCAGCTGGCGCGCCAGGCCGGGATGTGTCGATGCAAGCATGGAGCGGATTCTATCACCAGTAGACAGCATCATGGGGTCGGGATGATCCCTCTAC